>CAYWKN010000007.1:15592-31243 GCA_964458765.1 uncultured Verrucomicrobiota bacterium
AGGCCCACACATCTGGTCACGCCGACAGTCGAGTTCCGCTTTGCTGCCGCTGTGAGCCGGAATGGCGCTGTCCTGGAAGCGCTGGACGAGTGGTTGAGGGCAAACCGGGTCGACCCGCGGTCCCCCTACCACACAGCCCTCTCCCGGTGGCTGTTGCCCGGACCTAATTATGCCCGGGCGGGATTTATCCTGCTGGTTGTCCTGGCGGTGGGTGGTGGGGGCGTGGCTGTGTTCTTGCTGGCGCGTCGTGTCCAGCGGGCCATGGAAGACCGCGCGGCCCGGTTGGATGCGCGGAACCGCCATCTCGCCAGGAGCCTGGAAGAGGAGGAGCAGCGCGAGAAGAGCATTCTGATCTGGCGCGATTGGTACCATGCCCTGTTCAACCGCTCCCCGGATGCCATTCTTGTGTACGGACTGGATGCCAGGAACCAACCCGTCAAGTATGTGGAGGCGAACGATACGGCCTGTGCGATGCTCGGGTACACGCGCGAGGAATTGCTGAGTCTGACCCCCTTGAACATAGAGGCAGGGTGGGACACGGGACGCCCCCTGCATGCGGAGCTTCTGGATCGGCGGGGGTCCGCATCCGGACCGGCCGAGGTCGTTGTGGAGAGGGTTTTCCGTTCGCGGTCCGGGGTGGAGATCCCGGTGGAGGTGACGGTTCGCATGCTCTCGTTCGAGGGGCGCCCCGTGGTCATGTGTGCCGCCCAGGACATCAGCAAGCGGCGGGAGGCTTTGCAGGCCTTGAAGGAAAGCGAACGGCGATTCCAGGACTTCTTTGCGCGATCGCCGATCGGTGTGGCGGTGTACGACGCCAATCAGAAGCTGACCGATGTGAATCAGGCGGCCCTGGCGATGTTCGGGTTGAGTGAGAAGGCGCACTTTGCCCGCCTGGACGTATTCCACACATCGGATTTCACGGCTGATTATCTCCAGGAGGTTCTCAAGGGGGGCACGGTCAGGTTCGAGTGGGATTTTGATTGCGACGAGGAGCGACGGCAGAACCGGTTGTCGTCTTCGCGATCGGGGCGCTGTCGTTTCGACGTGTTTGCCACGAACCTGGGGCTGGATCCAAGTTTCAATCCCAAGTGGTTCTTGGTGCAGATTCAGGACATTACGGATCGACGCCGGACGGAGGAGGCGCTCCGTCAGAACGAGAAGACCCTGCGGCAGGCGCAGAAGATGGAGGCCATTGGGACCCTGGCCGGGGGGATCGCGCATGATTTCAACAACATCCTTACACCCATCATAGGGTATACGGAGATGGGGATTCTCGTCGCGCCGCCCAACTCCCCGCTCCGCACGAGCCTGGATGAAATCCTCAAGGGATGCCACCGGGCACGGGATCTCGTGCGTCAGATCCTCGCGTTCAGCCGGCAGGCGGACAACGAGAAGAAGCCGGTGCGGCTGGGGACGGTGGTAAACGAGGTCCGCATGCTGCTTCGCGGCTCCATCCCGCCCAGTATTGAACTGCGGTGCGATCTGGGGTGTGAACGGGATATCGTTCTTGCCAATCCCACGCAATTGCATCAAGTGGTGATGAATCTCTGTGCCAATGCGATGCATGCCATGAAGGGGAAAGACGGGGTGCTGGAATTGACGCTTGCTTCTGTCGCGGTCAGCAGCAAGACAAGAGGACGCTTCCCCCGGCTGCCTCCCGGGGAGTATGTGGACCTGACCGTGCGCGACACCGGCTCCGGTATGGACAAGCAGACGTTGGAACGCATATTCGAGCCGTTCTTCACAACAAAGCGCAGCGGGGAGGGGACGGGCATGGGGCTTGCCGTTGTGCATGGCATTGTCACCGGCTTGCAGGGCACGATCCACGTGGAGAGCGAACCCGGCAAAGGGTCGGCATTTCACATTGTGTTGCCGGTTGTGGCGCAATCCGTGGATGTGTCGTCCGCGGCAAGCGTTTCGCCGCCCAAGAAGGGTGTGGGGACCGTGCTCTTTGTGGATGACGACGGGGATATTGTCACCATGGCGGAACAGATGTTGTCGGGGTTGGGCTATACGCCTGTGACCTGCCGGAGCAGCCGGGAGGCGCTGGAGGTGTTCCGGGTTGATCCGGAACGGTTTGACCTGGTGATTACGGACCAGATGATGCCGACAATGACAGGGATGGAAATGGTGAGGGAACTTCGGCACATGCGACGCGCCATCCCGGTGATTCTGTGCACGGGATTCAGTCAGACGGTTTCACAGGCGGAATTGGAGGAGTGCGGCATTCGCGACGTGCTGATGAAGCCCATACTGTTGCGCCAGATGGCAGAAGCCATCGACCGTGCCTTGAAAGCAGGGCGCCGTGCTGTCGCCAGCACTTGAGGCGCCTTGGTCCTAGAGCCACCGGCCGACGCGGTATCCCGTCAATGTCCGGTCGAGCAATTCGGGCGTGCCGTTGACAATGATGTCGGTGATTCCCTCTGAAAGCCTGTGGGGGTCGGCGTAGGAGGCATGGGCCCGCACGGCGGGAGGGTCCACGACAACGATATCGGCAAAGGCGCCGGGGCGCAATGTCCCCCTGTCCCGGAGTTGGAAGTGGGAGGCTGGCAGGGCGGTCATTTTCCTGACGGCTTCCGGAAGGGATACTGTTTTGCCGTCAAGAGCGGCGCGGAGGAATACGGTGAAGGCTCCGTAAGCGCGGGGATGGGGATAGTCGCGGCCCAGGGGCCCCCATGGCGCGCGCAATGAAGCATCCGACCCGATCATGACCCACGGTTCCGCCAGGATGCGCCACATGTTCTCTTCGCTCATGCCCTGGAAGAAGGCCGTTGTGGATAGAGCATCGGTCTCAATAAGGTGAAGCGCGGCATCGAGCGGCTCAAGACCGAGGGCGCGGGCTGCTTCTTCGAGAGGCATGCCCCGGAAGCGGCTGTTGGCCTCGCTGGTGGACCCGATCGTTATGGATCCCCACGAACGGTCGGTGCGCGTGGCCAGGATTTCACGGCGCAAGCGGGCTCGGGTGACGGGATCGCGCAAGCGGGCCAATTCCGCGTCACGCCCCCCTTCGGTGGCCCAGTTGGGAAAGAGGACGTCAAGTTCGGTGCAGGAGGCGGTGTAGGGATAGCGGTCGGCGGCCACACGGATTCCATCTTTCCTGGCAGACTTCAGGAGGTCAAGGGCCTTGTCAATCAGCGGCCAGTTGGCGCGTCCGGAGGTCTTGAGATGGGAAACCTGTGTGGTGACGCCGGTGGTTCGTGCCACGTCAATGGTCTCTTGTAGCGACTCGAGAAGCCCGCCGCCTTCGCTGCGCATGTGCGAGGCATATACGCCATTGCGGCGGGCCACGACCGACGCCAAGGCGAGGAGTTCCTCCCGGGAGGCGTACATTCCCGGAGGGTAGATCAGTCCTGTGCTCAACCCGCGGGCGCCGGCATCCATGCACTCTTCCAGCCGCCGGATCATAACCGCCATTTCCCCGGGCGTTGCGGCACGGCCCTTGTACCCAAGGACTCCCGCGCGCAGGATGTTATGGCCCACCAGTGCCACCACGTTTACGGCCGGGGAAACGGCTTCGAGCAACCGGCGGTATTCCCGCATGTCGATCCATGTGCCGGGATAGGCGTGAGATTGCCAGTCCGAAGGAAGGCGCGCATCGCCATGGCAGGGGGCTGCCGAGGCCCCGCAATTGCCCACAACTTCTGTTGTGATTCCCTGGAAGAGCTTGCTGGGCGCTGCGGGTTCAAGAAGAAGATAGGCATCCGAATGGGAATGGACATCAATAAAGCCCGGGCAGACAATCCGCCCCTGTGCGTGGATGACCGATCGCGCCAGGGACTCCCGCAGTCCTGGCTCCAAGGCGGCAATGCGATCCTCCTGAATGGCGACATCCGCCCGCCGGATTTCGCCGCCACTGCCATCCGCGATGTCGCCATCCTTGATGATCAGGTCAAACATCGGTAGGAGGAGGAGTCCTGCCCGCCGGCTCCTCCGTCATGACGGGTTGGGTTTCTTCCCCGGTCAGGAGCGCCATGATTTCCTGCTGGACCGGTTCCACTTCCTCCAGCCGCAACTGCGGGTCAATCACAGCGAAGGTTTCCCCCGTTCGCTTGTGTTCGTACACAATGACCCGGCGGCCGTCTTCGGTTGCGTGTGTTTCCCGCTCCTGGAAGACGCGTTGCCGTTCCAGCATGACTGCAATGATATAGATGGCGTTCTGGCGGGATGGGTCATTGTCCTCCATCAACCGCCTGAGGAGGCGCTCGGCGGTTTCCTTGCGCACACGACGATCCGGTTCCTGGGGCGGCAGGCGAAAGACACCTTTCCAGGAGCTGTATCCCGGATGTTGCGAGTTGACGCTTGCCCAGCAAGACTCGCAATAGTCTCCCCGGGTGTAGTCAGTGGACTCGAACGTCAGCCTTGTCAGATAGGTTTGTCCTTCGACAAAGACAGTCGAGCAGGCAGAACAGTGTGCAGACCGGGGCCGAATGTTCCATTCTTGCGCCATGATACCGACCGATGTTACGGAGTGACGACTTTCTGTTCCTTCACGAGATCCCGGGACTTGAGGATTTGGTGGACAAGCTTTGCGTCCTCCGGAAGCCCTTCTTCCCGCCCGATCTGGGCGGGATTCGCCATGGCGACGGTTACGAAAATAATGGTTTCACGCTGCGCTTTCTGCTTGTGCGTATGGGAGAAGAGGTACTTTCCCAGGAGAGGGATGTCACCCAGCAGGGGAATCTTCTTTGTCACATCACGCTCATCGGTTTCCGTCAGTCCTCCGATGGCGGCTGTCTTGCCGTTTTCAAGACTGAAGACTGTCTTGATGGTCTTGGTGGCCTCCACGGGGAAGCTGTTGTTGTCCGGCGCCACCTTGTTTCTCACGAAGCGGCTCAGCTTGGGATTGATGCGGACCGTGATGTTGCTGTCATTGTTGATGGTGGGGGTGACGTCCACGGAAATGCCGAACTCGAAATAGGGCCGGTCCGTATCGAGAGCGTACGTCGTGGTGTTGGCCTGTCCCTGTTGACCGGCGGTAACGGAGCCCTTGATGTTCGGCTCGTTCTCGCCGATATGGATGGTCGCCGTCTCTCCGTTGGCCACGACAATCTTGGGATTGGACACGATGCTGACGCCGTTCATCTGCTTCAATGCGCTGAGGATGATGGCGAAATCGTTGGCGGAAAGGACCGCGGTGCGGATGTCGGAGACAGTCTTTGTGTACCTGTCCTCCAGATTGCGGTTTGCCGTTCTGGACTGATCGATCGAGTCAACCACAGAACGCGTGGGCGTTGTGACCTCTCTTGTGACAAAATTCCCGGACCCCGGCGGTTGTTCCTCGGTAATGGATGTGGTTTCCTCGTAGCGTGTCCCGGTGCTGTCGAAGCGGTCATTGACGACATCACTGCGGGAGCGGTTGTCCGAGATGCCGAGGGTGTCGGACCTTCCCTGCACCTTGTCGCGGGATTCCCGAATGCCCCAGGACATGTCCTTGACGCCCACGCTGTAGCCTTCCAGGACCTGCCAGTTGATGCCCAGGTCCTTGATGGCCTCATCGGTGAGTTCCAGGAACTTTGCCTCGATGTAGACCTGTTTCCGCGGGAGATCGATTTCGGCCACGACCTTGCGGATTTCATTCATGTTGGCCGCGCTGGTGCGGACAACCAGTGCATTGGCGTTGGGGAAGGGGGCGGCGGAACCGCCCTTGTCCACCATGGTCGCGACGATGTTCTGGACATTCGACACTGTGGCGTAGTTGAGGAAAATGGTCTGGGCGATCAGCGGTTCCGCCGCGCCCGGCGGTTTGGGGACGACGCTGTAGATTCCCGATGCGGGGATCTTCTCGAAGATCGCAAGATTGTATATGTCGAGGATGGACGAAAGCGCGGGCTTCCACTCGACATCCTGAAGGTTGACGGTGACTTTCCCCTGGAGGTTGGTGGAAGTGGCGATGATGTTGGCGCCTGAGATGCGGGTGAACATCCGCACCACGTCCTGAAGGGGAACGTCATCCAAAGCGATGGATATGAGATTCTCCTTGCTCGTAGTTGGGGCGGTGGGAAGAGGCACGATTTCCGGCCCGGCATTGGTGGCATTCGCGTCGGTCCCGGTCGCGCCGCTGCCTGCCGCGGCGGCAGGGGCCTTGTCTCCGGCGGAGGGGAGCGCTTCGGTTGCCGCGGCGGCGCCTGCCGATCCGGCGATGGCGGCTGAGTCGGCAGCGCCGGGAGCTGTGACCTGGGCCAGGATAATGGCTTTCGGCGCACGGGTGAGTGGCGCAAAGGCGATGTCTGCCGCGCCAGGTTCAAGGGCGGGAGCCGGTGCTCCGGCGCAACAGACGGCAATGGCGGCTCCAATGGACAGGGCTCGGAAATAGGCTTTCATGTTCTCTCCTGCTGATTCGCTTCCGTGCGTTCGACACTTCTAGTATGCAATGATCCTGTAGAAACGAGTTGTTACGGTTCCCATGGTGTAATCGGTACAGTTGGTCATGGCGTTCTGCCCGGGGATGTTCGTGCATCCGTTCAAATACTGCCATGGGTCGGACAGGGCATTCGCGTATTCGACGGCATAGAACCAGTCAAGGGCTGCAAACCAGGAAATGGTGAACGTCAGGGTGGGGCCGGGATTCAAGGTGCCGGAGAAGGACACCGTCCGGTTGCTGTCGGCCCCCTGGGTGACGGGCAGGCGCAGGATGCGGTTGTTCCCCGTGTCGGCGACACAGAGAAATCCCCGCGGATCCCAGGCCACGTCTTCCGCATGGTTCAACACGTTGCTGGCGAGCAGTGTGGCCCATGTGCCGTTGGTGGAGGAGACGGCTATCCGGCTGTTTTCCACATCGGCGACGTACAGGTTGGTGGCGTTCAGAGCCATGCCGGCAGGCCGGCGGAAATGCCCGAGGGACTCGTGACTGCTGCCGAGGAGCGCAAGCAGGGCGCCGGCCTTGTCGAACTTCTGTATGCGGCTTGCGCCGTTGGTCTGGATGCCGTCATCCGAAACATACAGGTTGTCCATCGAATCAACATACAACCCGCGGGGGTTCCGGACGTACCCCGCGGCGGAACCCGGCGGGACGAAAGTCATCCATGCGCCATTGGTCCCGAGTTTCTGCACGCGGTTGTTGTAGAGGTCCGCGACGAAAATGCTGCCGGCAGAGTCCACGGCGACATCGGAGGGGCCGATGAAGAATCCCGTATTGGTGCCGTAGGCGCCCCAGGTCCGCCATTGACCGTTCGTGGCTGTGCGCTTCTGGATCCGGTTGTTGTTGGAATCGGCCACGTACACGTTGCCCGCGGAATCCACGGCAATGCCTGAGGGGGCGCTGAACTGGCCGGCATTCGTTCCCCATTGTCCCCAGGTGGTCCAGAACTGAGCCAGCGGATCGTACCATTGGATCCTGTTGTTCAATGTGTCGGCCACATAGAGCCTGTGGCCGGCGTCCACCGCCACGGCGCGCGGCCCGATGAATTGGCCGGGTGCCGTGCCCGGCGCCCCGCCGAACGTGTCCATGCGGTAGTAGCGGCCCACTACCGTTGTGAGGTTCTGGCTGGAGACAACCGCCGTCAAGCTGCCCGGGGATAGCCAGTCCTCCAGCGGAGTGAAACTGACGGTATAAGTGCCAGGGGCCAGTTCAAGGAAGACGCCGCTGTTGGTCCAGGCGCCGCCGTTGACGTTCCATTGCGCGCCTTGGTTGATGGCGTCCACGGGGTCAATGGTCACGTAGAGTCCGGTTACTTGCACATAAGAGCCCGTGACCACGACGACATCCTGATTTGTGAGAGTCACGCTGATGCTCGACGGTTGGTTCCAGAGCGGGACGCTCCGGAAATCCATCGTGTGGGTGATGAGGGGCAGATTGCCGACCGTCTCGCCGCTGTTCATCCATGTGCCGTTATTGATGCGCCACTGGGCCCCGGCCGTAACAGCGCCCTGCGGCAGGAGGATGGCGGACACGGAGCCATACATGATGGTGTACTGACGGGTCAGGGGCAGCGACTGCCCCGGGGCCAGCACCACGGTTTCCAGGGGAGGTTTGACCCATCCGCCGACATCCGCGAATTCCAGCGTATGGGCGCCGGGATTGAGATTGGATACGGTTGTACCGCTGGTTTGCCAGCTTCCTCCATCCAGGCGCCAGGCGGCGTGTCCTGTGGCGCGAACGGCGATGGGTTCGATGCTGATCGTAAGGGCGGCTTTTTGCTGGTAGGTGCGGGTAAGTGTCGTTGCGGTGTTGTTTGTGAGGACAACGGGTTCGGACGGCGGCTCCATCCACGCCAGGAGGGATTTGAACAGCAGCGTGTGCTCGCCGGGTGTCAGTCCTTGCAGGGTGTTTCCGCTGTCCTGCCATGGCCCGCCGTCCAGACACCACTGGGCCCCGGCGATTTTCGCGGCTTCCGGAGCCAGCATGACCCGCAGGGAGGGAGGGGGCACGATAGCCCCGGGGCTGAGAAGGCTCACGCTGCCATTCTGGCGGGCGGCGTGACGCCACTGCTCGTTCCAGTCGCTGGAGAAAGTGAAGTCCTGAAAACCTCCGGGCTGGTGGTACTCGCCATACGGGAATGTATTGGTGCCGGCTTCGCCATCATCGAAGCGGAAATAGTGTGCCAGGCTTCCGATGTCGGAATCCGGCACAACCTTTCCGATGCCGTACAGGATTTGATCGTCGTCGCGGACTACTGACCAGAGGCGGATTTCGTCCAGGGCCCCGGCAAAATCCTCGCCGATCCGGAGGAAGACTTCGCCGCCCATGCCGCTGACGGGGGGGGCGTCATAGAATGCGTTGGTAGTGGCCGACATGCCGCCGTTCGTATAGAGGTTGAGTTCAGCCCCCAGGCTGTTGTAGCGGGCTGCCACGTGGGTCCAGGAACCGGTGGCCGGAACATCGCCGCCACGGATCACAAACTGCCTGCCGTCGGGCCAGACGTAGCCTGCGTACAGGCGCAGGGCGGAGCCGTTGGTCTCCAGTCCCAGTACATAGGTCATGGCCACGCCGTTGGACATGTTCTGCACAACACGCCGCAGAATGGTCCCGGCGCCATCCACGGCATTGGACGGGTTGACCCAGGCCTCGATGGTCCAGTCGGTAAGTTGTTGCCGCGCGGAAGGCGGGACAGAGAGGTAATCTCCAGGCGCTCCGCCGAGAACCACGGCGCGGGACACCGACGGATCGCCCGGTTCCGCCGGGCTGGTGCCCATGCCCTGTTCTTCGTTGTCGGCGCGTCCGTCGTCGTCCGTGTCCATCATGTCGGGACGGCTGCGGAGCTGTTGCTCGGTGATGTTGAGGACGCCGTCGCCGTCGCGATCCTCCTGGGAGTCCGGGATTCCGTCGCCGTCCGAATCGAACGACTGCGGATTGGTTCCGGCCCAGTATTCGTAGAGGTTGTTCAGGCCGTCATGATCGGGATCGCCCAGCGCTCCGGCCGGTCCATCCTTCCTGCCCCCCACGGTTTCATCCCGGGAACCATCGTTCCATGGATCGAGGTGCCAGATCATTTCCCATGCATCGGGCATTCCGTCGCCGTCGGCATCATCCACGCCACGTTTATCCGTTCCATAGATCGGGGCGGAATCTCCGGTTACCCAGGTGAAGTTGTTGGTGGGGAGGGCATAGCCCCGATCGCCGAAGAGGAATTCCTCGGAGGTGGAGCCGATCAATCCGGACTTGGCGCGCCGGGCGAAGTCCTCGGCCGTGGCGCCGCCGTCATCGAACCGGTAGTAGGCCAGGAGGCTGTCGCGGGAAAAGGAACCGTCACCGTCCTTGTCATTCCAAAGGACATTGGCCACAAGGGTGCCCGTCAGCCCTTCCTTGAGGCTCGCGCCGGACGCCAGGAGGACGTCCACGGCGGCGTTGTACTGCAGGTCGCCGTTGTCTATCCAGAAGTTGTTATCCTTCCGGCAGACATTGTCCAGCGGCTGGCCGGGTTCGCCATCGAACAATGAACCGCCATTGACGAGGACACTGTCGGCGTGAGTGTAGAACTGATCCGATTCAGCATCCAGCCAGACATCGTCGCCGTTCCGCGGCGGGGGCAGGACGGAGGCGAAGGAAACGATCTGTTCGGCGGACCGGGCAAGGCCCCAGATGCGGACTTCATCCAGCATCAGGCGTCCGTTGAACGAGTTGTCCGGCGAAGCGGCCAGGGTGAGACGGTTTGTGGCGGGGAACATGTACCGGGAGAAACACTCGCCGACGGAGGGTGTCGCCATGAAGAGCAATCCATCCACGTAGAGCCCCAGCATGTTGCGCTTGTGGGACCAGACTGCCGCCAGGTGAATCCAGCGATTGGTGGGGAGGACGTTCGCTTGCACTGTCTTCAGCGATCCGCCTTCCAGGTGGCAGGAAGCCCTGGGGACATTGTTGGACAAGGCGAGACGATAGATTGTCAGGGACTTTGTTCCCGCCCTAGTCTGGAAGTGGAACAAGTCGCCGGTCAGGTTGGTGCCGAGAAGTTTCACGTAGCACTCCACCGTCCAATCACGTCGTTGGAGGTCCTCGCGCATGCCGGCGGGAACGATGCCATGGCCCGTCTCCGGTTCGGGGTCCGGGATGGGGATGCCATTGGAACTGGTGATCAGGATGGACTTCGGGACAAAGGGATCGCAGGAATGAACGGGGCTGGAGATCGGCGTCCCGTTTGTGGGATTCATCTCGTCAAGGTCGCTAATGCCGTCGTCGTCGGTATCCCGGCCGCCGTCCGGGATGCCCAGGGTGGTGCTGGGAAGGGCGGAGCCCAGGGTCTCGACCCTGCTGATGCCGGTTCCTGCTCTTGGGTTGGTGAGCGGGTTCACCATCAGATTGGTCGGATACCACCGCCAGCTATAGGTTGAATCCGGTCTGTGGTTGTATTGGTACGGGTTGGTTTCGTCACCGGTCCCGTTGATGAAGGGGCGGGTGGCGAACCGGTCTCCATCCTGGCCGAAGTATTCTTCGACATTCAGCAAGCCATCGTCATCCAAATCCCCGAAAGGGCCGTGGTCCCAGGAGCCGCCCATGCCGTCGTCGCGCGGGTCCAGGTTGAACTCGACCTCCCAGCCGTCCGGCAGCCAGTCGTCATCCGTGTCGTGTCCCGGCGGGATATCTTCATCCACGTAATCGTACCCTGTGCCTTCCGTCGGATCGGTCCATTCGTGGTTCCGCAGGGCGGCGCGATTTCCCGTTGTGGCCAACACATCCAGAGGGGCGAGGCCCAGGTGGAGGTCTGATCCGCTGAAGCTCATGAAGCAGATTCTGCGCTGTTCGCCGTTGGCGTCATAGTAGGAGAGCATGGGGAAGGGGATCCGGTCTTCCCACACCCACTTGTCCTGATTGGCGGCTCCCTGGCGCAACTCGGCCAGCAGGCATTGCTCGCGGTAGTTGCTCAAGCCGTCCTGATCCGGGTCGGCGCGGGCAACCTCGGTGTTGATGTTGGTTCCCGAGGGGAACCCGCGCAGGGGGCCGGAGGCGGGATCGATCCCCGAGACCGGGTCATACCACGCCGCTTCGAAGCTATCCAGCAGGAGGTCGAAGTCCGTATCGATATCGAGAGGGTTGAGATCATCCTGCGTCTGGGCGTTGGCGCGGGCCTCGTAGATGCCGTTGACATAGAGCCCGGCCTGCAACGGGGGGTAGCCATCCACGCCGCAGTATTCCTGCCAGTTGGACAGACCGTCGCCGTCGAGATCATCGCTGCTGTCGGGCTGGCAGGGATGGGTGCCGATACCATGCTCTTCCGAGTAGTACTGGGTTTCCCAGCGGTCGTCGATGCCGTCTCCATCCGTGTCCCAGTTGCCGGGGTTGAGGTAGTCAAAGCCGGGGAGGCTGATGCTTGCCGTGGCTTCTTCGGCGTTGGAAAGCCCATCCTTGTCGGGATCATCGCCGCCGGAAAGCGAAAAGGGTTTTGGCGTGAATCGGAACCAATGGTATTCCCACCAGTTGGGCAGGCCGTCTTCATCGTTATCATCCACGATGGCGATATTCAGTCCTGCGATGCCTGATCCCTTCACCTCCACCGCGACTTGGCCATAGGGTTCTCCATCGTCGTAGAGGCTGTTCGTGTTGCCGTCGATCCATGCGGCAAGGATATACTCGCCGGGTGCGATGGAAACCGAATAGGGGTAGGGGCCGAACGGCATGGGCAGGGGTGCGGCGTTTGTCAGGGGTGCGGCGGCCAAGGGGGCCGAAATCCTTTCGGTGTCCTTCGGCCAGACGCCCAGCATCAGAACCCCCTGGCCATCCCCGTCACCGGGCGGTCCCTCGATGTTTTCCCGCCAGAGGGAGCCGTTCAGGACATAGCCCGAAACGGTTTGAGACCAGGCGGTGGAAAAGCAGCAAAGGCAAAGCGCCATCGCCATCCCCACCGCGATTCGGTTCCGCAGATGCGCCTGGTTCACGGTCGTTCTCCTTCGTCAGGAATCCATATTCAGGGTTGACTGATGATCAAGCTGACGCTTGTGCCGGATCCGTCGGTAACCGTGACGGCGTTGTCTCCGGAATCGTACCTCTGGTAGATAACGCTGGCCCCGGTGTTCCCGGAGGGGAAATTCCCGCGGAGCGAATCCGACACAGCCCATGCGTACGGCGGAGTTCCGCCGCTGGCCGTCAGCACGGACAGGTTCCAGTCCGTACTGACGGTCTGGGGTTCGGCCTTGATGGCAAGCGTCCCGCTCTGTTGCTCGCCGCCGCTGATATAGGCAATGGCGGCATGGCCCGAGCGATCGTACACAATGACATCATTGGCGCCGACCGAGAGGGCCACATAGATCGCCTGGGACCCTCCGCTGGGCGTGATGGAGCCCCTGGACGGGGTGGAGACATCCCATGTGTATCCGCCGCTGCCGCCGGCAGCCCTGAAGACGACGCGGCTTCCGATGCTGGCAATGGTGGCGGAAGAAGGATTGATACTCACGACGCTGGGTGAGGAAGACCGCGGATCGTTGACGAACGGGTGGCTGTCGAAGTAGCCGTCCAACTCGCTTGTGTTGGGGTCATCACACCCGCCGGGCAGGAAAGACGCCGCCAACAGGCCCAGCATACCCAGAAAGCTTCGCACACCGTGCTTCTTCATGTTGCCATCCTCCTCGTGGAATCCTCTATCTCTATTTACTGCGGTCGAGCGTCCAGTTTGGTCAATCCGATGCCCTCGGGACTGATGGCCGTCACCTTCCACCGGTACACACGGGACATGTAAACGACGGAGACCGCGTCGCCTGTTTCGACGACCCGGCCGCCGATGACGGCCAGATACTTGGCGGCATTGGTTTGCTTTTCGCGGCCTATCAGGCTGATGCCCCGTATATCCAGGTTCTTGCGGGCGGAATCCCAGTCGGGGGGGGCGAGCCTTTCCCCCGCCGGTTCCGCTTTTGCGGCGCCTTCAGGAGCGGCTGTCAGGTTCGTGGCAACCTGCCGTGGCGGGACATACCCCACAGGCCAGAAGGGGTCTCGCGTGCGCGTCATATCCGGCTCCAGTTCGACTCCGGAACCCGGAACGCCTGTGGCGCCGACAGCCGGGGCGGCAGGCGCGGCTTCATCCGTGGCCGGCGGGGGGATGTCCGGGCCGGGCACGAGGCCCATGGCGGGTGGCGGAGGCATCTGCTGGGCGGGCAGGAAGCCGGCGGAATTCGCCAGCAGCAACGCGGCCAGACCCCACAGGCATCGAAACGCGCACGGCCTCATGACTTGTCTCCACGACCGGCGGCAGCGCCCTGCTCCTTGCCGCCTTCCACTTCAATGGGCCACTCAATGCGCAGGGTTACCCTGTGTGTTTCGGGGCTATCCGGTTGGCCGGTGATGCGCACATCGGACACGCACAAATAGGGGTTCATATCCTCCAGCTTGCGGAGAAACGCGGCTGTCTGCTCGTAAGACGCCTTGACGGACACCTGGACCGCATATGCCTTGAACGCGCGGGCAACGGTTGCCTTCTTGCCCGTTCGCGGCGGTTCCCGAACGCCGATCTCCTGCACTTCATCCAGCTTGATGTTGCAGGAGCGGGCCTGCATCTCCAGGGTCTCCGAGACTCCGACAAGATACGAACCGAGGATGGGTCGCAGGACATGTGCACGAATGATCGTGTCCAGTTCGCCTGTCACGGAGTCGAATTCCGTCTTGATCTTGGGGGCGAAGTTGAGTTCCCGCTCCGCCTTTTCCAGCTTGGCCTTCTTGGTTTGCAGGCTGCTCCTGAGCTCTTGCTTGGAGGCGAAGAACGGCATCACCACCAGTTGGGTCATGGCGTAGAGCACGGCCGCGACGCCAATGCCGATCAGCACGAAAACCTGAAGGCGTTCCTTTTTGTTTTCAGGCAATTTCATTCAAAGGATCTCGGATTGTACTTGCAGACGATTTCAAAGACACGGTCGGCCTTGTTCAGGGGGTCCTGCCGGAACGCGCCGGCGGGGATGTTGACCGACTCGATGTATGTGTCAAAAGGCGGCTGCTTGAAGAGAGCCGTCTGGAATTCGCTTACATTCGATTCCGAGCGGGCGGCCGCAGTCCGGCCGGACAGCCGCAGTTCAAACACACGGGCGGGAACATTGTTGGAGAGCATCAGGATGTCCTGGCTGACTTTCAGTTCCGTCAGTTGAATCAGCGAAGGGGTCGCAGCCTGGACGCCTTCCATCTGCCGCCCCCATTCGACGCGGGTGGTGCGCCACCCCTGGATTTCCTTGAGTTTGGCGGATCTTGCGATCAGGTCCTGGCGCAACTGCTGTGCTGCCAGGAACTTGGGTTCCGTCTCCGCCCACTCCGTATCGCAATACCGGACGCTGTTCTGCAGTTCACGGTACGAGAAGTACACGGAAAACAATCCGAGCAGCACCAGCACGATCAGTGTGCCGGCTACGATCCGGATGAACATGGCGAAGGTCACGGGACTGGCGCTTCGCTGCTCGTTTTCCAGTATGAGATTGATATGCATCTTGTCAGATACTCAATGCCGCCAAGGCTGCGCCTGTGGCCGCGGCAAACCGCGACTCCTGCCCCTGCCAGGCGGGCGGGATACTGCCATTTCCGATCTTGATGGATTCAAACGGATTCCACAGGATGGGGTGTCGGCCGGTGCCCTCTTGCACCGCCTTGATCCAGCCTTGAAACAGGGTGAAGCCGCCGCCCACATAAAGCTCGGAAACGGGCGTGTTCTCCCGGCTCTCCACAAAATCGATCGAAATCGTCATCTGCTGGAGAAAAGGTTCCATGGCTTGGCGAAGGGTCTGGCTGACGTCGAACGATTGGTCGTTGAGAATCCCCAGCGTGACATCCCCATCCACCCCGAGCGATTCCTGGAGTTTCCGGAGGATGGGTTCAGCGCCGAAGTCGAATCTCCGGACCAGCGATATGATTCCCTTGCTGTAGAAGGCCGCGTATGTGCACGAGGCCCCAAAATCCACTACCGCGATGGTGTCGCCCTTGTGCCGGGTTCCGGGGCCGGCGGCGAAGGCGGTCATGCTGGCGAGCCCCGAGATTTCCACGGAATAGGGGGCCGGTACACCACTGGGGAAAAGGCGGCACAGAGGCTGGACGACGTTGTCGGGCAAAGCGGCGGCGAGGAAACGACGCTCGTTGCGGCTGTCGGATACGTGTTCGTATCCCACGCGAAACTCGGCATTCTCCCCCAGTCCCATGAGTTCGCTTACGTGAACATCGGTGGGCTTGTCCGAGTGCAGGGGTAACGTCAGAAGTTTGACGACTGCCCCCGGGGCGGAAGTGGCAATGGCGACATACTTTGCCTGAAGGGGGCGGGG
>CAYWKN010000008.1:0-6861 GCA_964458765.1 uncultured Verrucomicrobiota bacterium
GGCGGCGATGCGGGCATAGCCACCAACGCGGCAGGCACCTATACCGGCACGGCTTCGGTCTTCTTCCAGCCCCCTTCGGGCTCCCCCTCCGGCTCCACCTACCCCGTCACCATCACCATCAGCTCCAGCGGGGCCGTCTCGAGCGACACCCTGTTCGAAGGCGCCCGCCTCGAGGGCCAGCTTTCCGGTTCAAGCTTCGTGCTGGTCGCACCCGTGAAACAGTCGGACCGCACGGGCGAAATCCAGTTCAGCGGCGTGGTGGTGAACAACCGCATCACAGGCACCGTCCAGGGATCCGCCACCACATCCGGCGGCACAGGCACCTACGCCGGCAGCTTCAGCGCGGCAAAATGACTTCGCTTCCCCGGTCCGGGCCCGCGGCGCCGGTCCGGGCCCGCGTCGCGGCCAGGGTGACGGCATACACCAGCCCCAGCGCCAGCAGGTAGACCACGCTGCCGAGCCCCTCGTGTATGGCGTCGTAGTCCATGTCGGTCCGCACCGAGGCCATCACGATCGCCACAATGCGAAGGCTGTTGAATACCAGCCCCGCCACAAGCGAGAAGCCCAGCAGCGCCGCAAACACCGCCGCCGGCGCCCGCCGGCGCAACGCCACAATGACCGTCAGCACAACACAGGAAAGCAGGATCCCGAAACCGTTGCACTCCGTCGCCACATCGTAGAGGCCCGCCGCGCCGCGTTCCACCAGCATCACCACCCGGAACGGCATCTCCCGCACCGCCAGCTCGGCGCGGAACCCGGCTTCGGCCAGCGCCCAGGCCGAAACCTTGGCCGCCGCCATCCGCAGCGCCGCGTCCAGGCGCGGGACGAATATCAGCATCCCCACCCCGATGCCCAGCCCGGCAACCGCCGGGGTGAACTCCCGCGCTCCTTCCCGGCCGAAGCAGAAGGATAGCAGCGCCACGAGATTCAGGCACAGCGCCAGCACCGCCAGCGGCCACAGCCACGAAACCGACGCCGACGCCAGCGCCACGCAGGAGAGGGTGAACAGAAACAGTCCGTGATTGTTGATCCTCACCCGGAAGGCATGCCGGCGGATCACGGTGGCAAAGGCATCCGCGAAAGCCACCGCCACCAGCACAAACGCGTTCACCGCCTGGGTCGTACGGACGCTGAACCGCAGGATCCCGTCCACCATCGGCGCGTAGGCGATCACCGTCACGGCCAGAACCGTGAACAGGAAGAACAGGTTCTCTTTCCGCCGGTTATCCATGAACCCGCCGTGGCCGCCTCAGTTGCTCAACCCCTGCAACGGGGCGGGAATCCTGCCGCCCCGCCGGACGAAGACCGCGCAGGAATGGGGATTGACCGGCATCACCGGCCCTCCGCCCAGCAGCCCGCCAAACTCCACATGGTCGCCCGCCTGCCTGCCCGGCGCGGGTATGATCCGCACCGCCGTCGTCTTCTTGTTGATCATCCCGATGGCCGCCTCGTCGGCGATAATCCCGCTCAGCGTTTCAGCGGATGTATCGCCCGGAACGATGATCATGTCGAGCCCCACGGAACAGACCGCTGTCATCGCCTCGAGCTTCTCGATCGTCAGCGCCCCCTCCGCCGCCCGCCGGGCCATGGTGGCATCCTCGCTGACGGGGATGAACGCGCCGCTCATGCCGCCGGCATGGCTCGTGGCCATCGCCCCGCCGCGCTTGACCGCGTCGTTCAGCAGGGCCAGCGCGGCCGTCGTGCCCGGGGAACCCGCCTTGTCCAATCCCATCGCCTCGAGGATATCCGCCACGGAGTCGCCCGGCGCCGGCGTGGGCGCCAGCGAAAGGTCCACGATGTTGAAGGGGACCCCCAGCCGGGCCGCGCACCTGCGCCCCACCAGTTCCCCCGCCCGCGTGATCTTGAACGCCACGCGCTTGATCTCCTCCGCCAGCGTCTGCAGGTCCACGTCGCGCCCCAGGGCCTGCACCACGGCGCGGATCGTGCCGGGGCCGGAAATCCCCACCGACAGCGCGCCATCCCCTTCCCCGGCCCCGCAGAACGCTCCGGCCATGAAGGGATTGTCCTCCACCGCGTTGCAGAACACCACCAGCCGCGCGCACGCGCCGCCTTCGCTGTCGGCCGTCAACGCGGCCGCCTCCTTGAGGGTCTGACCCAGCAGCGCCACGGCATCCATGTTGATTCCCGCCTTGGTCGTGCCGATGTTGACCGATGCACACAGGCGCGAAGTCTGCGCCAGCGCCTTCGGAATGGATGCGATCAGCGCCCGCCCGGCCGGCGTCATATCCTTCTGCACCAGCGCCGAGAAACCGCCGATGAAATCAATGCCCAGATCGCGCGCCGCCCTGTCCATCTCCATCGCGATCAAGGTGTAGTCCCGCGTCTCGCAGGCCGCCGCCACCCACGCGACAGGCGTCACCGCCACCCGCTTGTTGACGATCGGGATGCCGTATTCCTGCGACACCTCCTCCGCCACCGGCACCAGCCGTTCCGCCTGGCGCATAACCTTGTCGTAGACCTGCCGGGCCACGCGCCGGATGTCCGGCCCCGCGCATTCGTGCAGGTCAATCCCCATCGTCACCGTCCGGATGTCCAGGCTCTGGGCGTGGATCATCCCGAGGGTCTCGAAAATCTCTTCTGAACTGAGTGCCATGGATTCCCCCTCGGGCGCCTAGACCCGGTGCATTGCCCGGAAAAGCTCCTCGTGCTGCACGATGATGGACAGTCCCTGCCGCCCGCCATGCGCTTCCAATTCCTGCTTGAGCGCCGCGAACTTGCAGGAAATCCCCTGGAGATCCACCAGCATGACCATGGTGAACAGGTCGCTCATGATGGTCTGGCTGACATCGAGGATATTCGCGTTGCGCGCCGCCAGAATGGCCGTCACCCCCGCCATGATGCCGGGCCGGTCGCTGCCGATCACCGCGATCACAATCCTGTTCCGGGCCGTCGCCCGCCGGCTATCGGCCACCGCCCGGGTCTGCACCGCCATCGCCCGCATGTTCGCACCCGCCGTCTTGTTCTTCATATCCCCTCCGTCAAGCAAGCCCATGTCGTGGCAAGCCACTCTCTCTCACCGCAATGCCAGCATCATTGCCGCCATCCCGGCAAAAAACAACCCCAATAACGTCTTGCTGATCACCACGTTCCGCCGACTCCACTCCACCAGGGCCGGGATCCCGATCCCCACGCAGGTCAGCCCCAGAAGGATCACAAGGGGCAACACGAAAACCAGGTTGTACAACGCGAGATACATCGAACACCAGGCAACCGACTGCCCGCTCCGGATCATCAGCGCCAGCGCGGGAATGTACACCTGCCCCGTGCACACACTTTCCATCAGGGTCACCAACACCCCCACCCCAAGCCCGCCGGCCACCAGGCGCCGGGTGTGCAACCCGCGCTTCATTACCTCGTGGATCCGCCGCTGCAGGCTGTCGGGGAGTTTGAGCACAACCGAACCCGGCCGGCCCGTCCGGCGATACCGCGCGGCATCCAGGAACGATACCACGGCAAATACCGACAGCATCGCCAGAATCACCGCGTCAAATATCCACCGGATCCAGCGCACCGCGGTCATCGCCCGCAACCCCGCGAACAACCCGAGTCCCAGCAGGAAGTACGTCGCGTAACACGCCGCCACAAACGCCCCGCCCGCCAGGAGCATCCTGCGCGCCCCCATGTGGGAGACCGACAGCAGGCTCAGGAAGAACACCAGCGTGGCCACCATGCAGGGGTTGATGCTGTCCACCGCCGCGGCGACCAGGACCCCCGCCAGGGTGAATCCCTCCACATGGCGCCTCAGGATGCCCGGGTCCGGCGGCTCCAATTCCCTGCCCGCACCCGCCGGGACCGCGCCTGCCAGCCGGGCTTCAATCGCCCGCTCCATCGCGGCGCCCAATCCGTCGCGGATCGCCTCGAACCCCGCCAGCGCCTCACGACCGTCCACCACGATCAATACCGGCGGGTTGTCCTTGATGTCCAGCCGCTTGAACCATTGCACCAGCCGCAGATAGTTGGTCGGCGCCGCGATATCCCGTTCCTGCCAGCGGTAACCGCCCGCATAGCTCAGCTCGAACTCCGGGAATACCTCGCGCTTGAGACGGGCACAGGTGTCGCATCCGTTCTCGGCAAACAGCTCGATCAGTATGAGCTCGCCGACTGAAGCGTCCGCCGCCCCGGCCCCCCCCTGCCCTGCGGCCGATCCCAAAGCAGGCGCCAGCAGGATGGAGGCGATCAGCAAGGCTCGGGCCAAATGCGTCATTTTCCGGGCTGGGCAATGACGCGCAACGGCACGAGGATTTCCGGCACGGAGGCCATGTCGGTCCGGATCCGCAGCGTGGCGCCGTTCAAGTCCCGCACCGACCCCGGGAACCGGAGTTCCACCCGGTGCCGGTCGGCAGCCACCTCGGCGACACGGGACTCGACATCCGCACGCGGCGCCTGCACCTCCGCAACCTTGAAGGCCTTCCGGGCCGGAGAATACACAGTGACGTAGTACGTCCGCGGCGTATTGGTGGCCGATTCAATCAGCATCAGGCTCGATGGCGCGGCCACGACATCCCCGGCCACGAACACCGTGACGGGGATCACGAGGACCGGCATGGCCGGGTGATCCGTCTCGACCCGCACCGACGCCGTGGTGGTACCCCGCGCGCGGGGACCCGCGCTCTGGATGCGCAACCGGAACTTGTTCCCCGCCTCCGCGGTTTCCAGCGTCGGCTTGAACTGCGGCGATGAACTGGTCACGTTCCGGATCCGGAAGGTGTTGGTTCCCGTGGAAACGATCATGACGTCACGTTCGGCGTCACCGGTCTCGGCCAGCGTCCCGAAATGCACGCCCTCCGGACGGACATCCAGCGGCGGCACGACCGTTCCCTCGAATTCCAGCCGCAACGGCGCGCCGGTGTTCCCGCCGGTTTCCACGTAGATCGCCTTCCGCTGGGGCCCCTTGCGCCCGGCCAGCGTCATGACACCTTCGATCGGCAGCGTGCCGCCCGGCGCAACGGTGTTCGTGGCCAGGTTCACCGCCAGGCACCCGCACCCCGCCCGGACCGCGCTGATCCGCACCTCCCGCGGGCCGGCATTGGTCAGCATGAACGTGTGCCGGACAGTCTTCTCCGGCCCCAGGTCCCCGAAACGGCAGAAAGGTTCCGCGCAGGTCAGGCCCGACGGCGGGGCGGCCTGCTGCGCCAGGCAAGGAACCGCGAAGACCAGCAGAATCAGACCGGCGGCGGCACAAAACCCGCGCGCACTATCTCCGGGACACATAGAAGGACGAGTGCTCATGAGGCAGCCTTTCCAAGGGAGCCGAGCATCGGTGCGGGGCCCACACGCCTCTCTATAGCAAACCCCGCGCCCGAAATCCACATCCTCAACGCTGGTAGATCGGCAACTGGCGGTAGGAGACGCTCAGTGCAAGGATCGCCATGCCGGTGGCATACTGCGCGTTGGGCGCATAGCCGCTTCTCGGCTGCCAGGCGCCATCCTTTCCCTGGATCCTCAGGATCGAATCGTACAACCGCGGCGCGAAGGCCTCCCATTCCGGCCCGCCCAGTTGAAACATCCCGTTGGCCAGATAGTACAGCGTGTAGTAGGGACAGACCTCCCCGGCCAGCGAAGACTCGTCCTTGAAATTACCCGCGATGTATTTCCCCGCCGCCAGAGTCACCTCGTCCCGGTGCCTGCCAGCCAGTTCCAGGCACAGCAGGCCGATCCCGGTCCGGGCCAGGCCCGGCCCCATTCCGGGCTGGTAGCCGAAACCGTCGCCGGCCCGGCAGCGCAGGATGTATTTCTCGGCTTTCTCCATGGCCTCCTTCGGAACCGGCGCGCCGTTGTTCCTCGCGGATCGCAACGCGCAGAGCGCCCACCCGGCCCCGGAAATGTCGCTGTCGCCGCTGGTGGGTGCGTAGCGCCATCCGCCCGCATGACCTTCGCCCTTCGCGACATCCTGCGCCGCCAGGATGATGCGCAGGGCCCGCGGCAACACTTCGTCAATCCGCGCCTGCCGCCCGGGGTCCACCATCCCGGACACCTCGGAGAGCATGAGGGCGGCGATGTTGTGGCTGTACATTTGCCCGTTCTGGCCCATGAGCAGGCCGCTGGGTGGGGCAATGGATAGAATATGGTCAATTCCGCGGTTGATCGTGTCGCCATAGGGCGGCAGCCCAGGCGAGTACCCCCGCGCCAGGAAGGCCATGACCGCAAGCGAAGTGATTGCCGGCGTCGCGGGTCCGCCAATGGATCCATCCGCCGCCTGCGAGCGGGCGAGGAACGCCAGCCCCTTGTCCACCGCCTCGTCGAAGGCGCGCCGGTACTTCTCGTCCTCCATGACGGCGGTGTCGGCACGCGCCCCGAGCCCCGTCAGCCAGGCCATGCAAACCACCGCCAGGATTTTCCATGCCGTGAGTGTCCGTCTCATTTCTCCTCCCCGTGGCGCGAAACTTCCCGAAAATACTTCTGGATGATCGGCCGGTATTCCTCGGGCCCCTCGCTGTTGATCGCCTGCAGCACGTCGTCCTTGAGTTCGCCGTGGAGCTTGAGCCAGTCCTGCAGCTTGATCCCCAGCCGCCGGGCAAAGGACGGCAGTTCCTCGGAATCCGTGCGCACATCCTTGCCCGTTCCTCCGCCGGACGAAGCTGTCTGGAGCGTGGCGGGGCGCGGATTGACGCCCATGGCGCGCGCCTGACTGGACGCCTGCTGCGCCGCCTGCTGCAGTTGCGCGGCCGCCGCAGCAGCGTCGGCGCTTTCGCGGGACTGCGCCGCCTCACGGGCGCTCTGGTAGGCCTCGGGAAGCTGGCTCTGACCTGACTGCTGACCCGGTTGCTGGCCGGCCTGCTGGCCCGGTTGCTGACCTGGTTGCTGGCCGGCCTGCTGCGCCGCCGCCTGCTGCGCCGCCTG
>CAYWKN010000008.1:6961-8109 GCA_964458765.1 uncultured Verrucomicrobiota bacterium
GCCTGCTGCGCCGCCTGCTGCATGGCCTGCGCCGCCTGCTGCATGGCCTGCGCCGCCTGCTGCTGGCTCTGGCCGACCTGTTGGGCCGCCTGCTGCAGGGCCTGGGCCGAAGGGCTCTTCCCGTCGGCGTCCTTCCGGCCAGCGGCGGTCTGCATCTGCTGCCCCGCCTGGTCAGCGGCCTGCCGGGCGCGCTGCATGGCCTGGGCCGCCTGGGAGGCGGACGCCGCCGGGCGGGCGCCATCGGGCTGCTTCATGGCTTCAGCCGCCTGCGCCTGGATCGTGGCCGCCTCCTCCATCAATTCGCCGGCCTCGCGGGTGACCTGCTCCTGCTGCCCCTGCAAGGCGTCCAGCGGCCGATCCGCGGCAAGCGCGTCAATCCGCTTGCCGAGTTGTTCCTGACGCCCGGCCAGCTCTTCCGCCTGGCGGGCAAATTGTTCCATGGCGGCCTGCCTGTCGAGGGGCTCGCCCTCCATGCCGCGGGTGGCGTTCCGCATCTGTTGGGCCAACTGCTCCAGCGCCCGTTTCGCGTTTTGCGCGGCGGAGCGCGCCTGCGTCTCACGGTTCTGCCGCAATTCATCGGCCGCCTGCCGGGCCGCGCGCGCCGCGGCGGAGGCCCGTTCCGCCGCGCCTTCGGGCGGGGTCTGGCGGCTCATGGCCTGCGCCAGCGCCTCGGCGGCTTGCGCCACATCCCGTTCCTCCGCTTCCGCCTGCCGGGAAATCCCCTTCTCCAGCCCTGCCACATCCCGCCGCTGTGCCGCCAGAAGGGCGTCGGCCTCGCGCCGCAATTCCTCCTGCCTGCGGGCCATGTCGGCCAGTTTCGACGAATCGGCTTCCCGGCGCGCGGCCTGGGCGGATGCGTCGGCACGCATCGCCGCCTGCGTGGCTTCCATGGCCTTCTCCACCGCCTTCTCCGCCGACGCCGCGGCGGCTTCCTTCTTCTGGTCGGCCGTTTTGGGCGAATCGGCGCTGGCGGCCTGTTGTGCCTGCTGGGCCGCCTGCTGGGCTGATTGTTTCGCGGCATCCGCGGACTTCCGGGCCTGCTGGGCCTCCCGTTGAGCGTTCTGGCTGTCCTGTTTCGCGTCTTGAGCGTCTTGCCGCGCTTCTGCCTCATTCTCCCGCGCGGCCTGCGCGTTCTGTTGCGCCGTCTG
>CAYWKN010000008.1:8209-9942 GCA_964458765.1 uncultured Verrucomicrobiota bacterium
GGCAGCGCGTTCCGCCTCCGGCTCGTTCGGCTTGCCCTGGCTCTGCTGTGCCGCCTGTTCCGCCTGCTTCGCCGCCTGTTCCGCCTGCTGCGCCGTCTGTTCCGTCTGCTGCGCGGCGGCCTTCGCCGCATCGGCCTGCTCCTGGGCCTTGCGGGCCGACTGCTCGGCCTGTTGCGCGGACTTTTCGGCGGACTGGGCCGCCTGTTCGGACAACTTCCCGGCCTCTTCGGCAATGCGCGCGGAGTCCCGCGCGGCTTCCGCCGGCGTTGGAACCTTGGCTTTTTCCGTCTTCTCCTGCTGCTCCTTCAGCGCACCGGCCTTGTCGGCCAGTTCCCGGAACGGATCCTTTTCCCCGACCCGCGGCGGTTGGCCCCCTGTCTTCGGCTGCGTGCCGGACGGCGTGGCCGCCGGCGGCTGATCCAGTTCCCGGGCTTCCTTGCGGAGGGATTCCGCCGCTTCCACCTGCTGGCGCCGGGCCTGCTCGCGAAGACCGGTCTCCATCTCCCGGGCCGCATTCTTCATGGCATCGGCCTCCCGGGCGGCCCGTGGTTCCGCCTTGGCGCTTTCGGCCAGCTTGTCCTGCCGTGCGGCAAGATCGCGCCATTGCGCTTCCTGTTTCTGCTGCTGCTCCACCGCCTCGCGGGTGAGCGCCGCAAGTTCCATCTGTCGCCTGGCAAGTTGGTCGGCTTCCTCCGCCGCGCGCGCGGACCTGTTGCTGACGGACCCGGCAACCTCCACGGCTGCGTCCGGCGTTTCCCGCGCCATCTTTGCCAGGTCAGCGGCCACGGCATCCTGGTCCTTAGCCCACTCCTTCTCCGCGGCTTCCGCAGCCGCCTTGTCCGCCGCGTTGGTCAGCGCCACCGGGTCGGCGGCGTCAAGGTCCCGGCGCTCCCGGGCCAGTTGTTCCTGCTTGCCGCTCATCTCGTCGAGTTCCACAGCCCGCTTGGCCGCCAGGCGGGCTTGCTCATGCTCGCGCATCGCCTGTTCCACGGACTTCAAGGATGTGTCGATCTCCGCCACGACATTGCTTTGGAGGGCCGAGCGCTCGGCGGGATTGTCCACCAGCTTGGTCTGCCCGGCCAGGTTCTCGGCCTTGGCCACATGCTCCTCGGCCAGGGTGTTGAGATTCGTCGCCAGCGCGTCGAAGAACCCCTTCTCCAGTTCCTGCGCCGTGTCCCGCAGGGAATTCTCGGCGGCGGCCAGCGTGTCCTGCAGGGCATCAATCTTGCGCGACGTGTCCGCCTGCAGTTCCTGCTGCAGGGCCAGCGGGGCCTGCAGGGCGACGGCCTGCACGCGCGCCTTGGCGAGTTGTTGCTGCGCCTCCTTCAGCCCCTCGGTCACGCGCTTGTCCTGGCTGGCCAGCACCTGCCCGCGCCAGGAATCCGCTGTTTCGTCCAGGATGACGGTGTAGATGTCCGACTGTCCGGCCTGCGGACCTTTCGCATCGGCGGGCAGGCTGTCGGTCGCGCGCAGCCGGAAGGAGAACCGCGGCGCGTTCGTGAACAGCGCGTCCTGCAGGGCGAGCGTGACATCGGAGGCGAAGGTCCTGCGGGGTTGTCCTGGCGGGGCGTCAGGCAGGGGCAGCGGGCGGAGGAACTCGTTGGTCTTGCCGGGGAAGGTCAACACCAGCGAAACGCCCTGGAGACCCAGGTCATCCTCGGCCGAATAGAACACCGGCAGGGTCGTATCGCGGTTCAGGCGCAGATCCCGCTGCCGCGGCTGGGTCACCGAGA
>CAYWKN010000008.1:10042-12051 GCA_964458765.1 uncultured Verrucomicrobiota bacterium
GCCGTCCCGTTCCTGGCGGGGCGCCAAGCCGGAGTATTCCGGATAGCGGAACCGGATATCGCGCTGCAGGATCACGGGAGGAACGGCCACGCGGACGGCGTAATAGCGCGACAGGGCGTCGCCCGCCTGGACGCGGTACCGGAATTTATTCAGCACCGAGGGCAGCGTGACGGCAAAACAGCGATCCGTCCGGTTGCTGGCCGCGGGCACGGCAATCATCTCGACCGTGGTTTCACGGTTCTGGGGATCCGTCATCCGCAACCGCGCGAAGCTGACCGCGGGATTCCGGGTCTTGAGGCTGACCTGCAGGCTGCCGCCCGCAGCCACCAGCGCGTCGCCGGGCTCGACGACCAGATCCATCGCCCGCACGTTCGGCAGGTTCAGGAACGGCGCGGCGGCGCGGGCCATGAGGAATCCCGCCTGCCGCGGCATCGCCAGTCCCAGGCCGGCCACAATGGCCAGCACCACACCGGCCGCCACCGCGAAAGGCAGCGCGCCGCGGAACGAGATTTCCTGGCGCGACCGCAGGGACACCGCCTCCTTCACCGCCTCCTCCGTCAGCGCATAGATCAGCGCCTCGGACCCGCGGATGGAAGGAAGATCCTTGCTGCCGAGCAGTTCCACGGCGGAACTGATGCGCTCCTGCAGTTCGGGGTGGTGTTGCTCGATCAGGCGCGCGATGCCGGTGAGCGAGAACGACCGGGCCAGCGGCCGCACCAGGTACCAATAGGTGGCGCCGCCCCAGCAGGCATACGCCGCCAGGGTCAGCGCCCACCGGGGCCAGGCCACCAGCAGCGTAAGGACGCCATCGAAGAGCATTACCACCAGGAACGCCCCGATGCCCGCCGCGAAAGAGGCACAGAGGCCCCGGAAAACAATCATGTGTCGCGCACGCCGGATCAACCGGTTCAGCGCCGTGACAATCGGCCCCGGAAGGGGGCGGGACGGATCATGCGTCAGGTTGTTCATCAGGGTAGCCTCACTCTCTTGCGCAGCACCCACTCGGCCGTCAGCAACGCCACGATGAGCAGCAGCAAGGGCCAGGAGTTCCACAAGTCCACCTGGCGCCGCTCCACCTTGGTCACCCGGGCCGGGCCCAGACGCCCCGGCAGGGAATCAAGCTCCGCGGGCGCGAGCGTCTTGCCGGCGGTCAATGCCGCCACGCTGTTCATCAGGCCATTGTCGGCCGCCAGTTCGACCGTTTCGCCGTCAGCCGCGGCGGTGACGGAAAACTGGCTTTCCACGCCGGCGGTCCCGGCCGGGACCAGGCTGCTGCCGGCGGATTCCAGTTCCACGCGATACCGCCCCTCGGGCAGCGAGCCGATCTCCACCGTGTAGATGCCGGGCGAGCCGGGCCGGTAGCGCAACGGACGGCGCAGCTTGACCGTATCGGCCTCGGACCGGACCAGGACGACCGGCGAGGCATCGGTGACCGGACGGTAGTCCGCGGTCACCAGCCGGGCCGTCACGCGCACCGTCGCGCCCTGCGGATACCGCGTGCGCGACGTTCCCACCCGGAGGGTCGAGGTGCCCGAGGCGATCCGGTCACTCGTGGCCCACCGCAGGATCTGCCCCCACAACTTGTGGTGATACTCGTCGCCCTTGCGATACCGCAGGCGCCAGGTGTGATCGAAGCTGGACAGCAGCACCGAGCCGAATCCCGCCTGGTGGCTCACCAGCAGCGGCCTCTCCTGCTCCGTTTGCCGCTGGCGCGCGAGAGCCTCGGCGTCGGGGACGCGCAGCACCGGCTCGCCAACACCCTGCCGGGCCGCTTCGGCGTAGGCCAGGACGGTCGCCCCTTCCTTGGCCTTGAGGGAACCGTTGCGCCAGTAGATCGTGGGCAGCCCGTTCCAGATCTCCAGGTTACGCGCGGCATCGTCGTCGAGTTTGAGGAAAACCGAGTTGCGCCCCTCGGCGGTCAGGCTCAGGCGGAACTCCGCTTCGGGCGCTGCCAGCAGGGGCCGGGAGGACGGCGTGAACGTCACCGGCAGAAGTTCCGCCAGCGGTGT
>CAYWKN010000008.1:12151-14235 GCA_964458765.1 uncultured Verrucomicrobiota bacterium
ACCGGCATCTCCAGCTCGTTGTTGGCGAGGTCCACCTCGTTGGTGAACGATTGCACACGGACGCGGTACGCGTGCAGGCCATTGGTTTTCGGCACATCGGACAGCAGCAGTTGCTTGCGAAAGGCGGGGGCGGACGGGGTGACCGAATTGGACGCCACCACAATCGCGCCATCCAGCAGGGTCACGGCCACATTCGTCCCGGCCATCCCGTCCAGCTTGAGATCAACGGTGAACGAGACCTTGTCGTTCGTGCTGACCGACTCCGGTGCGGCCAGGGCGGCGATGGCGACATCTGTCGGCGGCTGCCGCGCCGCGCCGAGCACGACGGGGAAGACGGGAATCCGCTGGACGCCGAGCCTGCGCGCCACCGTTTCCACCGAACCCGGGGCATTGTGGCGCCCGTCGGACAGGAGGATCACGCCGGCCAGTTGTTCGGCCGGAAGATCGGCTGTGGTGCGTTCCAGCGCCCCGGCCAGATCGCTGCCGACCTTCTGACGGGCATCCGGACGGAACGGGAATGTTTCGGGCGATTCCAGCAGTGTGCGGGTCCGCACACCGGCGGGAAACACGCCGAACGTGTGGAACTGCACGCCGTATTCGCGGTCGAGCCGTTCGAGGATGCCGGGGGGCGGCACGCGGGCGGTCTCCCCCGCCGCCGCGGCGGGACGGTTCAGAAGGAGACGCCCCGCCATCTCGCTGCGGCTCATCGCGGCCACGCGGTCCACCGCGGCGCGGTCCGCCGGCGGCAGCGAACGGTAGAAGGCTTCGTCCACACCGTCGCCGGCGGGCAGCAGCAGGGTTTCGGCCTCGGTGAGGAACGATGCCGTCTTGCGGAGTGATTCCCGGGCGGCGTCGTAGGCCGGGCCGTTGGTCGCGGCGGCGCGGGCATCCCGGGTCCAGGCGATCAGCTTGTCCAGCGGTTGGCCGCCCTCGGCGCCCAGGCGCTCCGCGAACTTCTTCAGGCTGCCGGCATGCGTCACGGCGTTGGTCAGGAACGGGGCGGCCGCGGTGGCGGCGAGATCCTTGTCGGCGGTGGCGATTGTTTCGCGCGCCTGCTTGAGCTTGCGGCCCCAGGCCGGGGCATTGCGCTCGATCTGCCTGGACCGCAGGTCGGCGGGCGCCGAAGCCAGGGCATTCCAGCCGTCCGCCTGGGCCTGCAGGTCCTCGCCCGCGGCCTTGAGGGTGGCGGCGACGCGGTCCACCGCGAAGGGCCGGCGGGCCGCGGGCACCCGCAGGGCTTCCGACAGGCGGACCTTTTCCCCGGCGGTCAGGTTGTTGTCCGGCACCTGCATCGAGGCGCTGGTGTCCAGCAACACCACCACGCGACGCTGGAAGCGGCGGATGGAGTCGAATACCCGCACCGGCTGGCAGAGCACCGCCAGGACCGCGAGCACCGCGGCGAGGCGCAGCAGGGTCAGGGCCCTGCCCGCGCGGCGGGAAATGATGTTCCGCTCCAGGCGGGCCAGGGCCATGATGGCCTCGACCAGCAGGGCTCCCAGCAGCATAAGGATCCACACCTGCCACGCGGTGGAAAAAAGCACCACCTTGCGCACAAGGCCGGAGGCCGCCACCAGCGTCAGGAACCCCAGCAGGGTCCGTCCGGCAAGAGCCGCCACACGGCTCCACCGGCCGGTCAGTCCGCGGCCCCAGACGTGGGTGCGCATCCAGCCGCCCAGCAGCAGCAGGAAAGCCGGGAGCAGCAAATGGGCCGGCGCATCCGCGGCATCGAGCGTCTGGGGCATCCATTCGGGATTCATCCGTCAGGTCTCCATGAGTTGTGTCAGCCGGGCCTTGGTGGTCTGCACGCTTTCGGACGGGGAACGCAATTCCACCGGCTTGGCCTGATGCAGGTGGCGGTGCAGCGTGATCCATCGCGTCAGGGCGCTCTCGGCCAGCAGTGTCAGCAGGACGCAGAGGACCAGGATCTTCCAGAGTTCCTGGCCGGGCACGGCGCCGGTGAAGGCCGCCAGCAGTTCCGCGGAACTGGCCGGCAGGAAAAGGTCAATTTGGCTGCGCAACGCCGCGATATCGGCATCGCCCAGCGGCGTCAGCGTGCTTTCCTCGGGCCGCTGGGTCACCGCGAA
>CAYWKN010000008.1:14335-29904 GCA_964458765.1 uncultured Verrucomicrobiota bacterium
CGGCATCGCCCAGCGGCGTCAGCGTGCTTTCCTCGGGCCGCTGGGTCACCGCGAAAAGGGCTTCCGGCGCCCGGTTCGTCTGGATCCCCGCCGCCGCCGCCAGAACCGGCGGCAGACGCGCATGGTAGAGGCCGGGATACAGCGTGCCGGGGAAGCGCACCCGGAACTCCCGCCCCTTGTATTCCACCGCCGCGGGCTTCGGCTCGCCGGAAGGCGGAACCACCGTGACGCCGGAACCGTCGGCCGCGGGCGTCACACCCGCCGGGAGGCTTCCCGCAAGCGTCCATTCCGTGCCAGGCGCAAGATTGCAGGACTGCATCGTCGGCGATGCGAGGTAGTACACCATCTCGTGAATCATCGGCACAAAGCACTTGAGGGTGGAAAGATTGCTGTCACGGCGGTCGAACGCCATGGTGGACATGAGGATGAACCCCTTGCCGAGTTGCCGCTCCACCAGCCAGGGCTCGCCCGACTCCACGCGCCCGCAGATCCGGACCGCCGGGGAAGGATTCTCCAATCCGAGTTTCCAATAGGCGGAAACAAGGCCGAGCCGGATATCCGACTGGTCCGGTTGCGAAATCAACCGCACCGCCGGATGCGTGAAGGACTTGAGGTCCAGCAGCAGGGGATCGGAGGGAAAGAGCCGCTTCTCCATGCGGGCCGGCGGGACGGGCTCGCCGGCGAGGCTCTGCCATGCGTTGTAGAATTGCGGCTCCGCGCGGTTTCCGGGCATCAGCAGCAACCCGCCGCCCGCCTTGACAAACGCCGCCAGGCGATCCGCCTCGGCCGCCGGCAGGCGGGGCACGTCGGCCAGCAGGATCACCCGATAGGCGTTCAGGTCCCGGATGGTGGCGATGTCGGACGCCTGCACGATGGTGGGCTCCACAAGGTAGGACATGTCGCGGGCGCCCGGAAGCGCTTCGGCCCCGGCCTCGCGCGGCGTCAGGGCCACCCGGATCAGGCTGGCGGTCTTGAAGAAGAAGAAACGCTCCGTCGAGGCGCCCTCGACAAGCAACACCGGGAGCCGATCCATGACATGGACGACCTGCTCCATGGCGTTGTCCGCCGGCAGATCGTCTTCCGCCTGCAGCCGGGCGCCGACCACATGGTAGCCCGGGGTCTCGAAGTGATGCGAGAAGTGGAACGCCTCGGAAGTCTGCGGCGCCAGGTCCTTGAGGATCGGAGCCCGTTCCACCAGCGTGCCGTCCACCATCCATTCCAGGGCCGCCGGGCGCACGGGCGCCGTGCCGGAGTTGGCGATGGCGACATCCGCCTTGACGGGGCGGTCGGTGCCGATCACCGTCCGCGACAGGCGGATATCGGAGACGAGGGCATTGCGGAACGGTCCGGGCGTCTCGATACGGCGGCAGAGGACGCGCGGCGGCGACGGCAGGGACTTGAACGCTGCGGCGAGGAATTCCCAGCGCGCGGACGCCTGGGGGTCCCAGCCCTCCGCCTGGCCGTCGGTAAGGATCACCACGCGCTTGGCGACGTTCGGCCCGTCCGCCAGCAGCGTGGCGGACAGGTTCAACGCTTCCAGGACCGCCATGACGCCGCCGGACGGCCGGCACTCCGGCGCGCGCAAGGCGCGCAGCAGTTCACGCCGGTCCGAGGTCGGGCGGCGCACCAGGGCCTGCGGGACCGGGCCGCCGAGGACAATCGCCAGGGCGTCCGCGGACCGTGAACGCTCCACCAGCGCCGCCGCCTCGTCCACCGCGCGGCTGAAACTGGTGCGGCCCTCCGCGGTCCGGGTCATGGAGAGCGAAGCGTCGAGGACGATCACCGTGTCGCTGCCGCCGCCGGAGGTCATCCAGCGGCGCGCCTGGATGCGCCGTTCCAGCAGCGAGGCCAGGACGGCGACGGCCAGAAGAACCCCCGCGACCCTCAGCAGGCGCAGCCGCAGGATCCGGTCGGTCCACAGGACCGCGGCGATTCCCGCGGACAGCGCCGCCAGCAGCAGGCCGGGAAGGATGAGGATCCAAGGTACGGCGGACATGCTGGGCAGGAACGGCCGCGCCATGGCCAGCGCCAGCGCCGCCAGGCCCAGGCAGCGCAGGCACAGGAGGATGGCGTCCTCGATCTTGATCCGGCGGCTGCGCGCGGTCACCGAGGCCAGCAGGAATTGCATGGCGCCCCACTCGATCCGCTTGGGCTTGCGGCGGTTCAGGAGGTGGATGAGGATGGGGATCGCCACCGCCGCCAGGCCCAGAAGCATGGATGCCTTCAGGAATGTCATATCGTGCCCCCGCGCCTCATTTGACCAGGCTCCTCCGGTGGGACAGGTAGCCGGCCAGGGCCATGCCGAAGTCCTGCCGGGTCGAGAAGGGAACGTAGTCCACCCGCATCTCCCCGCACCCCTTCTCCAGCGTGCCGACAAACTCCCGGACCTCGTCCAGGTAGGCCGACCGCAACACCTCGGGATCGATGTCCAGGAACTGGCTGTTCTGCTCCAGGTTCTGGAACTGGCTCCAGTGCTTGAACGGGAAGGTCAATTCCTCCTCGGCCATCACGTGCATGACGATGACCTCGTGCTTCCGGAACCGGAAGTGATGCAGGGCCTTGAGCATCTCCCCGGCGCTGTCGAACAAGTCGGACAGGATAATCACCAGTCCGCGGCGGTGGATGCGTTCGGCGATTTCGTGGAACACGGGCGCCAGCGAGGTTTCCTCGCCGGGCGCGGTGTTGTACATCTCCTCCAGCAGGACGCTCATGTGGTTGGCCCGCGTCCGCGCGGGAAGATAGCGCCGGACGGCGGTGTCGAATGTCACGAGGCCGACGGCGTCCTGCTGGCTCATGAGCATGCGCGTCAGGCAGGCGGCCATGTACCGGGCATACTCGAACTTGCTGAGCGGACGGCCGCCGCGCGTGACGGCGAGTTCGCCGCGGTAGGCCATCGAGCCGGACGCGTCCAGCAACAGCGTGGCGCGGAGGTTGGTCTCCTCGACATACTGCTTGATGCAGTAGCGGTCCAACCTGCCGAAGACCCGCCAGTCGAGGTCCCGCAAGTCGTCGCCGGGCGTATACTCGCGATGCTGGGCGAACTCGACGGAATGGCCTCGGAACGGGCTCTGGTGGCGCCCCGTGATGAACCCCTCGACCCGCTGGCGGGCCAGCAGGTCCATCCGGCCGATCTTCGACATCGCGTCGGGATCCACCAGTTGGAAATGGGGCGGGACGGTTCCCGCGGTTTTTTCCGTAAGTGTGGCCATGGCGATGGGTGTCTCCCAACGTGCGCACGCTGCCGGGGCCGGCCGCCCGCCGGCCCCCCGTTCAGGTCAACGTCTCCGCGGTCGAGGGCTTCACCTCCTCCAGGAGCCGCTGCACAATCTGGTCCGTGCTGATGCCCGCGGCATCGGCATTGAACGTGGGCACGATGCGGTGGCGCAGGATCGTGACGGCCATCTCGCGGACGTCCTCCGTCGTGGCGTGATACCGCCCGTGCAGGATGGCGCGGGCCTTGGCCGCCATCATCATGTTGATGGTGGCCCGGGGCCCCGCCCCCCAGTGGATGAGCTCGCGGACAAAGGCGGGGGACTCCGGCCCGGGCCGGGTGGCGCGCGCCAGGTCACGGGCATGTTCGAATACATGGTCCGCCGCCGGAACGCGACGCACAATCTCCTGCAACTTGAGGATGTCCTCGCCCGTCAACACTGTCTCCAGGGCCGCCTTGTAGGTGCCGGTCACCTTCTTGGCGATCTCCAGTTCCTCCGCGGCCGTCGGGTAGTCCACCTTGATCATGAACATGAACCGGTCCAACTGGGCTTCCGGCAGGGGATAGGTGCCTTCCTGCTCGATGGGGTTCTGCGTGGCCAGGACAAAGAAGGGATCGGGCAGCCGGAAATCCTCATCGCCCACCGTGACCATGCGTTCCTGCATGGCCTCCAGCAGCGCCGCCTGCGTCTTGGGCGGGGTCCGGTTGATCTCGTCGGCCAGCACCATGTTGGCGAACAGCGGGCCGTGGACAAACCGGAAGACCCGTTTACCGGTGGTGCGGTCCTCATCCAGAACGTCGGTGCCGGTAATGTCGGCCGGCATCAGGTCCGGGGTGAACTGGATGCGCTTGAAGGTGAGGTGCAGCACCTTGGAGATCGTGCTCACCAGCAGGGTCTTCGCGAGGCCGGGCACACCGACCAGCAAGGCATGCCCGCGGCAGAAGATCGCCACCAGCACCTGCTCCACAACCTTGTCCTGCCCGACGATCGCCAGACGGATCTGTTCCGTCATCCGCCGGTACGCCTGGTTCAATGCCTTGACGGTTTCGATGTCGCCCTGCGGCACTTCCGTGACAAGGGCATCCGCCTTTCCTGCCGTGTTCTGCATGGTCTTCCTCCCGGCCAGCGACCCTTCCCCGGAAAGGCCTTGGACTGGCGCGCTATAGTGATGCAAGTTTCGTGCCATCTTGACTCCGATGGCCGTTCCCGTCGTGGAAGGCATGATTCCAGGCGAAAGACAGGGTTTTCCGGGGTGGTGACGCCCCGGAGTGTGCTATCAAGCACACACATGCCGCATGATTGTGTGTTCTGTTGTACACATGCGGCTTGACGCCTGGCTTATCCATGGCCTATGATCTTAGCTCTTATGGTCGGATTGTCTAAGGAAACATCGGTGCATCTTCCCGGCGCGGACCGGATGCATACGGTCATGCTGACGCGCAAGGCCTCCCCGCAGACCCTGAACCTGCAAAAGGCCAAGCTGCTGATTGTGAACGGACCCGAGCAGGGCCGCGAAGTTCCGGTGGACAAGGATGTCTTCACGATCGGCGCGGGCACCCAGAACGACCTCATCCTGCGGGACGAGGCGGCTTCGCGGCGGCATTGCGAGATACGGCAGCGCGAGGATGGTTTCCTGTTGCGCGACATGGGAAGCACCAACGGCACACTCGTGCAGGGGTTGCGGGTCTGCGAGGCCTACCTGACCCAGGGGGCGGAATTCCAGGCGGGGAACACCCGCATCGTGTTCTGCCCCCTGCAGGAGACGGTCTCCTACCCCTTGAGCCCCCGCGAGACCTTCGGAAAGCTGTGCGGGCAGAGCACGGCCATGCGCCGGGTATTCCATCTGGCCGAAACCTACGCCAAGACCGACGCGGCCATCCTGATCATGGGCGAGACCGGAACCGGCAAGGAACTGCTGGCCGAAGCCCTGCACGCCCATAGCCAGCGCCGCGACAAGCCGTTCGTGGTCATTGACTGCGGGGCCCTGGCCAAGGGTGTGATCGAAAGCGAACTGTTCGGCCACGCGAAGGGATCTTTCACCGGCGCCGGCATGGAGCGGGTGGGCGCCTTTGAGCAGGCCGATGGCGGGACGGTCTTCCTGGACGAAGTCGGCGAACTGGACGCGGATCTCCAGCCCAAGCTCCTGCGCGCGCTGGAGCGCAAGGAAATCCGCCGGGTGGGTTCCAACACGGTGCGCAAGGTGGATGTGCGCATCATCGCCGCAACCAACCGGAACCTGGAGCGTGAAGTGCGCGAAGGCCGCTTCCGGGAGGATATCTTCTACCGGTTGTCCATCGTGAAGATCGAACTGCCCCCGCTCCGGCAGCGGCCGGAGGATATCCCCCTCCTGGTCCGCTGCTTCCTCAAGGACTTGACGGGATCCGACGACCCGGCGGTCTGGCCGGATTTCGACCGGAGCATGGAACTGTTCCGCCGGCACGACTGGCCGGGAAACGGCCGGGAGTTGCGCAACGTCGTGGAAATGGCCGTGCATGGCGCCGCCGGCCGGGTGGACCTTGGCGCCTGCCTGTCGCTGGGCCGCCTCCGCGAAGAGACGCCGTCGCAGGACATGCCGTTCAAGGACGCCAAGAACCTGCTGGTGGATCAATTCGAACGGGACTACCTGGTGAAACTGCTGGAACGCAACGGCGGGAACGTGACCCGCGCCTCGCGCGAGGCGCAGATCGAACGGGCCTATCTCCAGCGCCTGATACGCAAGCACGGCCTGAATGCGCGGAATTCGTGAGAAGAGAGAACGCCATGCGGGCCATCGCCATCAACCGTAGTGTCCTGGAAATGGAATATGCCATCCGCGGACCCATTCCGCAGCGGGCCGCCCAACTGGCCCGCGAAGGACGGGAAATCATCCCCTGCAATATCGGCAATCCCCTGGCCCTGGGCCAGCAGCCGCTGACCTACTACCGCCAGGTCCTCTCGCTGCTGGAGGACCCGTCCCGGATCCGCCGCGAACGCACCCTGCTCGCGGGCGGCGGCGCGCCGGATCCGGACGCCCCGGACGAATACACGCTGGGCACCGCCGAGGATATGCTCCAGCAGCTCAAGGCCGGAACCGGCGCCTATTCCGAAAGCCAGGGGGCGCTCTTCATCCGGGAAGCCGTTGCCGCCTTTATTGACCGCCGCGACGGCGTTTCCGCCACCGGGCAGAAGGCCGACCCCGACCACATCTTCCTCACCAACGGCGCCAGCGAAGGCGTGCGGAATGTCCTGGAACTGCTCATCACCGGTCCCGCCGACGGGATCATGATCCCCATCCCGCAATACCCCCTCTACTCCGCCACCATCCGGCGCTGCGGCGGGATCCAAGTGAACTACTATCCCGACGAGGACAGGGAATGGAGCCTGACCCGCGAGGAACTGGAGCGCGCCCGGGCCAGGGCGGCGAAACAGGGCGTGCGGGTCCGCGCCCTGGTGGTCATCAATCCCGGCAACCCCACGGGAGCCATCCTGGACGAGGCCACACAGGCAACCGTCGTGGATTTCGCCGAAGCGCACGGCATCGCCATCCTGGCCGACGAGGTCTACCAGGACAACGTCTACGGCGGGACCTTCGTGTCGTTCGCCAAGATGGTCGGCGGCCGGAACGTCCCGCTCTTCAGCTTCCACAGTGTCTCCAAGGGATTCTTCGGGGAGTGCGGACACCGGGGCGGCTACATGGAAGTCCGCAACCCGCCGGCCGTCGAAGGTTCGTCGTGCACCCTGCTGGATGTCCTGATCAAGCAAGCGAGTGTTTCGCTGTGTTCCAACACCATCGGACAGATCCTGGTGGGGCTGGCCGTGCAACCTCCCCCGCCGGGGACGCCGCCGTATGCCCGCTTCGCGCGGGAACGGGAATGCATCCTGGCCGATCTGCGCGAAAAGGCCGGCATCATCAAGGCCGCCTTCCCGCGCATGGCCGGCGTCCACTGCTTCGGACGGACCGGCGCCATGTATCTGTTCCCGCGCCTGGAACGCCTGCCGGCCGGAACGAACGATTTTGAATATTGCATGGCGCTGCTGGAGGAAACGGGACTTTGCACCGTCAACGGCGCGGGGTTCGGGCAAAAGGCCGGCACCCACCACATGCGGATTGCCTTCCTGCCGTCGCAACAGGAACTTTCGGCCGTCCTGGACCGCTGGATCGAGTTTCACAACCGCTACTGTACCGCCGGTTGAACGCGGGCAGGAATCAGCGGTCCCGCCGTCCGAACACCTGGACCTTCCACCGGGCGGCGTATTGTTCCAGCAGCGGTCCCAGCGGCGTCCCCTGGTGCAGCCAGAACACCGGCGCATAGACGGTGCGAAGGATTTCCCGCCGTTGAATGGCGGCCATCCCACCCGCCTGCAGCGCCTTGCTGTACACCGGGCCGATACTGAGAACATAGGATATCGCCGCCATCAGCAGCACGAGGACCGTCGCCGAGATCACCCGGCGCCGGCGTATGCCCCGGATCTGCTCCAGAAGCCGGCGCGCCGGCTGGGAATCCGGTTTCAGGCGCTCGATCAACTCGTGGATTGTCCGTTCGGCGGACTTCAGTTTCCCCCGCCGCATCGCGTCGCCCGCGCGATTCAGGAGCCGGTCCATCTGCTCGATCCGCTCCGCGGCCTTTTGCGCCAACCCTTCCGCGGGCGATGCCTCGACCGTAACCTCCCGCAGGCTCTCGCAGGTCTTCAGGCATCCTTCGTAGTCCTGGGCCTTCATCGCCAGCGTGGCCGCCTGCAGCAGGCGCTCGACCGACTGCCGCGCGGTCTCCACTTCGGCCTTTGTCTGTTCGACATCCTTCCAGAGTCCGGCGACGGCCCTGGCATAGGAGCGCGGCTCGGCGCCGGCGGAATCGTCCAGCGAAGTCAACGCCCCCTTGAGCGAGGGGAACTGCGACTCCAGCTGGGCCAGCGACAGGAGCCGGTTCTCGATATCCGACAGGCTGCGCGCGGCTTCGCCGGGCTTCCGGTCCGCCAGCAGGCGGCGGACCTCCGCCACATCGCGGCGCAGGAGCACGATGTTGCGCTCGGCAATGCGCCAGGGCAGCTCGCGGCGTAATTCCGTGTATTCCGGACCGTCGTCCAGAACGCCATACTCGTTCAGCCGGCCCTGGACTTCCTCATAGTTCTGGCGGTCCAGTCCCGTCGCGATGGCCTGGACCAGTTCGTCCTTGCGCCGGATCGCCCAGGTGGCCGTTTCGTCGAGCTCCTGGATTTCGCGGGCCAGTTCGCGGCCATTGTCGCCGCGCGGCTGGAAGCGGCTCGCCCCGTCCATGGCATCCTTGATCCGCTGGAAGTCCTTCTGGCGGCGGTACTCCCGCAGCCGGACCAGCAGGGCGCGCATATCCTCGAACAGCTTGATGTCGGTGGAGCAACGCCCGCAGAACCGGACCCCGACCCGCGTCTCGGAGCCGCATTCGGGACACAATTCCACGCCGTCCCAGTTGCAGTGGCTGCAGTAGCGGTTGGCCACGGGGTTCAGCGTGTTACACCACTTGCAGCGCCACATGCCCGGGTCCGTCAGCGGCGAGATCAGGTCCCCGGCCGACTGCACGAGGACCTCGGCGAAATCGCGTGCCGTGGCCCAGCGCTGCGCCGGGTCGCGCTCCAGGGCCTTGAGCAGCATCGGCCGCAGGTACTCCGGCACACGGCTGTCGCGGAAGAAACGCGGGTTCTCGCCGGTCAGGCAGAAGTACAGGATGCCGCCGAGGCTGTACACATCGGCGCGCTCGTCCGCTGCGGCCGGCGCGGTCTCCTGCTCGGGCGCGGCATAGCCCAGCGAGAGCATCCTTGCGCCGGTCAGGGTCAGCTTGGCGGCCTCGGAGACCACCTGCCGGGCAATGCCGAAATCCACGATGCGCGGCTCGCCGTGCTCGTCGAGGAGCACGTTCGACGGCTTCAGGTCGCGGTGGATCACGCCGTTGCGGTGCGCGTAGTCCATGGCGGCGCAGAGTTTCCGGACCAGGATCACCGCGGCGCGGAGAGGCAGCGGGGCGCCGTTCTGGTCGAGTTTCTGCTCCAGGTTCAGGGACGGCGCCGGCCAGTCGGGCGCCGGCGGTTTTCCCGGCCCGGCCACGTATTCCATGACAATCCGCGGGTCGGCGCGCTCGACGTCAAAGTCATACAGCTTGACGATGTGAATGTGGTTGAGGCCGGCGATCAGTTGCGCCTCGCGCCGGAAGCGGTTGCGCATGGCGTCATCCGCCAGGAATTCGGCATTGAGCCGCTTGATGGCCACGTACCGGCCCAGCTTGAGGTCCCGGGCCAGGTACACCACGCTCATCCCGCCGTGCCCGATTTCGCCGAGAACCTGGAAGTTCGTGTCGCCGATGGCGGGAACAGGAGCCGGCGGAAGCGTGCCGCGGGGAATGACAACGGTCGGGGTTTCCCGCCCCGCGGCTGTCCCGCCGGCGTGGCTGTCACTTGTCGTATCGCGCGTCGCTGTGTGCCGTACATCCGGCGGTGTTCCGTTCATCACGCCATTCTCCCCTTCGGGCCATCCGCGCAAGGATCAAGGGAGAATGGGTATTCTTTTTCGCGGGAAAAGGCAAGCTCCACACCAACCCCGGCGTCCCGCGGCCCGCGCGGCGGAGTCTCGCCCGCTATCTCAGTTGCATATCCTCTTTCACACCCTTCAAGATCGCATTGGCTTTCTGGGCTACATCAGCCGAAGGCATCGTTTTCCCGTCACCCATCTCAATTCGCACTTGGAATCGGATCGGAGTGTTGGTCTTGGTTTTCACCTCCAGCAACTTGGGCATGATATCGCCCAGGTCTTGGATTTGCGACGGTTCGAGATCAGCCACCGCCACAAGCACACCTTTTGGCGGCGGAGGTGGCGGAGGTGGCGGAGTCTTTCCCGCAACCCTGAACTTGACAAACTGAGCGGACGGCAAATCGCATGGCCATGCGTGCGATCCGGCCTCCAGTTCCAGGAATCGCGCTTGGAGCGCACCACCAATCACATCGCGCACAGTTTTCCACGGGAGTGTCTTGCCTGCTCTGACGGACAGCGCTGTGGCGACGGATAGACCGGATGCGACTCCACTCTTCCATGCCTCCTTCAAGTTCTCCGGGAGAATCTCGGCGGCGGCAATCGGCGCAGGCGGCACGCACAGCTTACCACTGGCATTAAGCACACCAGCGGGGATCGGCTCGCCGAGAATACTGGCTGGTCCTGAAAGCAACCAGATGGAGCCCTCTGCTACGGCAGTGCCGATCGCCGTCTCAACGACCGTCTGCTCGGCTTTCGGAATCTGCATGGGCTCCTGATAGCCGCCCCGGTCAACCTGGACGACCGTCTTGCCATTGAAGTAATCAAACGCGGCCTTCACGGCGATCTCGTCAGCAGTCCACAGCCCTGGCAGTCTCTTGGGCGCAAGCAACGCCGGTGCGATGTCCGTCAGAGCCGCCGCTTCAGGCAGAACGAGCTCCATCGCCGGATCGTTGAGTGCGTTCTCGTCCGGGCGGGACATCCACCACGATCGCGATGTTCCGTCCGGACGCGTTAGCCGCAGCACAAATGTGCCCTGTACGCATCCATCCACCAGAGTGTCCTGAATAGCGCTGGCCTTCAGCATCTTGGGCAGATGGGGGAGTTGCGCGAAAGCTCCCGAGAGATCCTTCACCCGGCGAGCGTTCTCGCCTGGTCGCCAGAGGTTGTACGGGCCGTCTGGGAGCAGGGCCTCGGCGGTAATGACAGTATCCTGGACACGCGACCGCTTGTCGGCCTTGATCGTGTTGAAATGAGGATCTTCCGTCACCGTGATCTTGAATGCCTGCGACTCGTCCTTCTCGGAGACGGTTACCACGATGGAATACGCCTGCTTAATGGCCTCGGGGATGCGTCCCTTCGCCTTGTCGATGTTGATCTGCATTGTCTGGGCGCGGGCCGGATCGACGTTTCCGTCCTTCTGCTGCTTCTTTACCTCATCGCGCACAACCTCCCACGCCAGGTAGTCGCGCACGCGGGCCATCGCGAGTTCCAGTCCATCCTTTGAGGGCGCAACCAGGAGCACGGCGTTCCGATAGACGCGCGGCCGGTCCGATCCGGTGGTCTCGTCGAGAAACCGCTTGGCCTCCGCGCTGGGCTTGCCGGATTCCGAGGCGGCACTAGGGCCGAGCACCGCGTAGTGAAACGCGCCATCGTCCTCGATGTCCTTGGGCCGGGTCGGGAGCGTGTGGACCCGAACACCCGCCGCCGATGCGTTGGCGGTCAGTGCCTTGGTCTTGCCGATGTCGTCGAGCAGACGCGCACGGACGGTGTCATCGGGGATGTTCTTCGCCGCCACCGCGTGCATCTGCGTCAGGTTGGGCCGGTTGCCCAACCGCCACGTCCCAGGAAGCTGGCCTTCCGAGACGGCCGTGTAGAGGTCGTCGAGCCAGTAACTCGACTGCGACCAGCGGGCCAAGCCTTTCTCCAACTCGATCTTGTCGGTTTGCACTGCGCCGAGCAAGACTAGCAGTTCGCGTGTGCGCGCCGTCTGTCCCACGGGCTGAGAGTGAAGGAATGTGGCAACCACCGCTTGCTCGATCTCGCGATGCCTCAGTCCGACGGACTCCGCCTGGATAAGAGCGGCGCGGGCAACCTCACCTTCGAGCAGAGGGCCCCAACTTGTTCCCTGCCCTGCTTGGTTCTGGCTGTTGGCGGCCAAGACCAGCTCCCTGGCAGATGTCGAAAGGGCAGTCTTCCCGGGGGCGTTCAGGAAGACTTGCGGCCCCACCAAGGGAGACTGGTCCCATTCGATGGAATCCCGCAAGGCAAGAGCGAATGTCCTGAGAACGCCGCGCGTTTTTTGAAAGTTCGGCAGATCGGTCCATTTCTCGTAAAGCACCTCGGTCAAGTCGGGGTGGAATGGGTAACTCTGTACGAAGCGGTCTTCCGCAGAACCGCCCTGCTTTCGGGTCTGCTCATCTAGCAGCAGAATGCCTTTCATCGCGGCAATGACATGCGCACGAAAATTACTCTTAAGACTCTCCGGCGCAAAGAACCGGCGCCGAAGAACTTCAGCCACATCCTGCTTCTCAACGGGCTGAATCATCTCTTCCTGCTGCCGACTGAAGACCTCACGGCATCGCCCCAGTATCCGTTTGCCGGCGTCATCCAGCTTGGTCGGGTCCGTCGCCAAGAGCGACGCCACTATGCAACAGCCGTCGACCTTGGCCGCCGCCTGGGTTAGGTATTGGAAGAAGTTGACGATGCTGTCTTCCCACTTGAAATCCATCCGGATCTTCTCGCGGGCGTACATCAGGACCTCGTCGATCAGGATCAGCGTACCGAGGCCATCCTTGCCAGGCAGTTCGAGAAGCTCGATCAAGACGTTCTCCGCAGGCGCGGTCTCGCGTTCCTCGGCCTTGTTCGAGGCGTGAAGCACCTTGAGCCCGGCATCACCCGCTAGTTGGTAGGCCAACACGCTCCACGGCTGCTTGAGCGTCCGGGTCTTGCCGTCTGGCGAACGGACCTCCATGCCCTTCTCGACATCGAGTTTGTCGAAACACAAACCGGCAATCCGGCACGGAGGCGGTTTCTGGCCGATTTCCTGCACGAACTCCGCCACGGCGGGCAGGTTGGGTAGGTTGTCCGGGTCGTTCACGATGTGCCGGAGCGTGATCAGCGTGTGCGTCTTGCCGCCGCCGTAGGTCAACTCCAGTTGGCGCACGGCCTTGTCGTTCTTGCCCGCCAGCCGTAACACCACGTCCCGCACCAGATGGCGCAGGTTGTAGGTCGGGAAGGTCAGAGCGAAGAAGTGCTCCGGCTTCTCGTAGATCGGGCGCTTGCCGCGCTGCATCATGACCTCGTAGAGGTCGGCGGCGAACATGTGCATCGGCAACTCGCCGGAACGAAGATCGTCCCGCAGTTTCACCACTTCATGCCAGGGCTTCCAGGGTAGTTTAGCCATTGTCGTTCTCCCAATCAGGTGTTGCGGTTTTTGCCGCCAACTTCCTTATGTCTTGCTTTGTGTCGCAACCAAGGACGCGCTTGAAGCGTCGCCAACTACTTATGTTGAAGGATATTACGCACATTGCCTTGCAACAGCATTGCAACTTGTCACTACGCCACACACAGCCTTGTCGCATTTAGGGGTTCTTCATTGTGCATACCACCCCCGCAGTACCGTCTTGAGTTTCAGGAACGCACGGTCTTCGCATCGGTTCAGACCAACCGTCTCCGCAAGCCGGACAAACACATAAGGCGAGACTGGCTTGCAGGCCTGCCGCATGGCCCGTTCCATGGCCCTCTTCGGATCGACTGGCTTGACGGCATCGGCAGCCAGCAACTTCTCCGAAGCCAGCCATTCGCGAAGCCGCGGATGGCGCCCCGCCCAGCCCAATTCGGATTCCACGTTCGGCGAGTCGCTCCATACCCACGCTTCAAGTTCCGGCGCTATGACGACGACAGCACACCGCCCATCCCAACCGGCGCACGAGAGTCGGGATTCCAAATCAGTCTCGACATCTTCAGGGGATCGGTTCTCCCACCCGCAGCCGTGATGGTCGAAGACCACCAGTGCATGGCCATGCGTGCGCACGAACCCTTCCAGAAATGCTTCCGCGGCAGATCGGCACCCAGCGTCGCGCTGAGGATGCCTGTGTATGTCGAAATCACGTCCCTCTTCAAGCTGGCGAATATCGAGGGATGGCCACCGCCCAAGAACACCTCGCAACGCATTTTCCGCATCCAAGTCGGCGCTGAGGATGACCAGATCCTTGTTGTAAATGGGCGCGGCGCACATCACAGCACCCCCCCGGCAAAGAGCGTACCCAGGTTCACGCCACCGCGCCAATCCCGCAGGGCAGGATGTTCACTGCCCTTGATAATGTCCGTGGCGCCTAATGGTGTCTTCCGGAAGCACAAGACCTTGTCCACTTCAGCCACGCTGAGAATGACGGGCGAGTGAGTCGCCAACAGAATTTGCGCGCCATAGACGCTTGAAAGCGAGCGAAACACCGTTTCCACCGCCTGCGGGTGAATCCCATTCTCCGGCTCCTCAATGAGGCAGATTCCAGAGAAGTCCGGAACGTAGGCGGGTATGGTCAAGGCCAGCAAACGAAGCGTCCCATCTGACGCCATCCATGACGGCACTTCCAGTCCACCCTTGTACTTGATCACCAGATACCGGCTCCGGTCTTCCTGCCTCTCCACTGTGCGTATCGCCTCAATATCGGGCAAGGCCGTTCGCACATGGTTTAACCACCAGCCGTACCGTTCCTGGTTGGCCGGTTGCTCAAGATTCCAGATCACCCACGAAAGGTTCGCGCCATCAGGACTGAACCCTTTTCCGCGGATGGAGGGACTGGGTTTCCTCAAGTGCATGCTGTTGAGCACGATCTGCTGCACGCCTTCGATAAGCAGTCCTTTGAACCATGTTGCCACGGGAAACTTGCTCTCATCCTCCGGCAGATTGACCAAGGCCAACCTGCGTGGTCCCAAGCGGATTGAAGGGAGCCAACCCTTGCTCGCCCTCTTTTCCTTATGACGCACTTCGACGTAGAAATTGTCATTCCCACCATGCACCTTGCTTAGCACCCGTTGCCAACGGCTATTGCGGCTGGTCAGGATCGTCGCGGGTGGAGTCCGCTCCATGGGGAAGAGGTCACGCTGCTCCGGCTTTGCAGTTTCCGCGGGTGGTTGTTGCAGCCAGGCCTTCTCGTCAAGAATGCCTGTCTGATGCGTATCGGGATCGATTCCGACCTTGATCTCGTAACGGAAGGACGTGAACGGCTTGGCCAATTTGCGCCGGCAATGCTCCGGCACAGCGGCCTCTACCGCGAGTTCAAAGGCATCGCCCTGACGGCCCCACACCAAGTCCGTGAAGTTGGAGGTTCTTTCGGTCACGGCCGCGTCAATCCCATCGGACACCATGCGCCCAAGGAAGCTTACCACGTCGAGAAACGTGGTCTTCCCGCTGGCGTTGGGGCCAACGAGGACATGGAATGGGCCCAAGTCCTGACTTACATAGCGCAGGCACCGAAAGCCGTTTGCTTCGATTCGCGTGATCATGATTGTTCCTCCGTGTTCTCCGCAAAACGTATCATTGTCTGGTCATCCTTCACAGCTCCCCGCGCGCCGACGTGATTGCTGATGGATTCGAGAAGCGACCGCTCCTCGCTCCCGTGCGGCGACAGCTCGATAAGAGACTGGAGCAGCCGCTTGAACAGCTCATGCCGCCGAAGGCCGTTGCCGTCTAGATAGCCGTCCACCTTGGACAGGTCGCCCGCCTTCCAGAGATGCATGAGGCAATGCACGCGGTCAATCAAAGGCACCGGCTTCCCGCCGGGCGCCTCGTAGCCCAGCGACTTGCCGTTGCGCTGCGCCCAGGTTCTGAGCTTCACCTTGCTGCCCGACTCCGCCAAGGCTTCGTCGGGCAAGCCGGAATC
>CAYWKN010000009.1:0-28173 GCA_964458765.1 uncultured Verrucomicrobiota bacterium
GGCAGTAGGCATGGAGGCTATCGGCCTTGACGCTCCCGGCGGCGATCCTGGCGAAGACACCGGGGATGAGGTTGGGGGTCAGGTCGTATCCCAGTTCCACGTGGGAGAAGCCCAGGGAGATGATCTCATCGAGCATGGCCTCGCCGGTGGCATGCCGGTGCGCGTTCCAGCGGGTGGTGAGCGCGAAGATCATGGGCGGGTTTGGGAGGGTCGCGGGAGCCGGGGAATCCTCATGGGAGTCCCGTCGATACAGGGCGAGAACGGCAAAGCTCTCCGGCGTGGCCGGAGAGCTTTGTTCCAAAGAAGCGCATCAGGTGCCGTAGGCCGCGCGGGCGCGTGCACGGGCCGCCTTGCGGCGCCGTTGTTCGCTCGGCTTCTCGAAGTACCGATGGGCACGGATTTCCTTCATAATGCCTTCCTTGTCCATGATCTTCTTCAGCCGGCGCAGGGCTTTGTCCACTGTTTCGCCTCGTCTAACTTTTACGTGAGCCACGAACCAATTCACCTTCCCTTCCTGACCCGGGAGGCCGGTTGCGGCGATTCCTCGGGCCAACGACGGCAGTATGTATACGGGAACCGCGCCTTTGGCGTCAAGCCAATGCATCAGGATTCAGGGAAGAGAGTGATGGGCGGCGGAAATCGGATCTGACGGACAGAGGCTGACGGACAGATTGACACGTCTTGCGGGAATGCGTAGGATTTCGCGCAATACGCATCAGGGGGTAGTTTGTGATGTGCGATCCGATCCGCTTCAATTTGAGGAAGGCCGGCAAGGATTCCGAACGAAAAGGCGTGCCGAGTGCGACTTCGGCCGCTGTCCCCGACGCTTCTGTCTCCCCCGAGGAAGTGCTGGAGGGGGCCGTGCACGCGGTTCTGCTGACGGATCAGTCCGGTCATATCCGTGCCGCCAGCGCAGCCGCTGCCCGGATGCTGGGGTGCGGGCGGGACGATCTTGTGGGACGGAATCTGGCCGATGTTGTGGCCAGGATGGATGACGTCCTCATCGGTGTGGCGCTCAAGGCCCATGAAGCGGGGCGGCGGGTGGAGTTCGATGTGGTTTGCTGTCGCCGTGACGGCGGGATGTTTCCGGCCGACTGTCAGCTCTACCTGGTGTCCAAGCTCAAGACCGGGGAGAAACAGTTGTATTTCCTGCTCAACCGGGCAGGGGGGGAAGGCAAGGCGGATGCCGGCGATGTCATGGCTGCGCGCCTTATCCGGGCGGAACGCCTGGAAATGGCGGGCACTTTGGCGGGGCAGATTGCCCACGATTTCAACAATCTGCTGACGCCTTTGCTGGCCTATCCCGAACTGATCCGGAAGGAACTGCCGCCCGAGATGCGCGTGATGGAATACATTGACATCATGGAGAAGACGGCGGGCGACATGTCGCGCCTGACCCAGCAACTGCTCAGTCTCGCCCGCCGCGGCCAGGTCGGCAACGAGGAGGTCAATGTCAATGCCGTTGTGGAGGAAGTGATCAAGCTCATACAGACAACGGTGGCCGGCGGCATTTCGATTGAGTTCGACCTTGCGGACAATGTCCTGCCGGTCAAGGGCAGCAAAGACCAGTTGCGCCGGGTTGTGGAAAACCTCTGCCAGAATGCGTTGGACGCCATGGAAGACAAGGGGTGTCTCCGTTTGCGCGCGGAGAACATCTATCTGGATGCTCCCGTCGGGCACTACGAGAACGTCAATCTGGGCGAATACGTCAAGATCAGCGTTTCGGACACGGGGTTGGGGATCGCCCCCGAAATCCAGGAGAAGATATTCGATCCGTTCTTTACGACGAAACGCGGGGGAAAGAACCGCGGCACGGGGCTCGGGCTGAGCATTGTCCACGGGATTGTCCTCGATCACAAAGGGTACATTGATCTTGTAACGGAACCCGGCCGCGGTTCCACGTTCTTCGTCTACATTCCGGTCTACCGGCATGCCGTCCCGAAACTGGATGGGATGAGCCTGCCGCGCGGCAACGAGGCGATCCTGGTGGTGGATGACGACGAGCTCCAGGTGAATATCATGGTGTCGCTCCTGCAGGCGCTGGGCTACAGGGTCATGGGGGTGGGTAGCGGCGAAGAGTGCGTCAGGATGATGCGGGATGAGGGGTTCCGGTTCGACTTGATTGTCCTGGACATGGTTCTGGACGGCGGCATGGGCGGGTTGGAAACCTTTGAGGCCGTTCACCAGTTGAATCCCGGCCAGAAGGTGGTCCTGGTGTCCGGTTTTTCCAAGACGGCGCGCGATGTGGTCAAGGCGCAGGAACTCGGCGCGGGCGTGTATCTGCGGAAACCGCTGACGGTGGAACGGGTGGCAAGGTCCGTGCGGGAAGCGCTGGATGCCGCGCCCGCGCCCGGCGCAAGGCGGGGGGGCGGGGGGCGCAGCAAACGCATTCTTGTAGTGGATGACGAGCAGATGATCCGCAAGCTGTTCGGCATGATCATACTGACCGAAATGCCGGACGCCGTGATTGACCAGGCCGCCAACGGGAAGGAGGCGTTGAAGGCCTACGAAGAAGGGCATCATGACCTGGTGATCATGGACCTGCAGATGCCTGTCCAGGACGGACGCGAGGCCTTCGCCGCCATCGGCCGCCTCTGCGCGCGCAAGCAGTGGCCGCTTCCGCCGGTGATTTTCTGCACGGGATTCTCCCCGCCTGCCTCCCTGAACGCCATCATCGGCGATGGCAGCATGCACTGCCTGCTGCGAAAACCCGTCAAGGCGGATGCTCTCCTGACCGCAGTCCGGCAGCGGCTTCGCGACTGACATGCGCGTGATCCCGACAGCGGACGCGATGCGGGCCTGGTCGCTTCTGGAAAAGCGCGAGGGACGTCGAGTCGGCTTCGTTCCCACCATGGGGTATCTGCACGAAGGGCACCTGTCCTTGGTGCGGTTGGCGCGGCAGCGGTGCGAGTCCGTCGTTGTCAGCCTCTTCGTCAATCCGACGCAGTTCCTTCCGGGAGAGGATTTTGCCGCCTATCCCCGGAATTTCGGGAGGGATCGGGACATGTGCCGGGATGCCGGGGTTGATGTGCTGTTCCATCCCGCCGCGGACGAGATGTATGCCGCGGATCACAGTGTGATCGTGGACGAACAGCGGCTTTCGGCGGGGCTGTGCGGGGCCAGCCGTCCGGGGCACTTCCGCGGGGTGCTGACGGTTGTGGCAAAGCTTTTCCACATTGTCCTGCCCGATGTGGCGGTGTTCGGGCAAAAGGATGCACAGCAGGCGCGGTTGATCCAGCGGATGGTGCGGGATCTGCAGTTTCCGGTGGAAATCCTTGTGGGGCCCATTGTGCGGGAGGCCGATGGTCTGGCGATGAGTTCCCGGAACAAGTATCTTTCCCCGGCGGAGCGCCGGGAGGCCTTGTGCCTGAGGCGGGCGCTGGACCGGGTGGAGGCCCTTTTTGCCGCCGGTGAGCGTGATGCCGCCCGGCTGCGGGCCGCCATGATGGAGATATTCGACGGCACGCCGTCCGCCAGGGTGGATTACGCGGCGATTGTGGACGACACAACGCTGGAGCCGTTGGCGGAGGTCAATCGCCGCGCCCTGGTGGCGCTGGCGGTGCGGATCGGGACAACCCGGTTGCTCGACAACACGGTTCTGCCGGCTTGAGGCCGCGGAAGTCCCGTCACGGGTTCGCGGGAGCGTTGGTTTCGGTGGCGGATTCCGTGGCGTTGGTGCTGGTTTCGCTCGCCACTTCGTCCTGCTCATCGCCGAAATCCGGCGCCTGGATGAACCGCGGCACAGCCAGGGCGGCGAGCAGGAGAAACAGCGCCAGAAGAATCAGGACATCCGCAAAAGATAGGCCGTCTTTTGACATTGCGTGTTCTCCGGTTGCGCTCACGAATGGCGTTTCTGCCAATCTGGATATACTGTAGTCTCCTTGGGTCCGCGCGTCAACGTGTGGATGTCATACGCCATTTTCCGTGGGCGGCGGCTGGCCGGGGGTGCCCGCCTGGAGACGGGCGCGGAAATCCGAGAGGACGTTCATGAAATGGATATAGGCGTCGTAGGGGGAAGGGTAGGGAGTGAAGTACTGGTGGACATCGCCGTCCCCGGAATGCTTGGTGCACATGTAGTAGAAATGGTCTGAAGTCTGGAGCTGGCGCCAGGTGGCCAGAACGAGGGGATCGCGGAGGGCCTTCACCTGCGGTTCCAGCGCGTACAACGCCTCGGCGGCGTCACGCTGCATCTGGTTCCCCAGCCAGGCGGAAAGATCCCGTTCAATGTCGGCCCAGGAGAGGAATTCGGGAACAGGCAATGACCCGGCGGGGGCATGGTCGCCCGCCGCTTCCGCGGGCGTGCGGAACCGGAATTCCGGATGCGCCAGGACGGCCCCGGGCAGTTCACGGAGGAATTGGAAGATGCCCGTCCCGGCCCAGTGATGTTCGCCGAAAGTCTCGTAGTCCATGAACAGGTTGATCGTGTGCGCCGACCGGCGCAACGCATGAAGCCGGCGGGCAAATGTCGCCGCCGTCAGTGGCCGTCCTTTCCCGTCCCGCTGGGTGAAGCGGAAGGCGATATCGTCCGAGAGCCGGTAGTTCTTGACCAGCAGGCGCAGGTTGGGACAGCCGGCCGGCTGGTAGATGCGGTTCGGGCTGCGGCGGCGGAGGATGCGGTCGGCGCCTTCCGCCAAAATCACCCGATATCCGAGCCGTTCCACCTCGCGGGCGAGATCGTCGCGGTAGATCAGTTCCGTATTCCGGAACGTGACGGCGGGCCGGCCGAACAGTCCGGTGATCCGCCGCTGGTGCAGTTCCACCTGTTCGGCGAACTCCTGCCGTGAAAAGACAAAGGCCAGCGAATGGTGGTAGGTCTCGTTCAGGAACTCCACGCAGCCGGTGTCGGCCAGCCGTTGAAAGCTGGAGATCACGTCCGGGGCGAACTGCTGGAATTGGTCGAGAGCCACGCCGGAGATGGAATAGGCAATGCGGAAGTCGCCCTTGAAGGCCCGGATCAGGTCCAGCATGACCTTGTTGGCCGGCAGATAGCACTTGGACGCCACCTTGGCCAGGACGTCCCAGTTCATGCTGTCGTCGGCATAGCCGGCGGACGTGCCGATGTCAAAGAACGTGTAACGCCGCAACCGCACCGGCTGGTGGACCTGGAAATAGAAGCATAGCGACGGCATCCGGTTCCCGCGGCTAGTGGTGTACGGCGAGGCGCCGGTAGACGTCGAGGATGCGGCCGGCGGCCACATTCCAGCGGATTGTCCGCAGCTCACGCCTGCTGTTGCGGAGCAATTCGCCCGACAGGGCCGGGTATTGCAGCACGGCAACGATCTTGTCGGCGATCTCGTCCACGTTCCAGAAATCCACCTTGAGGGCATGCCGGATGACCTCGCTCACGCCCGCATGGCGCGAGACGATCACGGGGACATCGTAGAGCATGGCTTCCAGCGGCGAGATGCCGAAAGGCTCGCTCACGCTGGGCATGACATACAGGTCGCTCCCGGCGTACATCCGTTCCACTTCATGGCCCTGGAGGAAGCCCGTGAAATGGAAGCGGGTTCCGATGCGCAGTTCCGCCACCCGCTCGATCAGCCGCGGCAGCATATCGCCGACCCCGGCCATCACGAATGTGACGTTGGGCATGCGGGAGAGGACGCGCGCGGCGGCTTCCACGAAGTAGTCCGGTCCCTTCTGGAAGGTGATGCGGCCGAGGAAGAGCACGATCTTCTCCCCGGGGGAGCGCTGCACGTGGTAGACCGCATTCACCCGGCGGCGGGACACCGCGTTGTGTATGACGGTCACCTTGTCCGGCGGAATCCCGTAGCGGTCGAGGATGAGTTGGCGGGTGTACTGGCTGACGGCGATGACGCGGTCGGCGGCTTCCAGGCCCAGTTTCTCGATATGGAGGATGTCCGGGTTGCCCCCCTCGCCGCGGCGGTCGTATTCGAGCGAATGGACATGTGCGACGAGCGGCTTGCCGCTGACACGCTTGGCCCGGATGCCGGCCAGGAACGTCATCCAATCATGGACATGGATGATGTCGAACGTCTCGCGGGCGGCGAGGACTTCGGCCGCATTGCTGAACCGGGCAACCTCCGCCATGAGGTCGTTCCCGTACGGTCCGGGCGAGGCCAGGATTCCGGGCGGGCCGGCGGCGGGAGGCCGGCTTTCGGCGGACTGCAGTATCCGGCGGTATTCCGGGGCCGTCAGGTAGGGGCGCAACAGCGAGGCCACAGGTTGGATTTCGAGGCGTTGCAGGAAAGACTCCGTTCCGTACCCTGCGTCCGCCAGGGGAACGGCGCCGGCGGAAACAACCTGCACCGGCCTGCGCGGGGCCTCCTGCGCTGGCGCTTGCGGGACGACAAACGTCACCTTGACCCGCCTCCGGGTCAAAGCGGTTGTGATTCCCTGACAGGCTGTCCCGAGTCCGCCGCTTATGTGCGGAGGGAACTCCCATCCAAACATCAGGACACGCATCGTGAATCCATTCTAGGGTCTTTCAATGCAATCCTCCCGCCAGCAGCAGTCCCGATAGGGGCATTCATCGGTGCCGGTGCCGAAACAGGCGGTGTTGCCTTCGGCCCGCTGGATGCTGAGGATGAGATCCTCCTTCTTCATCCTGCCGGCATTGATGCCGAGTGCCTTGGCCTTCTTTCGGATATCGGGCATTTTCATAATCGTTTCCTCCGTGCGGGGCGTTTTTTTGGACGCCGTTTTCCTGGTTCCTACTGTTCTTGCGTGGCAGGACGTTCCTGCCCGGCAGCGCATGGGCGCTGGTTCGGGAGGCTCGCGGCTCATCCCGAACGCGGGGAACGGATATGTCCGCTCCCATCGCTGCGATACTACAGGAAGAGGCGGAGATCTCAAAGCGCAAACATGCGGATCATCCGGATCAGTTCCGCGACGCTCCAGGCCTGGGCAAAACACCCGTTGGGCCGGTGCGGCGGATCACCGTCAAAGATCTCGGGGACCTGGCCGAGACCGCCGTCCCGGACGACATAATCCAACAGGGGCCGAATTGTTGCCAGGAGATCCGACGCGGCGGCCTTCCGGTCGGGCGCCACCCGCAGGAGCGCTTCGGCGTAGTGGCCCAGCAGCCATGGCCAGACGGTGCCCTGGTGATAGGCCGCATCCCTTTCGTCCTGATTGCCTTCGTACCGGCCGCGGTAGGCGGGATCGGAGGGAGCCAGCGTGCGAAGCCCATACGGGGTAAGAAGTTCGCGGCGGACCTTTTCGACCACGCCGGCCTGCTGGGCGGGGCTCAACGGTGTGAACGGCAGCGAGACGGCCAGGATCTGGTTCGGGCGGGTGGAGCCGTCAAGCTGGCCGTCGGCGAACGAATCGGCCAGGGACGCGGAGTCTTCCAGCCAGAACAGGCGGAGGAAGGCGGCGCGGCAGCGGTCGGGGAGATCCGTCGGCCAGGGGAGCGGGTCCTGGAACCGGTCGCCAAGGCTGGCGGAAAAGCAAAGGGCGTTATACCAGAGGGCGTTGATCTCCACGGCATAGCCGTGGCGGGGCGTCACAGGCCTGCCGTGGGACTTGGCGTCCATCCATGTGAGCTGCGTATCATGGCTGCCGGCATGCAGAAGCCCGTTTTCGTTCATGAAAATACGATTGCGCGTTCCCTGCATGAAATGGGCGAGAATCCGCTGCATGACGGGCCAGAAGCGGGAGCGGATGGTCCCGAAATCACCGGTGCTTTGGAGCATGTGTTGAACGGACCGGAAATACCAGAGGGACGCATCCACGGCGTTGTAGGCATGGTGGGCGGGATCGGCGGCGAAGAAATTCGGGATCAGACCGTCCCGTTCGGCGTTGCCCACCGACTGGAGGATCGCAATGCCCGTTTCCGGATCTCCGGAACAGAATGTGAGGCCGGGAAGGGAAATCAGGGTGTCGCGGCCCCAATCGTCGAACCAGGGGTAGCCGGCCACGATGGCCGGACGTCCGGTCGGGGTGCGGATGACGAACTGCCGGCCGGCCCGGATCAGGCCGGGCAGCAAGGCGGCAGACTCCGGCGGGGTTCCCGCGCCGGGTTCCGGCAGCGAGAGGCTGATCCGCCGCCGGCGGGTGATCTCCTTGTTCCATGCCTCTTCCAGGGCGGTCGGGACAGGAGCGGCGGAAGCGGCGACCACGACGTCCTGCCCCTGCCGGAGGGCGACTTCCAGAAATCCGGGACAGAACAGCGATTCGCGATAGTCATACCCGCGCTCCGCTTCGCGTTCATATTCGAAGTTGCGGTACCAGTCGGGCTGGTCATGGAACACGGATGGAATGCTGGTCCGGATGTGGAGGGTTGGCATGCCGTCGTAGGGGGAAATGTCGAAGCCATTCCCGTGCCGGTCCACGGCGGTGCGGATGGCGGTATCTTCCTGCTTCAGCCAGTGGTGGTCGCGGAAGGCGAGCAGCGGCTTCAGGCGGAGGGTGACCGGTGTGTCCGGCTGTTCCAGGGAGTAACGGACGAGAACCGTGTTTTCGCCATGCGGCATGAGGATTTGCCGGGTGACCCGGCAGGGGCCGTTCTGGAACGTGAAGGCGGGGCACAGGTCCAGCGAGAACGAGGTGAGGAACCGATATCCGCCGGGATGGAGGACGCCGGGATAGCGGTGGCAGGCGAGGGGTGTTTCGGTCTTTCCCGACAGCAGGGAATCCTCATAACCGGCCAGCAGGAGGAATCGTCCGGGTGGCGAAGCAAGGCTTGCCACCAGGAGCCCGTGGTATTTCCGGGTGCGGCAGCCGGAAACGGTTCCGGAAGCATAGCCTCCGATTTCGTTGGTTTCCAGCCACTCGTCACGGAATGACCGGGCGGGGTCGCGGCAGGTCTCCGGATCAAGGTGGGTGGCCATGGTCAGGTTTGTTGCGCCTTGGCGGCCTTCCGCCGCCGGTGGATGACAACATAGATGGCGACAATGGCGACGACGGCCGCCAGGGCCCACGCCATGGCGCTCTTGGAATACCGGTCAATGAGGTCCTTGTTCTGGCCGGCCACGTAGCCGATAGCGGTGAGGATGGCCACCCAGATGCCCGCGCCGAGGCCGGTCCAGAGCAGGAACCGGAACATGTTCATGCGGGCGATTCCCGCAGGCAGGGAAATATACTGCCGCACCACCGGCACCAGCCGCGCCGTGAAGGTGCCGATTTCCCCGTGGTTCCGGAAAAACGCCTCGCCCTTCTCGAAATTCTTTTCCGAAATGAAGAAATACTTGCCCCACTTGAGCAGGAGGGGACGACCCAGCCAGAGGGCGAGGTAGTAGTTGAAAAGGGCGCCGAGCCAACTGCCGATGATCCCCATCACAATGGCGACCCAGAAGTTCATCTCGTGGCCGGGGATGTAGTTGGCGGCTGTGCGATACGCGGGCGAGGCAAGATATCCGGCGGGAATCATGACCACTTCGCTGGGGAAGGGGAAACAGGAGCTTTCCAGGAACATCATGATGACGATGCCGGGATAGCCCCACTGTCCGACGACACTTACAATCCAGTTGATCGCTTCATGAAGCATGGTTTTCCCTCGCTTGTACGGGTTCGGATGCCGGTTTCCACATTGGACAGGCGTGCCGAGCAGGTGTTTTGTCGCACAGGCCCCGGAAGGATGCAAGAGGAATGAGGACGCCGTTGAATGGTGGAAGATTGTAATGTGAAATGCCGCTGGAATCAAGATTCCGGTTCAAGGACTCCGGTGAGTTGGCGCAGATCTGTCAGGACAACATCCGCTGCGGATGCGCCGTCTTGTGTTTCTGTGTTGCGGAGGGAACGGGCATCGCCTGCGAAAAGAGCGGTGTGGCAGCCGAGACTTGCCGGGGCGGCTATGTCATTGGCGCCATCGTTACCCACGGCCAGTACGGCGGAGGGCGGGATGCCATGGTGGGCGGATAGTCTGCGGGTGGCGCGTTGCCACAGGGTCGGCGAGGGTTTGGCTTCGCCCTGTTCCCATGACCACAGGTGGAGGTCGGCTGCAAATCCCAGTTCGTCCAGGGAGAGTCCGGACAGGGCTTCGATCATCAGGGGGGTGAAGAATTGGGCATTGGACACGAGTCCGAGCAGAAGGCCCCGGTCCCGCAGCTCCCGCAGGACGGACACGGCGCCCGGCATCATCCATACCGGATTCTGACGCAGTTCGAATTCCACGGCGAGTATGTAAAGGGATTCATCCGGGAGCGGGCCGCTTGCATAACCTTCTTGCAGGAGACGGTTCATGACGCGGCGCCATATTTCCACGATATTGACTTCTGGCTGCAGCGCGGAGTCTTTCCGGCGGGAGTCGTGTTCTGAACGGATGGATTCGTGGTAGGATCGCAGGGCGGCCGCGCCCGCGCCCGGAACCGGAGTCAATCCGACCGCCCGCAAGGCATCCTCGACATGGGCGTTTCTGGATTGCGTGATGGTCGTGCCCACATCGCCCGCGGCTGAAATCATGAGGGTGCCGTATACGTCGAAGAGGATGGCCCGTATGCGCGGGATCCGTGGGCATGAGGGGATCAAACCGGTGGGCCGTGGATCCAAGGGAGATGACTGTTCCCGGATTCGCCGCACAAGGTCCGCTTTCAGATCGGGTGTCAGCGGCATATCAGGTCCTCAGCAGGTAGAAGCGTTCGGGCGCGAGGAAAGCGGCCAGCAGTTTTTCATGTGAAGGGGCGGCGGGGGTCCCGGCCCGGGACTGCAGGAGCGGCTCATAGATTGCGGCAAGTCGCTCCCCGTGTCTAGTCAGGCCATAGTGTTGCCGGATAGTGTCTCGGTTCTTTGCCAGATCGGCTTGGCTGGGGTATTTCAGCCAGGGGTGGTGGGGCCTGAGGTGGCTCCGGAGTTCGCTCGAGCCCGCCAGTTTCCGGATGATGCGTTCCTGCATGGGTTCGTCAAGCCTTCCGAAGTCGACAAGCTTGCCCCGGGTCATGCTGTCCAGGGCGCGTTCGACGGCATCGGGGGGAATCCGCCGGCCATAGGCTTCCCAGAATGAGGCGAGCCGGCTCCGGACGGTTTGTTCCAGTGATCCGCTCCCGAGCCATGAGGCGGGAATCCAGAGGTGGTCGTAGAGGGCGGATAACCGGACGCCCGTTTCTTCAAATTCGGAGGTCAATTCCGGCAGGCTTCGGCCCACAAGGGGTCGTCCCAGGACCCAGGGTTCAAGAAAGGCCAATCCGAAGCCCTCGGCGATGCTGGTGGTGATAACGGCGCGGGACTTCTGCACAAGATGGGCGAGCGGGGTGCCGGATGCACCGAGTTCGAATTGCACGGGCAGGCGCAGGCGGAAGGCGAGATGCTTCCATCGTTCGTACGGGTGGCGGTCGCTTGGATTGGTTGGCGCGAGTGTGGTGCCGTAGACTTCGTCGCGGCCTGCCGTGGCGGCCCATAGCAGGAGTTCTCCAAGGTTTTTCCGGCGCAGGGCGCGGGTCGGATAGAGGAAAAGCGCGGGGCCGGGAGGGGGTGGCGGAGGAAGGGTGGAATCGGGGGTGTCGGGTATGGGATTGGGCAGGACATGAACCCGTTCGGGGTCGAATCCGGCCTGGAGCAGGAAGGACTGATCCCGGCGGTTCAGAACGGCGTACTCGATGTTCGGCGCCTGGGGATAGAGGATGGCGGCAAGCCTGCCGGGATCCCCGTCGGACACGCTGTTCAGCAGATGTTTGTAGTTGGAGGGTCTGCCGTCTTCCGCGAAGTCATGGATCTGCAACAGAAGGCGCTCGCCGGCTTGCGCCATGCGATGGATGGCCAAGGTCAGTACGGGATTCTTGCCGAGGGCATGGTTATGAACGTGCCAGATATCCGGTGGCCCGCCCAAGGCTTTCCGGGCGGCTGAATGTATTCGACGGGCAAGCGTTGCCGGGGATACGCGGGGGCCTGTATAATCCAACTCCGGAACAATAGACACGCTGTCCATGCAGGCGGGATTGCTTCCCGCCAGGATCACACACTGAATTCCCTTCTGCGCAAGGACGGCGGCCTGGTGGTGCCCCATCACACTGCCAACACCGCCGGGGCGCAGGTGGTAGTGAACCAGGGCAACTCGCAGGGCGGGACTCATGCTCGACCGAATTTCTGGCGATAGGATTGCAGGCTGAGAATAGGAGGTCGATCTTCCTCGACAACCGGGATTTCCACCTGCTCATACACATTGTCTTGGCATTGGTGCTGACGCAATACCTGGCTCCATGCCGGGAAATCCGGGCACTTCTCGATCTCCTTGAGGCGGGAGAAGAAGGTCTGGAGGATGCCGAACGACATTTTGCCCAGGGCGTGGGTGCTCTGGTTGCGGTGAATACGCTGGTCGAGATCCACCTGGGCGAACGCATCCATGCCCCCGAGGTTGTAGATGTCCAGGAGGTGGGACGTTTCCACGCCATATCCTACGGGGAACGGAATGCGTTCCAAGGCCTCCCGACGCGCGGCGTACTCTCCGGAAAGCGGCTGCACGAAAGCGGTTAACTCGGGGAAGAACATTGAAAAGAGGGGCCTTACAAGGATTTCCGTGACTCTTCCGCCACCTGAAACGCGTGTTCCTGAGGCCAGGGTCAACGGGCGTTCGTAGAATGCCTTGACGTATTTCAGCGCCGGGTCCTGCAGCAGAGGCCCCACGAGTCCGTAGGCAAAATGGGGGCGGATGTTGGTGATGTCGGCATCGATGTAAATGATGATGTCGCCCTTCATCTGGTACAGGGCCTTCCAAAGGTTCTCGCCTTTGCCGCGTTTAACGCCTTCCTCCGGCAGGATATCGGAGGCAAGATAGACGTTGGCGCCGAATCCGGCGGCGATGTCCCGGGTGCGATCCGTGGAGCCCGAGTCGATGACCGTGATCTCGTCCAGCAGCGGGTGGCGATCCATCAACTCGGCCTTGAGCAGGACGATCTCCTTGCCGATGGTGCGTTCCTCGTTCAAGGTCGGAAGACACAACGAAATGGAGATGTTCTGTTCCTGCTTGGACCTCACAAGGCGTTGCAGGTCGGAAAACTGGGAATGGTGGAAGGTGCGGGTGTCGATCCATTTCCGGATGGATTCGGAGTCGCACGATGCCGCTCCGCCGGGCGGGGCAAACCAGTTTCGGAACCAATGCCCCGGGTTCATGCGCCGACTCCTTCATCCATGGCGGCCAGAATGCCGGCGAGTTGGGTCAGTCCCGTGGTCATGGGATCGATCGCCACCGACTCGTCGATTTCGTCAAGATCGTTCCGGCGCTCGCCGGTGGTAATGGCAATGGTCAGGCCGGGGATGCCGGCATCGCGCAAGGCGGATAACTGGGATGTGGTGGGATACAACATCGGCTGGAGCCCGAGGGCGGAAAGAACGGCGCGGCCTTTTTTCACCAGGGGATGCCCGATATCCAGACCGCCGGGGTCACGCTGGCTGAGAACATCCAGAGTGATCCGGGTGCCGGACTGGGCCGAGGTTTCCTCTGTGATGTCCTCGATCTTTTCCCTGAGTTCACGGAGGATTTCCGTGGATTCGCTTCGCACCTCGAATCCAAGAATGATCTCGCGGGCAATATTGTTGTGTGCGATGCCGCCATCCATCTTTCCCATGATGATGGTGGTGAGAGGACGCTTCGGGAGGGGGATCCGGCTGATGCGCATCACAACATCGGCCATGGGAATGATGGTACCGGAGGCGCCATACTGCGCCCAGTTGTATTGATCGGGAAGCTGGCAGTGGATTTCGGCGCGCAACATTCCCATGCAGGCGTAATTCAACCGGCCCAGTTGGACGCTTTCGAGGCACAGGCCGGTGTCGCAGCGAATGCTCCCGCGGGAAAGGAAATGACGGATGCCGTCGAGATTCCCGCGCCCCAGAGCCCGTGTGGAAGCCAGGAGGACGAGGTTGGACTTCAGTTTGACCTGCAGGGTCTGCATCAAGCCCGGCAAATGGGTCATGGCGGCCAGCGCGATACAGTTGTCGCCGACGAACGGGCCGATCATGCGGTTCTCATGCACCTCGATGGACTGGTCCTTGCTTTCGGTGACCAACGTATCGGCATGGGCTGTGACCAGGATGGTTTGATGGCCCTGTGTTCCCGGAAGAAAGGCGATGCCGTTTCCCTTTTCATCCGTGGAGCAACGGTCCAGCCCGGCCTCAAAAAAACGGTTAAGGATGAATTCGATCCGCGGGGCTTCGCCATAGGTGGGCGAGGGAATCTCGCCCAGCATGACGAGGTCGGACATGAACAGGCTGCGAATTCCGGCTGTTGCGGCTTGCCAGGCCCCGAGCTGTTCCAGAACTTGTGATATATTGTCCATCATGGCTCCTGGCGAAATACACGCGTGCGATCGTTTAATCGTCTCTTAATCGAATCGCAGTGACAGGTCAAGCGGGGATGTTCAGGGTCCATTAGAAAGTGGCTGCTCGGTTTTCGGGGGATTCAATTCCAGGGATTCAATTCCGGCGAGGATTAGCTTGTCACAATCGAGGTGGCGTGCGAAAAGAGAAGCGCTGGCGGCGGACGGGCTGCCCAAGGAAGGAAGATGGCGAGGGCGCGTGCGAAAGTCCGGGAAGGTGTCCTATGAGCGGATTGGATTGGATCGTTGTGGGTGTTTACATGGCGGCCATGCTGGTGATGTCGGCCTGGCTGGGGCGGCATCAGGCCGATGAGCGGGATTACTATCTGGGGAACAACCGCATGTCGGTATGGGTGATTGCCGCCTCGACCATGGCGACACAATGCTCCACCAACAGCCTTCTTGGGGCGCCTGCGTTCGTCATTGCCGTGGGAGGTTTGCTGTGGCTCCAGTATGAACTGGCTGTACCGTTGGTCATGATCGGGGTCATGACATGGCTCCTCCCTTTCTTCCGGCGGCAGGGGGTGATCTCGGTCTACGAGTATCTTGAAAAGCGTTTCGGCCCCGGAAGCCGGGCGATGCTGGCGGTTTTCTTCCAGTTTACACGCGCGTTTTCGACCGGGGTCACGGTTTATGGGATTGGCCTGGTGATTGAAACCATATCGGGGTTGCCCTTCTGGATGGCGGTCCTGTTGTTGGGCGCGGTAACGGTGGCGTACGACTACATGGGCGGGATCCGCGCGGTCGTGTGGTCGGATGCCGTGCAGATGATCATTATTGTGGTGGGGATCGTCTTCTGCCTGGGGTATGCGGTTCCGGCGGCGGGCGGATGGGACGCGATGTGGCGCGCGTTCCCCGTGGAGAGAATGCGGACGCTGGAATTCGGGAAGGCCGGTTTCTCCGAGGGAGGGACCTTTGCCTTCTGGCCGATGGTAATTGGCGGTTTCTTCCTCTATCTGAGCTATTACGGGTGCGACCAGACACAGGTCCAGCGGGAACTCTCCACGCGGTCTGTCGACGATACGAATATGTCGTTATTCCTGAACGGCATCCTGCGATTTCCCCTGGTGTTGCTATACTGCCTGATCGGAGTGGCGATCGCGGGTGTCATGGTTCTGGATCCCGGCTTGCGGGAGGCGATGCGGGGCGGAGACGGGCAGGCGAACTTCAATCTGGCCGTTCCGGCGTTCTGTCTCCGGTACCTGCCGCACGGGGTGATCGGCCTGATCATTGTCTCGCTGTTTGCCGCGGCGATGTCCTCGCTCGATTCCACGATCAATTCCCTGTCGGCGGTGACGATGCGCGACGTCGTGAGCCGGTACTGGCTGAAGCGGGAGTTGACAGGACGTTCGGCCATCCTGTGGCCCCGGATGACAACATTGTTCTGGGGCCTGGTGTGTGTGGCATTCTCGTTTTGCGTGGGAGGGGTATCCCATTCGATCATTGAATCGGTCAACAAACTGGCATCCCTGGCCAACGGTCCAGTGCTGGCTGTCTTCCTGCTGGCGACGCTGACGCGCAGGACGCATGACCGGGGTGTGATGGTTGCGATCCCGGCGGGGTTCGTGGCCAATCTGCTCACCTGGTGGCTCTTGCCGGGCGTCTCGTGGGTCTGGTGGAATGTAAGCGGGTGTGTAATCAGCTTTGTTGCCGGGTATGCGATCAGCGTGATGTTTCCCGAGCCCGGCATCGAGGAGAGATCGGATCCCTATGTCTATCATCGGGACGAGGCGCGCTTCTTCGCGTACCGCCGGAACTGGGGGCGCTATCGCATGGTGCTGGCGTTGTACTTTGTGCTGATGATCGTGGTGTTGCTTGCGTTGCAGCGGTATGCGGCGGGATACCATGCGGGAGGGCTCTCGTTTGACGGGATGGGGCAGAGCGGGTATGGTTTTCCCGGCGGGCGTTGAGATCGTGGAGGAATGGAAGCATGGCGGGAATCGCAAACTGGCGTACGGGGCGGCTGATCCGGCCGCAGCGCGTGGGGTTTGTCTCCACGCGATTCGCGGGAACCGACGGGGTGTCGCTGGAAAGCGTCAAGTGGCGACAGGTTCTCGCGTCCGACCAGCATGAGTGTTTCTGGTATGCGGGGCGTCTCGATCATGCCGCCGACCGGAGCCTCTGCGTGCCGGAGGCGTTCTTTACGCATCCCGAAAACATGTGGATCGATGCGCGCATCTGGGGGCGAACGGCGCGGGACAGGTTGGTGACGCAACGGATCTATGCCATGGCCGACTATCTCAAGGGCACGCTGTACGATTTTGTGGAACGGTTCAAGTTGAACCTGCTCGTTTTCGAGAACGTGCTTTCCATTCCCATGCACGTCCCCCTGGGTGTGGCCGTGACGCAGTTCATGTCCGAGACCCACATGCCTTGCATTGCGCACCACCATGATTTCTACTGGGAGCGCACGCGATTTTCGGTCAATTCCATCAGTGACATTCTGGACATGGCATTTCCCAGCAGGGATGCCGACCTGCAGCATGTGGTTATCAACCAGTCCGCGCAGGAGGAACTGGCCCGCCGCAAGGGGACGTCCTCGGTTGTGATTCCGAACGTCCTGGATTTCGAGAATCCGCCGCGGCCGCCGGATGCCTACTCGGCCGATCTGCGGGGGGAAATCGGACTGGCGCCGGATGACGTGATGATCCTGCAGCCGACACGCGTGGTTCCCCGCAAGGGTATCGAGCATGCCATCGATCTGGTTCGCATGCTGGGGAATCCGCGGTACAAACTCGTGATCTCGCATGAGGCGGGCGACGAGGGTTTGGAGTACCGGCGGATGCTGATGGACTATGCCAGGAGGAATACGGTGGACTTGCGGTTTTTCGCCACGCGGGTCAGCGAGGTCCGGCAGAGGGACCGGGACGGGCGGAAGATGTACACGTTGGAGGACATCTATCCGCATGCGGCCCTGGTTACGTATCCCAGCCTGTACGAGGGATTCGGGAACGCCTTCCTGGAGGCCGTCTTCTACAAAGTGCCGGTCCTGGTGAACCGGTACGCCATTTTCCACCGTGACATTGAGCCGAAGGGATTCCGGGTGCCCGTGATGGACGGGTTCCTGACGCCGGAGGTTGTCGAACAGGTCCGGCGGTTGCTGGAGGATGCCGAATGCCGCCGTCTCGTGGTGGAGCACAACTACCGGATCGCCGCGCGGCATTACAGTTATTCGGAATTGCGGCGTTGTCTCCGGTCGCTGATTGTCAACATGGAGGCCTTGTATCCGGCATGACATCTTTTTTTGCCAGCCCCTCGATGCGTTATCTGCGCGACCGCTTCACGGACTTGTACGGCGAGGCAGCCGCCGGGCGTTGCCTGGACCGGCTGGCGATGATGATTGGCCGGTACGGCGTGGGCGGCGTGGAGCCGCGTCCGGCCCGGGAGAAGTGGACGCAGAATGACGCCATCCTCATCACGTATGCCGACATGGTGCGCGACCCGCCGCGGGCGCCGCTGCGCGTGCTGAAGGGGTTTGCCGACGCGCGGTTGCGCGATGTGTTTTCGACCCTCCATGTCCTGCCGTTCTTTCCCTCGTCATCCGATGACGGTTTTTCCGTGATTCATTACCGGCATGTGGATCCCGATCTGGGCACGTGGGAGGATGTGAGCGCGCTGGGCCAGCATTTCCAACTGATGGTCGACATGGTGCTGAATCATGTGTCCAGCCACAGCAACTGGTTCGAGGATTTCCGGACAGGAACGGCGCCCGGACGTCACTATTTCATGGAAGTTGATCCGGGCACGGACCTGAGCGGGGTGGTCCGGCCACGCACACATCCGTTGCTCACGCGCGTGTACACACGGTCCGGGGACAGGCACGTATGGACGACGTTCAGTGCGGATCAGGTGGACCTGAACTATGCCAATCCCGATGTTCTCTTCGAGATCCTGGATCTTCTCCTGTTCTATACCTCGATGAAGGCCCGGATTTTCCGCCTGGACGCCATCGCGTACCTCTGGAAGCAGGTGGGCACCCCCTGTATTCATCTGCCGCAGACCTTCGGAATTGTGCGACTGATGCGCGAGTTCCTCCGGGTTGTGGCGCCGGATGGCTTGCTGCTGACGGAAACCAATGTGCCGCACGAGGAGAACATCCGGTATTTCGGCCAGGGCGATGCGGCGCACATGGTCTATCAATTTTCATTGCCGCCGCTGGTTCTCGACGCCCTGTTGCAGGGGGATGCCCGTTGGCTTACGGCTTGGGCCGGGCGGCTCCAGGCGCCTCCGGCAGGCTGCACATTCCTGAATTTCACGGCTTCGCACGACGGGATTGGCGTACGGCCCCTTCAGGGGTTGGTGCCGGACGCGCGCGTGGAGGCGCTGGCCGCACACATCCGGCGGCGGGGCGGCGCGGTTTCGATGAAGCGCAATCCTGATGGCAGCGAGTCGCCGTACGAGCTTAATTGTACGTGGTTTGACGCCATGGGTCGCGGGAGCGAGCCGGACTCGCTGCATGTGGCCCGGTTCCTGTGTTCCCAGACCCTGCCCCTGGCGTTGCAGGGGATTCCCGCCGTGTATTTCCATTCGTTGACGGCGACGCCAAACGATACGGAGGAAGTCCGGCGTACGGGGCGGGCGCGTTCCCTCAACCGCGGCCGGTGGGATCTGGCCGATCTGGATGCCCGCCTGTCGGACGCGGCGACTGTAACGGCGCGGGTGTTCGCGGAACTCGTTCGGAGGTTGCGGGTTCGCCGCGGCCATCCGGCCTTCCATCCGAACGCCGGGCAGGAGGTGCTGGATGCCGGCGATCGCGCGTTCTGCCTGCTGCGCAGGCCTGCCGGACCCCAGCCACCGCTCCTGGCGTTGGCAAATGTGACGGACGGTGCGGTGACACTGCCGGCGGAGTTTCTCCGGAAGGCGTGGGGCAGCCAGGATTGCCTGGAGGACATTCTGGCGCCAGGCACGTTCCACGAAACCGGGGAGCCGCTTCCATTGGCCCCGTACCAGTGTGCGTGGCTGTCGGTTTCGCCCTGAAGCGGAACCCGCCTGGAACGGATTGCCGTGGAACGGACGTTCCGGATCCGGGCGAACGCGTTGACCCGGCGTCAGGGCGCCCAGATGAACCACACCAGGAGGCACCCGGCTGTTACGGCGGCGACGGTGTAGGGGATGCCGATGGCCATGAACTCGTGGAATGACACGAGGTGACCCCGCTTCTTCAGCAGGCCCATGGCCACCACGTTGGCCGAGGCGCCGATCGGAGTGATGTTGCCGCCCAGGCAGGCGCCGATCAGCAGCCCGAACATCAGCAGCGGCACCGGCACGGACAGGGTGTCGGCCATCTTCTGCGCGACCGGGATCATGGCCAGCAGGAAGGGGACGTTATCCACAAACCCCGAGACCACCACGGCGACGGTGACGATCAGGAGGAACGAGACCAGGACGTTGCCGCCCGCAATCCCGGCCAGCTTGTGTGCCACCACATCCAGCCAGCCGGAGGAACTCAGGGCGCCGACCACCACAAAGATGCCGATCAGGAAGAAGGTGGTGTCCCAGTCGAGGGTGCGGATGAGATGCCGCGTGGATCCCCACCGCGCCGCAATCCGGTACCAGAGCAGCCCCGCGATGGCCAGGACCATGGTCAGCGTTCCGGCCAGCCACTTGAAGTCCGGATCGAACACCGAGGTCGTGGCCAGCCCGGCGACCAGGAGCCCGAGCAGGATGGTGGGGATGGCCGAACGCACCTTGTCCTGGGGGATAAGCTGGATGGCCTCGCCATGACGGCGGAGGAGGTAGGCGGAAACCCCCAGCGCGGCCAGGGCGCCGATCTGAACGGCGAAGAAGATCCCGGGCTTGCCGAGATAGAAGAAGAAATCGTTGAACGTCAGCTTGAGGTATCCCGCCAGGATCATGCTGGGCGGATCGCCGATGAGGGTGGCGGTGCCCTGGAGGTTCGAGGCGAGGGCGATGAGGATCAGGAGGCGCACCGGCGAGGTTTTCAGCTTGTCGGCCAGACTCAGCGCCACGGGCGCCACAAGCAGGACAACGGCGACATTCTCCACGAACATCGAGATGAGCCCCGACAGGGCGCAGATGACCAGCATGGCGCCGCGGGCGGTCTTGCAGCGGTCCACGAGCGTTTCGGCAATGACGGCCGGCATGCGGGAAAGCAGGAAGAGTTCCGCCAGGATCAGGGTTCCGAAAAACAGCGCCACGACATTCCATGAGATGTGCTCCAGCAGCGCTGCCTGCCAGGAGATGGCTCCGGACAGGACAAGGATCGCGGCGCCGCCGCAGGCGACGAGGGACCGGAACTTCGGGAAGATGACAAAGAGGGCGTAACAAGCGACGAAGAGCACAACCGGCATCAGAGGTGGGTTCATGGTGCGGCGAATCTACAGGAGCCCTTCCGGAGGGTCAAGTCCATGCGGCACATGCCAGCCATGCAGAAAAATCGTGGCATTGCACGCGGTTTCCCTATAATGAGCGCCTCGCAGGAATGGAAACGAAGGTTGGAGGCGGATGATGGACTTGCAGGTGGGAGTGGCGTGGTTCAAGAGCACGTTGGGCGGCAACGAGGTGTGGCGGTTTCTGGCGTGGATGCTGGCGATTCTCGTGGCGGGCATTGCCGGACGGGTCGCCCGGTACTATCTGGCCAAGGTGTCGGAGGTTGTATCTGCCCGACAACGGCACGTCCTGGCCTCCTTCCTCGGCGCCATGGGCAAGGCCGCGGTGTTCGCGCTGGTGGTCATTGCCTTCAAGGCCGGACTGCACTTCCTTGTCCTTTCGTCCGCGGTCAGCGCGTTTGCCGTCACCACGACCAATGTGCTGGTGGTCGTGGCCACCGGCTACGTGCTGTATTGCCTGGTGGATGTGGCCAGCAGCGCCATGGAGCGCGCGGCGGCCCGGACGCCCAGCAAGCTCGACGACATGCTCGCCCCGATGGTGCGCAGCAGCCTCCGGGTCACGGTGGTGGTCCTCTGCCTTGTCCAGGTCGCGACGGTGCTCAGCGACAAGCCGCTGACTTCGATCCTGGCCGGTCTCGGGGTGGGCGGTCTGGCGGTGGCGCTGGCGGCCCAGGAAACCATCCGGAACTTCTTTGGATCCGTCACCGTCCTGACGGACAAGCCGTTCGAACTCGGCGACCGGATCATGGTGGACAAGTATGACGGGTTGGTGGAGCACGTGGGATTCCGGTCCACCCGGCTGCGGACATTCGATGGCGACCTTGTGACGATCCCGAACGGCGACCTGGCCGGGAAAGGCATCCAGAATGCCGGGAAGCGTCCCTACCTGCGCCGGGTCATGAGCATCGGGGTTCCCTACGACACACCGCCGGCCAAAATGGAGCGCGCTCTGGAGATCATCAAGGGGATTCTTGCCAACCATCCCTTCCAGGACCCCTCCATGCTGCCCCGGGTGGTGTTCAAGGATTTTGGAAGTTCCTCGATGGAGATCATGGTCCTGTACTGGTTCTGCAAGGCGGACTACTGGGAGTTCATGGCGTTCAACGAGAAGGTGAACCTGGAAATCCTGAGGCGGTTCAATGCGGAAGGCATCGAGTTCGCGTTCCCGTCGCAGACGGTCTACGTGGCGGGGGATGCCAAGCGGCCCCTGGGTTTCCCGCGGGCGCCAGGGCCGGGCGGCGCGGGATCGGCTGTGTAAGGAAAGGAGCCGGATGCGTATGGAGACCACTTCCAGCAGCAAGACATGGCAACGGTATGTGCGGACCCGGCTGATCTCCGGGTTCCTGGTGCTGGTGCCGCTGTGGGTCACGTATTTTGTCGCCAAGACACTGTTCGGGGTGATGGGATCGGTTCTCCAGCCGCTGTTCCGTTTGCTGCCGTGGGAGCTTTCGCCGGCGGTGACGTGGTGCCTGTCGGTCGCGGCATTCCTGCTGGTGGTTTTCCTGGTGGGGGTGGTCACGAGCCGGATGATCGGAAAGCGGATGGTGGGGTGGGGTGAGGCGCTGATCCTGCGGGTGCCGGTGATCAAGAACATCTACGGCGCGGCGAAGCAGGTCATTGACGCCATTTCGTTGCCCGGCAAGAACTCGTTCCAGTCGGTGGCCCTCGTGGAGTTCCCGCGGCCGGGCATGTGCGCTCTGGGGTTTGTCACGGGCGAGATGCGCGACGAGGAAGGGAATGTCTGGGCAAGGGTATTTGTGCCCACCGCGCCGAATCCGACTTCGGGGTTCCTGCAGCTGGTGCGCCGCGAGGATGTGCGCACGGTGGATATGAGTGTGGAATCGGCCATCAAGGTGATTGTGTCCGGAGGCTTCATTGCACCGGACATCCTCAAGTGCCTGCCGAAGAGCGGAAAGGCGTAAAGACCCATGCGTGCGCACGAATGGCTGTGGCCGGTGCTCCGCGTGACGGCGGCGTCGTACGTTGGCCTGGCGTTGTTGCTCTACTGGCGGCAGAGCCGGTATATCTATCATCCTTCGCGGTCGCTGACCTCCACGCCGGCCACGGCCGGATTGAAGTATGAAGAGGTGAATGTCCGCGCCGCCGACGGTGTTCCGATCCACGGCTGGTATGTTCCGGTGGAGGAGCCGGCGCCGACGGTGCTGTTGTGCCACGGCAATGCCGGCAACATCTGGCGCCGGATTGACGCCCTCTGGATGTTCCACGAGATGGGGTTCAACGTGTGTTGCTTCGACTATCGCGGCTACGGGAAGAGCGGCGGGGCGCCGACGGAGGAGGGGACCTACCAGGACGCGGCGGCGGTTTGGGAGTGGCTGGTTTCCGCCAGGGGGGTGGCACCGGAGCGGATCGTGGTGCATGGGGAATCGCTGGGTGGCGCCGTGGCGGCCTGGCTGGCGGAGAACCGCGCGCCAGCCGGTCTGGTGCTGGAATCCACGTTCACGTCCCTGCCGGACATGGCGGCGAAACTGTATCCGTTCCTGCCGGTGCGCTGGCTGTGCCGTTTCCGCTACAACACGCTGGAACGGATGAAGGCGATCCGCTGTCCGGTGCTGGTGGCGCACGGGCGGGAGGACGAGATGATCCCGTTTGTGTTCGGTCAGCGTTTGTTCGCCGCGGCCCGTGAGCCGAAGGAGTTCTATGAACTGCGGGGGTCGCACAATACCGGCCGCGAGGAAAGCGGCAGGGGATACGAGGCTGTCCTGCGCGGGTTCATCACGAGGTCGGCGGGAGGCAAGTGAGCCCCTGCCGTTGACGGGTTCTGCCGTCGGATCAGGGGCAATAATTGTGCACGCCGGCGGGTGGTTGTGCTACGATGACCGTTGTCAAATCGTTCTCACAGGGCAACCGGCGCGAGCCAGGAGGTCGTTATGAAGGCGATGGTGGACAAGGACAAGTGTACGGGGTGCGGCCTGTGTGCCGATATTTGTCCCGATGTGTTTGAGATCGTGGACGATGTGGCGGAAGTGATTGTGGACGTGGTGCCGTCGCAATCCGAGGAAGCGTGCCGCGAAGCCGGCACGAGTTGCCCTGTCGAGGCGATTACGGTGGAAGGATAACCGGCGCCGTGGGCGGTACGGTCTATCGTGCCGCCAGGCTCACCGCGATGCCGGCGGCGATTCCCACGAGCATTCCCGCGAAGACCTCCGTGCGGGTATGGCCCAGGATTTCCTTGAGTTTCTGCGCCGAGAGGTGGTGCTGCTTGAAGATTTCGTCCACGATCTGATTCAGCAGCCGGGCCTGCAGCCCCGTGGCGCGGCGCACGGTGGAGGCGTCGAACATGACGACCACGGCGAAGGCCATGGTGACGACGAACAGGGTGCTGCCGAATCCGTTCTGCATGCCGACGGCCGTGGCGAGTCCGCTGACCATGGCGGAGTGTGCGCTGGGCATGCCGCCGAGGGCCACGAGGTACTGGAAGTCGATCTTCCCCGTGCGGCGCAGGTTGGAAGCCATTTTCAGGAGCGAGGCCAGCATCCATCCGGAGATTCCGGCCCAGAACACGGGGTTGGAGAAGAAGGCTCCCAATTGATCACGCATGGGGGAAAAGATGACTCATTCCCCGGCAATGGTCAAGGGGAATGGGCGCAGTGAGTCTATCGATCTGGACGACCGCGCGCGGGTTGAGCGACAGGCCGCAGAGGCGGCCGGACAACTGCACCCAGCCCTGCGCCTATCCCCAAGCCGGAACGATTCAGTTGCCGGGCAGGATACCCCTCACCTCAATCCTCTCCCACAAGGGGAGAGGAGGTGCCATTGACTCCTCCTGTGCGATCACCAGAAAGTGATATCGTTGAGGCGCAGTAAGGAGGAAGAATTCCCTCTCCCTTGACGGGAGAGGGTCAGGGTGAGGGTGTCTTCAACTGCATCGTTCCGGCTTGGGTTCAGTTGTCGGGCGGAATTCCCCTCGCCTCAATCCTTTTTGGCCGCCGCAGCATTTCGCGCGAAGGCGGCTCCCGCTCCGTCTTCGTCAAGGCCAGGCAAGCAAGCGTGACATGCCAGCGCCCGCCTTGTCCCGCCATAGTCCCGGCGGCTTTGCCGCACGGGACGACGGCGGATTGCGGGTGGAGATTGCCGCCCCTTTTGAAAAGGATGTTGACAGTATGCTATGTGGTGTTATACCTATTGGCACAACGCAGGAGGCATCATGAATCCATTCAAGTATGGTCGCGTGGTCAGCGCCGACGATTTCTGTCCGAGGCCCGATCTTGTGCGGCAAATGACCGGCTTCATCAAGTCAGGGCAAAACGTCGTGCTCCAGGGCGAACGCCGCATGGGCAAGACATCCCTCTTGCACGAGACCGTGCGGCAGTTGAAGCGATACCGGATGCTTTACGTCGATCTGCTGGAAATCAAGACGGCAGACGACCTGTGCAAGCGAATGGTCAAGGCGTTGATTTCCATGGAACAGCAAGCCGGCCTGCTGGAGCGAATCCTTATGAGGCTCGCTCAACTGAGACCGGTTGTTTCCGTTGATCCTTTGACCGGACAACCCTCTGTATCGGTGGATGCGGGCGTCCGCCTGAGACCGGATTCGCTCGACGGCATTCTTGACCTGGTTCGGGAGAGTCATAAGCGTACGCGTCTTGTTGTCGCGTTCGACGAGTTTCAGGATATTCTCAACCTGCCAGACTCCAAGGAAACGCTGGCGGTCCTTCGGAGCAAGATTCAGTTTCACAAGGATATCCCCTATGTCTTTGCCGGCAGCGTCCGCAACCAGATGGGCGAAATATTCACCGACCCGGAGAGCGCCTTCTTCAAATCGGCGATTGCGGTCGATGTTGGCCCTTTGGACAAAGAAGGTTTTGCCGGGTTTCTGGCCGACAAGTTCGCGCTTGGCAAAAGGGTTGTGGACAAGGATGCGATGGCGAAGGTCATTGAACTTGCCGAGAATGTGCCGGGCGACGTTCAGGAATTGTGCGAGGCCATTTGGGAAACGACAGCATACCGCAGCACAATCCATGAAGACTGCATTGGACCCGCGCTTGAACTGATATACGCACGCGAATCGAAAGGCTATGAAGCCGCCCTTGTGCAGCTAACCGGGCAGCAGTTGAAATGCCTCGTTGGCCTGGCTCGAATGGGAGGCAAAGCGGCACTATCCGCAGTGTTCATCCAGGGGGTAGGAATCGCTGGCCCAGCCTCAATCAAGAAGGCCCTGAATCGGTTGGTTCAACTCAAGGTGGTTTACCGCCATGAAGGTGAGTACAAATTCGTGAACCCGTTCTTCAAGACCTGGTTGCTGTGGAAGAACTACTGAAACTGGCGGAGACTCCTTGCGCTCGTGCGAACCTCCGTCCTGGGCGATGAGTAAGCCATAACCGGCAGGGCGTTTCAAGGTCGTTGTCCGGGTCTTGCGCGAGCGTGGGGACGGCCCCACGCCCGCGGCTATGCCCCTCGCTTGCGTATCCCTGCCTGTCCCGAAGCGAACTCCGTTCTGCTTCGTGGGGCCGCGTGTCGTTGGTTTGGTCGTGGACGGTCCTACGCTCCCCACCAGACCGCCCCCGTTGCGCCACCCGAAAACGGTGGAAAAACCGGGGGACATGGTCTACTATCGCCCCATTTGCGCAACACGCATGCATGAAGGACGCGGCGACATGGCCAAGGAGGCGAAAGCAAGGATTCTCATCAACGATCTGCTCAGAAGGTCGGGTTGGAGGTTCTTTGATGACGACGCAGGCCCCGCCAACATCGCACTGGAAACGAACGTCAAACTCAAGAAGAAGGCCCTCGACGCTCTGGGCGACGACTTCGAGAAGACGGCCAATGGGTACACGGACTACCTGCTGCTCGATGAACGGGGCTTCCCACTTGCCGTTCTGGAAGCGAAGTCCGAGAAGTTCGACCCGCTTGTCGGCAAGGAGCAGGCCCGCCGCTACGCCCAATCCCAGAATGTCCGGTTCGTCATCCTGTCCAACGGCAACCTGCATTACTTCTGGGATCTCCAGCAGGGCAACCCAGTTCTAATCACCGAGTTTCCAAGGCCCGATTCGTTCGCCAACTTCCACGCTTTCAATCCGAATCCCGACGCCCTGGTCGTTGAGAGGGTCGAGACCGACTACGTCGCGGTCACGCAGAACCCCAACTACCGCAACGACCCTCGCTGGACCGATGCCGGCCAGCGTGACGCTTTCATCAAGGACGCGGAATTAAAGTTCCTTCGCCCCTATCAGTTGGGGGCCGTTGCCGCCCTTCAATCTGCCGTTCGCAAGGGACAGACGCGGTTTCTCTTTGAAATGGCGACCGGCACGGGCAAAACCCTCACCGCCGCCGCCGTTATCAAACTCTTCATGCGGACCGTCAACGCGAAGCGGGCCCTGTTTCTCGTGGACCGCCTGGAACTCGAAACCCAGGCATGGAAAGCCTTTGTCCGGCTGCTGAAGAACGACTTCCGCACGGTCATCTACAAGGAGAACCGAGACGACTGGCGCAAGGCGGAGATCGTCGTTTCCACCGTGCAGAGCCTCCAGTTCAACAACAAGTACCGCCGCCTCTTCTCGCCCACCGACTTCGACCTCCTGATTTCCGACGAAGCGCACCGGTCTCTCGGCGGCAATAGCCGGGCGGTGTTCGAATACTTCATCGGCTACAAACTCGGCCTTACGGCGACCCCGAAGGACTATCTCAAGAAGGTTGACCCGGCCCGGATCAATGCCCGCGATCCCCGCGAGTGGGAACGCCGGCAATTGCTGGACACCTACAAGACCTTCGGTTGCGAGTCCGGCGCGCCGACGTTCCGCTACAGCCTCATTGACGGCGTCCGCGAAGGCTACCTCCTGAATCCGGTTGTCGTGGACGCCCGAACGGAGATCACCACCGAACTGCTGGCGGACGAGGGTTATTCCGTCATGCAGGAGAACGAGGACGGCGAACTTGTCGAGCAGACCTTCTTCGGCAAGGACTTCGAGAAGAAGTTCTTCTCCGACGAAACCAATGGCGTGTTCTGCGAAACCTTCATGAAGAACGCCTTGCGCGACCCGCTGAGCGGCGAGATTGGCAAGACGATCATCTTTTGCGTCCGGCAGGACCACGCGACGCGGATCGTCCAGGAACTGAACGAGATGGCCCACGCCATGTATCCCGGCAAGTACAACTCGGACTTCGCCGTCCAGGTGACATCCAGCGTGGCCGAGGCGCAACAGATGGCCGCCAGCTTCGCGAACAACAACCTTAACGGCCACACCCGCTTCCTCGACGGCTACATCAGTTCCAAGACCCGCGTTTGCGTCACCGTCGGCATGATGACCACCGGCTACGACTGCGAGGACCTGCTCAACGTCGTCCTGCTCCGCCCGATCTTCTCCCCGACCGACTTCATCCAGATCAAGGGCCGGGGCACGCGCAAGTACACCTTCCGCTACACCGAGAAGGACGGCGGCCAGACCCAGGAGCACGCGAAACCGAAGGAGAAGTTCAAACTCTTCGACTTCTTCGCCGTCTGCGAGTACTTCGAGAAGAAGTTCAACTACGACGAGGTGATCGAATTGCCGCCGATCAAGGGTGGAGGCGGTGGCGGCGGCGATGATTTGAGCAGTGGCTACACGAACGTTGACCCCGACCCGCTCAAAACGCAGGTCGAATACGCCGTGCCCGTC
>CAYWKN010000010.1:0-27584 GCA_964458765.1 uncultured Verrucomicrobiota bacterium
CGCAAATCCGAAGTCTAATCATCTCCCCCCTGAAAATCTCTGCCTTGGAGGGGTCAGGGGTGGGTTCTTCCTTTCGAGAGGCCGCACGCCTCTTGTTTTTCGTTGATCCGGCGGTTTCCCTGTGCCACAGTACCCGCGTTTTTTGAGCTTTTCAACGCAACCAACCCATCAAGAGGAGAGTTCCATGCCTGCGAAAGGTAACATGTTGATCGGTCAGAGCGGCGGTCCCACGGTCGTCATCAACCAGAGTCTCGTCGGCGCCATCCTGCAGGCGAAACAGATGAAGGATATCGGGGCCATCTACGGCACCCTCCACGGGATGAAGGGTATCCTGGAGGAGAACTTCATCAACCTGCGCAAGGAAAGCCGCGCGGAACTGGAAAAGATCGCCAACACTCCCGCGTCGGCCCTCGGTTCCGCCCGGAAGAAGCCCACCGACGAAGAGTGCACCAGGGTCTTTGAGATCCTGAAGAAATACAACATCCGCTTCTTCTTCTACATCGGCGGCAACGATTCCGCCGAGTCCACCCATATCATCAACGAGAAGGCCAAGGCGTTCAGCTACGACCTGCGCTGCTACCATATCCCGAAGACCATCGACAACGACCTCCGGGAAAACGACCACACCCCCGGCTTTGGCAGCGCCGCCCGGTTCGTCGCCTGCGCAAGCATGGGTGACAACCTCGACAGCCGCGCCCTGCCTGGCGTAAAGATCAACGTCATCATGGGCCGCCACGCCGGCTTCCTGACAGCCGCCACCGCCCTCGCCCGCGTCTATCCCGACGACGGTCCGCACCTGGTCTACCTCCCCGAACGTCCTTTCTCGATGGAGAAGTTCGCCGCCGATGTGGAAGCGGTCTACAAGAAGCTCGGCCGCTGCGTCGTGGCGGTTTCCGAAGGCATCGCCGACGAGAACGGCGTGGCCATCGCCACCAAGTTCTCCAAGGAGGTGGATTCCCACGGCAACGTGCAGTTGAGCGGCACCGGCGCCCTCGGCGACCTGCTGGCCACCGAGATCAAGAACCGCACCACCATCACCCGCGTTCGCGCCGATACCTTCGGGTACCTCCAGAGGTCCTTCCCGGGCCTGGCTTCCCCCGTGGACGCCAAGGAAGCCCGCACGGTCGGCATGCTGGCCGTCAAGGCGGCCGTCAAGGGCCCGGAAGCCAGTGGCTCCATCGCCATCCGCCGCAAGCCGGGCACAAAGTATGCCGTGTTCTTCGAACGCGTGCCGCTGGCCAGTGTGGCCAAGGAAACCCGGCATATGCCGGACGAATTCATCGCCAAGAGCAACAACGACGTGACCGAGGCGTTCCTGCGCTACGCCCGTCCGCTCGCCGGCAAACTGCCGGTGATCGGTCGCTTCAAGGCCGTCAAGGTCGCAAGGAAATAGAGGATAACCCGCAGGCGTCGCGGCTGGAAACGGCCGCGACGTTCCACCGTTCCCCACTCCGAAAGGAAAGCCATGCCAGCCACCCGGAAGACAATCACCCCGTGCCGCCCGAAGTGGAAAGGCACCATGACCGACCGCGAACGGTTCAACAACCAGATGCACTACAAGCCGTTCGACCGCTGCTTCAACATGGAGTTCGGCTACTGGGACGAGAACTTCAAGGAATGGGACCTTTTCGTGAAGAACGGCATCACCAATAACTGGGAAGCCGACGTCTTCTTCAGTTTTGACCGGACCGAGGGAGCCGGGGGCAACGTCTGGATAAACCCACCGTTCCCGAACACGATCGTGGAGGAAACCGCCACGACCCGGATCCTGATGAATGGCGACGGATTGCTCGCCGAAGTCCCCAAGGACGGGCACGATACCATCCCCCACTACCTGAAGGCATCCATCGTGACGCCGGAAGACTGGAAGCGCTGCAAGGAGGAGCGCTTCCGTCTGGACGATCCCGCGCGCAAGATTGATGTCGAGGCCATCAAGAACGCCCATCCCCCGACTCGCGACTATCCCCTCGGCGTCTGGTGCGGTTCGATGATCGGCAAGATCCGCGACATGCTCACCTTCGAAGGGTTGGCCTATGCCTGCTATGACTACCCCGACATGGTGGAGGACATGGTCGAGACCTCCTGCCAACTGGTCGAACACGCCCTGGATCAACTCCTGCCCCATGTCGACTTCGATTTCGCCTCGGGATGGGAAGACATCTGCTTCAAGAATGGCCCCATCGTGTCCGTAGACTTCTTCCGGGACGTCGTCATGCCCCGCTACAAGCGCATCTCGAAGCGCCTGAAGGCGGCGGGAATCAAACTGTGGTGGATCGACTGCGATGGCGACGTCCGCCCCATCCTCCCCTACATGATGGAGGGTGGATGCAACTGCCTGTTCCCCTTCGAGGTGAACGGGTGCGCCCACCCGGCGGAACTGCTGCAGGAGTATGGCAAGGACCTGCGTATCATGGGCGGGTTTGACAAGATCGAGATGGCCAAGGGGCCGAAAGCCATCAAGGCCTACATGAAGACCCTTGTGCCCCTCGTGGAACGCGGCGGTTACATCCCGTTCTGCGACCATCGCTGCCCGCCGAACGTCAAGCCGGCGGATTACCTGTACTATCTGGACCTGAAGGAACAGATGTTCGGGATGAAGTGATCCGGGCAGGCGCCTGGTCCTCTTCCCCGTCGGCACGCTGCCACGGCAGCGGTGAGATCACCCCTGCCGCTTTTCGAAGCGATCACAGGAATCCGTCGCTTCCACCAGACGGCTGCGCAGACCGCACCGCTGGCAGAAGGGGTTGACGACATAATGTTTGCAGTGTCGACACAGCCGGTCGGCCTCGTGCGCATCAAACACGTGTGCGGACTTTGGCCGGTCGCTGTCGTCAAACACCCGTGGACCGCGCTTCTCCTTGAACGGCACATCCGGCTCGCCGGCAAACTCGTGACCGCACGACGCGCACACCAGCGACTCACCGGTCTTCTTGAACCCGTCATAGCGCGGAACACGCTTCAAGAGGCTCTCCTGGCCGCACGCCGTGCATTGAATCTCGACCGATGAATTCATCCGGTCTCCTCAGGCATTTGCGCGCAACAGCTCCGCGGCCTTTTCCACCGCCTCGCCGATCTTGGACGCATCCTTGCCGCCGGCGCGCGCCAAGGCCGGTTGCCCCCCGCCACCTCCGCCCGCCATCTTGGCCACTTCCTTGATGATCTTCCCGGCGTGGATCCCCTTCTTCACAAGATCGGCGCTTACAACAGCGATAAACTGCGCCTTGCCCTCGCATGCCGCGCCCAGCACCACGACGCCCGATCCCACCCGCACCAAAGCCGCGTCCGCCAGGGCCTTCAGGCCGTCAGACGAAACCTCGCCGACATCGGCGGCCAGCAGCGTAATCCCCCGCACATCCCGCGCCGCGCCCAGGACGGCATCCAGCTTCATCATCGCCGCCGCGGCCTCCTGGTCCTTCACCCGCTTTTCCAGCACCTTGATCTGTTCGGCCACGGCATCCACCCGCTCCCCGACTTCCTCGGGCGAGACGCTGAACCGCTTGGCGAGGCGGTCGACCCTTCCACGATCCTCGCACATGGCCTCATAGGCTGGCATCCCCGCAACGGCCTCGATCCTCCGCACACCCGAGGCGATCGAACTCTCGCCCAGAATCCGGAACAAGCCGACGTTGCCCGTGGCCGGAACATGAGTGCCCCCGCACAACTCCCGGCTATACCCGCCCACGTCCACCACGCGCACCCGGTCCCCGTACTTCTCGTCGAAAATCGCGATGATCCCGGAGCCGGGCACATCCTTGAGGGGCATCTCCGAGGTCGTGACTTCCTCGTTGCGGAGGATCATCTCGTTCACGCGGCGTTCCACGTCCGCGATCTGGCCCGGTGTCAAGGCCTGGAAATACGAGAAATCGAAACGCAAACGGTCCGGCCCCACCATGGATCCCGCCTGTTTGATGCTGCCGCTGACGACCGCCCGGAGGGCATGCTGAAGCAGGTGCGTGGCGGTATGATGCCGGGCAGTGGCCTCGCGGCGGGCCTCGTTGACCATGGCAGTCACTCCGGTCCCGGGCACAATCATTCCATGCGTCACGCGGCCGATATGCAGGATGATCCCCTCCGCCGGCTGGCGTGTGTCCATGACCTCAAACTCGCCCCCGTTCGCCGTGATCACGCCCTGGTCCCCGCTCTGCCCGCCCTTTTCGGCATAGAACGGCGTCTCATTCAGGAGGATGGCCCCCTCCATCCCGGCGGTAAGCGCCTGCACCGGTGTCGCTGTCTCGCCGGAAGGCCGGGCCACCACTTCCAGGACTGTGGCAGGCCCGGTGAGCCTGCCGTATCCCGAAAACAGCGTCTTGATCCCGCGGGAGACGAGATCCGCCACCAGGTCGGCGTCCGCATCGCCCGCCGCACCCTTTCGCGCCTCGCGGGCCCGCTTGCGCTGCTCCTCCATCAGAACGGCAAAACGCGATTGATCCACGTCCAGCCCGCGCTCCTTCGCCATCACCACGGTCAGATCGATCGGGAATCCGTACGTATCATACAACTTGAAGGCATCATCGCCCGGAAACACGGCGCCCGCCTTGACATCCAACCCCGCCGCGACCTCCTCGAACAGGGCCAGTCCGCGGTCAAGCGTCACCGAAAAACTCTCCTCCTCCGCCCGGATCGCGCGCGCGATCTCGGCGCGGTGCTGGAACAACTCCGGGTACTGGCGCTCCATGGACTCCTCCAGGGTGGGCAGCAGACCCGTCATGAAGGGTTTCGTGAATCCGATCTTCCGCCCGTACCGGAAGGCGCGCCGCAGCAGCCGCCGCAATACATAGCCGCGCCCGTCGTTGGACGGCGCCACCCCATCGCCGATGGCAAAGGCCAGAGTGCGGAGATGATCGGCAATCACACGCATGGCCACCGCGCTCTCGCCTTCATACGCGTGCCCGGAGTCCTTCGCCATCTTCCGGATCAGCGGCTGGAAAATATCCGTGTCATAGTTGCTCTTGGCCCCCTGGATCACCGAAACCACGCGCTCCAGCCCCATGCCGGTATCCACATGCTTGGCCGGCAATTCCTCCAGCGACCCGTCCTGTCGCCGGTTGTACTGGATGAACACATGGTTCCAGATCTCGATGACATCCTGCAGGCCGGCGTTGATCATACCCGCCGTGCATCCGTTCTCCGTGCGATCGAAATGAATCTCCGAGCAGGGGCCGCAGGGGCCGGTTTCGCCCATTTCCCAGAAATTATCCTTCTCGCCGAACTTCAGAATGTGCGCGGGATCAATGTCGGTGACCTCGCGCCAGATGGCGAGCGCCTCCTCATCGTCCCGGTATACCGTGGCCCACAGTCTCTGCCTCGGGAGCCCCCACACCTTCGTCAGCAGTTCCCACCCCCAGGCAATGGACTCGCGCTTGTAGTAGTCGCCAAACGACCAATTCCCCAGCATCTCGAAAAAGGTGTGGTGATAGGTGTCGTGGCCCACTTCCTCCAGGTCATTGTGCTTGCCGCTGACCCGGATACACTTCTGGGAATTGGCGACCCGGCGGTATTGACTGGTCCGCGCACCCAGGAAGATTTCCTTAAACTGGTTCATCCCGGCGTTCACGAACAGCAGGGTCGGATCCGCCTGCAACACCACCGGGGAGCTGGGAACAATCTCATGCCCCTTGCTCCGGAAGAACTCCAGAAACGAATGCCTCACTTCCGCCGCCGTCATCTTCACGCCGCCCATGAAACCCATCCTTTCACTGCAGACTGTCATCCCGACGCTCTCCATCGCAACTTCGCTGCAATGGCAGGTCCCTTGCTTACACATTTGCCCATCCCGTGTCAATGCCGCCCGCACTTCCATCCGCCAGCCGTTGCCCCTCCGCTTGCCTGTCCTGCGATTTGCCAGTAGAGTGTCCCCCATGGCTGCTTCCGTGCGATCCCGTCTTGCCCGCCCGCTCCGTGGCGCGTGCGCCATGCCTGACTACGGCGGCAACAGCATCCTGAACCTGATGGCCTCCGTGATCCGGAGCCGTGGCGGCCGCTCGCCCCACCCCGAACTGGCCTGTCTTCCCGCGCGCGGTCTTCGTTCGCACCGCAAGGTCGTCTACCTCGTGCTGGATGGCCTGGGCGAACTCCAGCTCCGCGAGCACCTGGCGGCCGGCCGTGGATGCGCCTTCTTCGCGCGCCACCCGCGCGATGTCCTCACAAGCGTCTTTCCGGCAACGACAGCCGCTGCCGTCACCACCTTTGCCACCGGCGCCTCCCCCGCGGAACACGCCATCCTGGGTTGGCACTTGAACCTTCCGGACCTCGGACTCGTCAGCACGATCCTGCCGGCCATCACCCGCACGCGCACACCGATCGCCCCGCCGGACTTCCGCCTGGGCGCCTACCTTCGGCTCCCGCGGTATATCGAAACGGCACGGCCGTCCCGGCACCTGCTTTCCTGGGGGCACATCCCGGCCAGCCGGTATTCCAAGGCGGGGCCGCGCTGGACCCAGCGCCGCTCCTATCACAGCCCCGGCGGCCTGGCACGCGCCATCCTCGCCTTCGCGCGCCTGCCCGGCCGCGGCCTGGCCTATGCCTATTGGCCCGAATACGACTCGCTCTGCCACGGGAAAGGCTGCGCCAGCCGCGCGGCAAGCAGCCATTTCCTGACATTGGATACGATGCTGGCCCGTCTCGCCCGGCGCCTGGCAGGCACGGGTACCCTGCTGCTGGTCACCGCTGACCACGGCCTCGTGGATGCCCCGCCGGACCGTCGCGTGGACCTAAGGGATGTGCCCGGATTCCTGGACTGCCTGGCAACCCTGCCGGCCGGGGACGCCCGGCAGGTTCATTGTTTCGTCCGTCCCGACATGCAACGAGGGTTTATCACGATTGTCCGCCATCGCCTCGCCCGTGCATGCAGGCTGATCCCGGGTGCGGTTGCACTCCGCGAAGGCTGGTTCGGGCCCGGACGTCCCCATCCCGCGTTGGCCGGGCGCTGCGGCGATTTCCTCCTGATCGCCCGCGAGGATTACGCCTTCGCCACCAGCCTGCCGGGCGCGACACCGGACTTCAACGCGGCCAACCATGGCGGCATCTCCGCGCGGGAGATGCTGGTGCCCCTGTACGCGATCAGATCTTGAGAATCCGCTCGTCGCTCCGCTTGCTGTCGCCGTTCAACGAGGGCAGATAGGGTTCCGTTTCGTACCGTGCCACCCCCTGGAGGCGGTGCAGAATCCCCGAAACATCCGCCGCCGCCAGCTGACACTCGTCGATCAGGCGCTGCATCTCGGGCGACATCTCCTTCTTCTTCATCAGATCGAGATACACCCCGATCACCGTCGCAGGCTGGCCAAGATGATGACACGCCGCTCCCACGGTTTCGACCATCACGCGCTGCTGCTCCGTCTGCAGACGCGACCGGCTTTGCTCCTCCATCGCGCGCACCTTTTCGTCCGCATGCTCCATCACCGTGCCCAGCGCCTTCGCCATCGCCAGGAAGTCCTCGGTCGAAGTCCGCACCCCACCCTCCGGCACGCCGCCATTGGCCATGAGTTCCAGATACCGGCGCAACCGTCCCACCTCGACAACATGCCGCCGCAACAGGAGTATCCCGAGCAGGACCAACGCCACGCTCCACACCGAAAGCAACAGGATGCTTTCCTGCCTCATCGGATTCCCCAGAATGCCCTGCGCCACCAGATAGTAGAAGGCCAGCAACGGTATGGCCGACATGATCGCCACCGCCACGGTAAACTGGTACCGCGTGGTCCGCAACCCTGTCCGTGCCCCGCCGCGCATTCCGTGCATGACCGGCCCACGGCCAAGATAGCGCCGGGACTTCTGCCGCATCTCCTCCGGTTCTGCCGGCGCGGGTTGCCCGCCGGACACCGCCGTTTCCGTCGCTTCCGGAAAACGTATTGTCCACACCGGGTGTTTTCCGGGTTCCACAAGAAACGCCCCCCCGTGTGCCTCCATCACAAGCCGGCAGAATGTCATTCCCAGCCCCATGGTCCGAAGCGCCGCGCCGGCCCGCCGTGCTTCCGCAGCCTTCTCGCCCCCTTCCCCGGGCTTTCCCGCCACAGACACCTGGATCCGGGCTCCCGCGGAATCCCGCTCGACGCTGATCCGCACCGATCCGCCGCGCTCGCTGCCGAGAATGGCGCTACGCAAGACGTGGCGCAACGCGCGACTGGCAAGCCGTTCGTCACACGCTATGACAAGCGGATCACCCTTGACCTCCACCGCCACACCCGCGGCTGTCGCCGACTCCCCCAGCAGTTCCGCCAGCGTCCGCATCATCGCGGCCAGATCGCAACGCCGCCGGTTCACCGCAAGACCGCCGCCCTGCATCCGGCGCACGTCCGCCAGGAACGAGACCATCTCCTCCAGGGTCTCGGTCGCATCCAGTGCCTCATTGAGATATTGCGATGCCTCGCTTTTGAAGTGCTGCACGGATCCGCGGTCGGCCATCTCCAGCAGGTCGGCCAGCCCCGCCAGAGGCGCCTTCATGTCGCGCGCAACCAACTGGGTCAGTTCCTCCCGTGCCTGCTCCAGCTCCCGGATGCGCCTGGCGTCCTCCCGCGCCTGCCGGCGTAACCCATTGCGCTCCGCGGCCATGCGCACCCGCGCAAGGACCTCGGCGGACCGGGGCGGAAGGGCCAGCACGTCATCCACACAAGCCTGCAGCTCGCCGGATTCCTCCGGACTGCCGGACGAACACAGCAGCAAAATGGAAACCACGGCATCCGGATCGCTCCGCAAGGCCCTGCACAGATCGGCGGCGGGCACCTCCGGTATACCTTGATCCAACAGGACAATGTCCGGAGCGCCATCGCGGAACATGCGAAGGGCTGCATTACCCGAGTACGCGCACCGGATCCCGAAGCCGGCGGAGGCAAGGATTGCCCTCAAAGCCTGAGCGTCCGGTTCGCGCGCCGTTACGATCAGCAAACTTGGGGAGAGCGGAGCAGCCATGGGACCTCGGCTACCGTTTGAGTTCATCCCGGTACGGAATCCTGATTCCGTAGTCCTTCCTCAATTGCCGCAGATCCTCCAGAACTCCCGCGTTGCGGGTACGGGTGTGTTCCCCGATAAGCGCATACGCCTTCTGCCAGGCCCATGACGTCCGGATCGCCTTGTCGCCCTCTTGCGCCTGGGCAAGATCCAGGTCGAACACCATGTCACACTCGATGTCGTCGGCCCGCCCCGTGGCCCGGAAGACAAGACGCCTGGCGGCCCGCGGAAAACGACCCAGCAGCACCAGAGGACGGTCGAGATACAAGTTGCTGGTCAGCGCCGGGTAGGCCTCGCACCAAACCTGCCCCGCGAAACGGAAGCGGACATCCGACAGCACGGGGCGGCTGACCTCGCGCACCCGCGCCTCGATCAGGCCGGGGATGTCCCAGCGCCCGGTCCGGACAATATGCGTGTCTCCCCGGTTGCGGTAACTCAGCAGATCCAGCAGATAGGCGTTTGCCCCCGCGTAGGTTCCCATCGTAAACACCGAAACCGCTCCCGCGTTGGCCTGGCTGAAGGACTCAATGATCTGTGAACGGTCGGTCAATCCCACCGTCGCGACGCCGTCGCTGACAACGATGGCGATGACGGGCCGTCCAGACTTTCGCGGCAGGTTCAGCAATTCCCTCATCGAACCGAAAATATCGGTGTCGCCCTCGGACCGCATCCCCAGGATGAACTCCCGCGCGCGCTGCAGCGATTCCATATCCGCCGGCGCCCAGCCGGAGAAGCACTTGGCGCAGCCGGTGCGGAACTCGACGACGTTGAACCGGTCCCCGGGGCCGATCAGTTCCAGGGCCCGCAGCATTCCCTCCCGGCAGTAATACAGTTTCTGCTCGGTGATGCTGGCGGAAGCGTCCTGCACCAGCAGGACATCCTTCTCCAGCACCGGAAGAAGATCGCTGGTCCGTCGCTTGACCTCGATGCGGCAATAGGAATACCTGGAATCAAGCGCGGGGCGGTAGACTTGAACGTCCGCCTTGAGATAGCGTTCCAAAGCCTTCAACACGCTGACACGCTGCGTCTCGTCAAAGTGAGGCCGCGGCTCCACCCGTATGACACTGGCCGTCCCGCCTTCCGCCGCGCCGCGTCCGGCCGTTCCGCCCCCTCCGCTTCCGCTGCCCCACTGGAACTTCGCCGGATCGTCGGTCACATCGTAGCTCAGCGCGGCCACCAGCCCGCTGGCCGCATCGCTCCGGTCGGCGGGCCCGGCGATATCCGCCCCGGTCTTCTGGCGGGGTATGGCCTCCACGTACCTCCGCGGCAGCGCCGCCACATCGTCCTGAACCACTCGCCGGTTGATGCTCACAATATCCTGGCGGGGTTCCCACACGGTCCGGTTGACCGTATCCGGCTCGACCAGCGTTCGGTCCTCGCCGGCAAGGGCGCCCGCGCCGATCCGGCGCGGCTCCACATTGGCCTCGTCCACCGGGCGCCGGAAGGCCACGGATTCGGACGAGGCATCGCCCGCCACCGTTCCCCGGGCCGCCTCCGGACGGAACCGGGCCGGTCGCCGTTCCGCCTCGGCCGGCTCGGCTTGCGTCCGCACATCGTGCAGTTTTAGGGCAACCCGCGCTTCCTGCAGGAGCCGTTCGCGGCTGAACCCGTAAATCGTCACACCGGGAAACAACAGGATCAGCAGCACATGCAGGATCACCGACAGGACCACTGCCAGAACCGCCCACTGCAAGTGACGGCGGTGCAGCTTGCGCCAGACCTGGAATGCGCCGGCCGGCTCAGTCGCCTGCCGGAAACTCATTCTCTTGCGGGGTGTGCTCATATCCGGTTACCGGCCCTGCTTCCATTTCCTGGCCCAGTCGCTCTCCGGAAAACGCTCCAGAAGTTCCTTCACCACTTTCCCGCTCTCCTCAACGCGCCCCGCCTTGGCGAATGCCTCCGCCGCCTCGTCCAGGCATTCCGGCACCATCACGGGATCGTCAAACAAAACGGCGACGCTCAAGAAATAGCGCGCCGCTCCCGCCATGTCACCCTGGGCCTTGAGGGCTTTCCCGATGCCGGCATAAGCCTGGACCCGCAACCCCAACAGGGTGTCGGCCGCCGCCATGGCCGCGGCCTTCTCATATGCCGCCCGCGCTTCGGCCGCTTCCCCGGCCGCCAGCCGGATATCCCCCAGACGCACATGCGCCTCGGCCGCCGCCGCACCCTCGATGCCGACGGCCACGGCGGATTCAAAAGCCTCGCGCGCCATCATCATGCGCCCCTGCCCAAGGGCCGCTTTGCCCTTCAATGTCCAGGCAATCTGCTTCCAGGCGTCCGTGCCTCCGCGCGTCCGCAGAACGTCCGCGATCTCATCCGCCGCCGCATACGCCTTCCGACCCAGATGGTACTCCGCCAGCCATTCCAGAAGGTCGGGACCGAACTGCGACCTCATGGAAGTCCCGATCAACTCCTGGAAAATCCCGGCGGCTTCATCCACTTTTCCTTTTCTCTGCAGGACCAGTCCGAGCCGGAACCGGCCCTTGCCCAGCAGCTCCGCCGAGGGTTTCGATTCCAACGCCGTACGGAACGCCCGTTCGGCTTCCTCAAGCTGACCCCGCTCCTCCAGCAGCACCCCCATCCAGAAATGGGCGTCTGCCAGGTACTTCGTTTCCGGGAAACGGCGCAAGAGGGTCCCCAGGCTCTCGCGGGCCTGTTCATCGCGCCGCAGGAACACCTCCACCATCGCCTTCTGGTAGAGCGATTCCTCCACAAACCGGCTCCCGGGATACTTCTCGATCAGTCGCGCCCAGGCCGCCACCGCCGACTCGTTCTGCTTCGCGCGCCCCAGGCAGGACGCCGCCGCAAACAGGGCCTGCGGAGCCAGATCGTGCCGTGGATAGTTCGCCGCCACCTGGCCGAAAATCTCCGCCGCCGGGAGAAGCTCGCCCTTCTTCTGCATCAGGTGACCCACGCGGTACAAGGCATCCGCCGCCAGGTCCGACGCCGGGAACTCCGTCGCCAGCATCCGGTAGTATTGCATGGCGCCCGCCTCGTCCCCGACCGCCGCGCTGGATTCCCCGAGCAGCCACAGGACGTCCTTCCGGACTCGGGGGGTCGGCTGCAGCATCCGGGCCTGCTGCACGGCATTGCTGAAATCCCCCATTTTGAAAAGGGTCAGGGCCCGCTCGTAGCCAGCGAAGTCGGCCATCTCGGCGGGCGGATGCTTCTCCAGAAGCAGGGCGTAGGTGGCGGCGGCCTCGGCATTCCGCGCCAGTTGCCGCTCGCTGTTGGCCTTGAGATACAGCCACTCTGCCATCCGGCCTGCCTCCGCCGAAGCCAGCCCGCGTTCGCAGGCCTTCAAGGCGTCGGCATGCAAGCCGGCGTGATGATAGGCCCAGGCCAGTTGCAGGCGGGACTCGGCCACCCGCTCATCCGCCGGATAGAGCCGGGCCAGCGTTTCATAAGCCCGGGCACTCTGGTCATACCGCCGCGAACGGAAGTAGTAGTCGCCCAGTTGGAACCACGCCTCCGCGCCCACGCGGGGCGACGTGGCGTTGGATACGGCGACAAGATACAAGGATTCCAGCCCGGCTTCCTGTCCGGTCCTTTCCTGCCGCAGCGCCGCCAGGGCCAGAGCCGCATATCCCGCGAACGAGGAGGAGGGATACTCGCCCAGCACGGCTTCGTAGGCCTGCTCGGCATCCGGTTTCCGCCCGGCCTTGGCCAGGGCGCCACCCAGCGCGTACCGGCACGCCGCTCCCATCTCGGACGGGGGCTTCCCGTTCAGCATGGCCTCGAGAATCCGGATCTGCTCCTCGCCGCGCCCGGTCTGTTCCATCAGTTCGGCCCGCCGCAAGCCAGCCCGGAAATGATACTCCCCGCCCGGCGCTTCCCCGTAGGCGCGGGCGTAGAACGAGTCCGCCTCCACCCCCTTGCCAAGCTCACGCCAGCACTCGCCCATGCGGTAATACACCACATCGAGCATGGCATTGGTTCCCGCCGGCGCCGCGGCCAGATAGGACTGGTATTCCTTGATCGCGACATCCCACAACCCGCGGGCATAGAGTCCGTCGGCAAACAGCAACTGTTCCCGCGGCTCCAGTCCCAGGGCCGTACCGCCAGCCAGCAGGACCATCGCCGCCAGACTCTTCGCAAGGCGTTTCATGTGCCGCTTTTCTTCTCGCTCAGCCCCGCCGCGAAGGAGATGTTCCAGATGTCCGCCTGCCGGCAGAGGTCCAGCACCCGGATCACATGCTCATACGCCGTCTGCCGGTCAGCCCGGATAAGAACCGGCTGCCCGGGGAACAGCGATACCAGGCGCCGCAACAGCGCCTCCAGCTCCGGCTCGCGTAACGTCCTCCCGTTGACCACCGTGGAGCCATCCCGCATCACATTGAGAATGATTTCCCCGGGGAGCCTCTGCTGCACTTCCGCCGTGGAAGCCGTCGGCAGCTTGACATCGATCTCAGCCTCCCATTGCGAGTATATCTGGCTGGTCACGAAAAAGCACAGCAGCAGGAATACGATGTCGATCATCGGCGCCAACTGGAACCCCACGGGCTCCGGCTTGTATTTTCCGCGGAAGTTCATGGCTTACGCCCTCTTGCGGAGGATGGCGGTCATCACCTGGCTGGAGGCAACCTCGAGATCGGACACCAGCTTCGAGGAACGGCCCCGGAAATAGGCGTAGAACATCATCGCGGGGATTCCGACGATCAACCCCGCGGCGGTCGTGATCAGCGCCTCGGCCACACCGGCGGCCAGGAGCATCGGCTTGGCCTTGGCCAGGTCGAAGGCCACCACATTGAACGCGCGCATCATGCCGAACACCGTTCCCAGAAGACCGAGCATGGGCGAAATCACCGCCACATCAAGCAGGTACTGGGTCTGGCTCTGGATCGTCGCCGCCTGCCGGGCGCCCTCGCTCTCCATGATCTCGCGCAGAAGCTGCGGGTCGAGCTTTTCGACGCCCCCCGCATAATCGAGCCCCGCCACCGAAACCTCCGAAAGGGCGCAGGGGCGATAACCGCACACCGTCCGCGCGTCGGAGAACTGGCCGGCTTCAATCTTGTCGAGCACATCGTCGCGCAGCACATCGGGAACAATGTGCCGATGACGCAGCGCCAGGAAGAAATAGGCCACGAATCCCACCCCGACCACGGACATGAGCGCCAGCGGATACATCAGCATGCCGCCCTTGTCGAAGAGTTCCTTGAGCGTAATGGACTCGACCATCCGCGTGTCGTCCTTGCCCGCCGATTCGGCGGCAAATGCCGCCGCGGCGCAGATCGCCGCCAGAACCGCCACCACCGCCATCTTCCACCACCTGCGTCCGTCCGTCATTGTATTCCTCCCGTTCGCTTGATCCGCCGTTCAACTGTTCCCGCCGCCATACGCAATTCCCAGAAGCCGGCGCACAGCCCGGCAATGCCCGTCCCACCGGCCCTTCCGCCAACGGCGTTCCTCCGCCAGCCGCCTCTCGTACGCCCGGAAATCGAGCCCCGCCGTCGCCCCCAGATGGGTCTTCTTCGCAAGCGCCAGGCCGGGATCCATCGCCCCCAGTTCGTCGAGATGGTCCTTGACGTACTGGTAGGCGTCGCGGAACGGCATGCCCCGCCCCACCAGTTCCAGCGCCTTGTCCGTGGCGAATACGCCCGCCGAAAACCCGCGCACCAGCGCCTCGCGCCGGACCCGCAGATTCGCCATCATCAGCGCCATCGCCCTCAGGCAGGCGCGCGTTGTCGCAACTCCCTCCAGGAAGGGACCCTTCGTGTCCTGCAGGTCGCGGTTGTAGCCGCTCGGCAGCGACTTGCAGATGTCCGTGACGGCAAGCTGGCAAGCGACGACCCGCGACGCCCGCGCACGCACCAGCTCGACCACGTCCGGATTGTTCTTCTGCGGCATGATGCTGCTGCCCGTCCCGAATTCGGCCGGCAGTTCGAAATAGCCGAACTCCGGCATCGTGAAGAGCATGAGGTCCTGCGCCAGCCGCGAGAGGGAAATCATCGTCTGCGAGCAGGCGGACAGGATCAGGGACTCCACCTTGCCCCGCGCATTGTTGGCATACAGCACATTGTGAACCGGCCGGGCGAACCCCAGGAGGCGCGCGGTCAGCACGCGGTCCAGCGGGAGAGGAACCCCGTAACTGGCGGCCGAACCCAGTGGACACTGGTCGTTGATGGCATACACGCCCTTGAGCAGCGCCACGTCGTCGAGCAGGCTTTCCGCGTGCGCCGTGGCCCACAACCCCACGGAACTGGGCATCGCCGGCTGCATATGGGTCCGGCCAACCATCGGGACGGCGGCGTTGCGCCGCCCCAGCCGCGTCAGGACCGAAGCCAGCTCAACGGCTTCCGCCATCAAGCCCAGCAACTGCTCGCGGGCAAAAAGCCGCAAGTCCACCGCCACCTGGTCATTGCGGCTGCGCCCGGTGTGGACCTTCTTGCCGAGTTCACCCAAACGGGCCGTGAGCATCCGTTCAATCGCCAGATGCACGTCCTGGTCATCCAGCGAGATGACGAATTTTCCGGCCCGCGCGCGCTGCAGGATCATTCCCAGCTCACGGATCACCGCCTTGCATTCCGCGTCGGAAATGATCTTCGGGCGCACCGGCATCCGGGAAAGCATGGTTACATGGGCCGCGGATCCGAGACAGTCCGCGACCACAAGGGACTGATCCAGCCGCAGGTCGTCGCCCGCCGTGAAGTCCAGCACCACGGCATCAATGGCGCCGACTGTCGTTTTGCGTGTCTTCTTCGTTGCTGTCATGGCGTCAGTTCCCGCGGGTTCGGGGTCTGGACATCGAGCGCTTTCTGTTCCACCCGGTCAACATAGCGTTCAAGCTCACCCTTTTCAAGCACAGGCATCCGGCTTTCCGCATTATCCACGCGCCAGGGGGTTTTGCGGTCGAGTTCGTTTTCGATGCCGTCCAGATAGATCTCCCTCTGTCGCGTCAGGGATGCCAGCTCGCGGAGTTCCGCTTCCGCCCTCCGGATTTCATAGCGCAGCAGCAGGACCGGCGCGCCATTGGCCAGATCCTCGTAGAAACGGGCAAATCGTTCCCCCGCCGCAACCAGCTCCTCCGCCTTGCCCAGGGTGAGCACCCGCAACCGCTGCGCCTTCTCCAAAGCCGCCTGCGCCACCCAGGGAACAGCCCGCTCCCGGATGGCCTCGCGCGGCTCCAGAACGACCGCGCACCCTCCGGTGACCGCTGCCCCCGCCGCGAGGGGAATCTCCAGCTTGAGTTGGGAAATCAGATCCGAGGAAAGTTCCCCGAACGTCTGCACCAGGTTGCCCTGTCGGCCGACCCAGTTCTCCCATGCGGCTTCCATTCCCTGCACGGACCCGCTGCCCGTGACCTCCACCGCCAGCCACTCCGGGGTGACCTCGCCTCCCTCTGCCAGCCGATCCAGGATACGGGCATAGGGCGAGCCCTTTTCGCCGTAGGAACCCATCCACGCCACAATCATTCCACACACCGCCCGATGGCGGGGCCACCCGGCCGGGATCGTTCTCCACTTCATGGCGTCGGCAATCCCCGGTGTCCCGCTTTCGCTCCTCATCGCCGTCAGCACAGTCCGGTTCCGCAGTCGCTGCTCCATCCTCAGGTTCTGCGCCATACCCATGGTAAGCCACTCCGGCAACAACCCTCCGCCAGAGCGCTGGGGGCGGTCCTCCAGATAGCCAGCCGCCAGAGCACGGCACAACAGTTCGTCCAACCGCTCGGGATCGCCCGCAGCCCAAGGCCCCACTGTAATCACCCGGCGGAATCCCTCGCCATCCCTTACGATTGCCAGATCCGCGGCCTCATGGCCCGGTACGACCCGGATTTCCACCGCCCACCCCCGCCGGAAAGGAAAGCGGATGCCCGCAAAACGCTCGAACTGATCGGCCACCCCCTCCGCCCATCGCGAGAACTTCATGTTGGTGGTGGAATCGGGTCCCGAAACCAGGAACCTTCCGGAACTGCTGGCCGTCAACACGCGGTTACTGGCATTCCCCTCCCCCTGCGCGCCGGGCGGGGCCACCCACGGAGGCGGAGCGCCATGAACTCCGGCCTGCGCAAACAACATCAGCGCCGCCACCATGTCGCAACCGTTAGGAACACGCGCAAACAGGATCATGAAACCTTTACCCACCTTGCATGGTAACCGTTCCCGCTGACACCGCAAACCGCGGGACTTCCATCCCGCGCCCGCCCTCACCGGCCAAACCTGAGCGATATCCGGTCCGGCCCCACAACGCCGTCCGCCAGCGATTCAACAACCTGCTTCTCGGACACGATGTCCTGGAACACTCCGCCGAAGAATCCGGCGACAACCGATCGCGTCGGTCCCGGAAGCGGCAGATGCCCGATCTTTGCGCCCTGCACCTCCAGCTTTCCCTGTGCAAAGCCGGCGGACAAGGTGAGTGTAACCGGCAGGGCGATCTTGTTCTTCACCACCCACGCGAAGTTCGTTGCGGCAGCCGGCCGCCAGGCGAAGGACGCGGCAAGGTCGAACTGGCCGGGGTTTACGTCCACGGCGAGTTTCTTCAGACCGCGGGCCTGGGCGCGAACTGCCAGGAACCCGTTGAGTTCCGCCTCCGTGAATTCCACCGCCACCTTCTGCCGGGCCATGAGAGCCTGCTTCACCGCCCGCGTCTTCATCTGGACCTGCTGTGCCCCGGCGCCGTCCGTCAGCACCACCAGCGGGTTCGGAGGCCACAGGGCCAACCCGACAAGCAGGATCGGAACCAGGACAAACAAGAAGCCGGCAATCCGTCCGAAAATCGGGCCGTATTCGATCTCACGCCGTGCCTGCAAATCGGCCTGGGACGTCCGCCGCAAATCCAGCTTGATGCCGCACTTCGTGCAGAACACACGCCCAAGATCATTCCCGAACCCACACTGCCCGCACTCGATCTTTATGGCCATGCAATAATCCTTTCAATCCTTCTTCGTTGTGGCGCCCGCCGGCGAAGACGCGCTTCCCGAGTTGGAAGATGCACTGGCCGGCGAGGGTGTGTCCGCCTTTGCCGCCTTGTGGTAGTTGGCGCTACGGTAGTCGGTCTGGTAGAACCCGGTACCCTTGAAAATGATACCAGCCCCCGCACCCAGGAGCCGCTTGACTGTCCCTTTGCAGGAGGGGCACCGCTTGAGCTTCTCGTCGGTAATCCGTTGGAAATGCTCAAAGCGTCCGCACTTCCTGCACTCGTACTCATACGTCGGCATAACTCACCTTCTCTCCATCCATTCCATCCGCCTTTACTGGCCCCGTGCGCCCTCCCCGTTCAGCGCCGCGTTCCATTCGCGTCGTTCCCGTTCCACGGCTTCCCTGGCACGGAGGCATTCGTTCATTCCCTCAATCCACTTCAGTTCCCGTTCAGCCCCATGCCAATCCCCGACTTTCGCATACATTTCGGCCAGTTCCGCGTGATTGTGCGGCGACCAGAAATGCCAGTCTGTATAAGCCGCCCAGTAACGGATGGACTCGGAAGGCGACTCCAGCCACAGCAAACGGGCCTTCAGGTTCCGGAGCTGGCTCTTGAAGCGGTTCTGGCGCAGGCCACGGTCGCACCACAACGTCGCCTGGTCCAGTCTCCGCTTCCTGATCTCGCCCGATGCGCCTCCGGAGGCATAATAGGCCGTCTCGCACGCCAGGATGCTGAAATAGTAATTGTGCGGGTACCAGGCGTAGGCTTTCCGGCAGAGGTCCGCCACCCTTTCCGGGTCGGGGGAAGGCGTGCCGTACTTGGCCGCCCAGTACCCATGCTGCGCGACAGCAGCGGCTGCGCTGTATCCCGCGCCAGCCAGCGCCAGGACCGCCAGCAGCAAACCCACGGCCGCCACGAACCACGGATCTCCCATCATGTTCCGCAAAGCGCTCATCCCACCTTCCCCTGCTGGCGCGTTCCGTTGTCGCCGCCCGCAAAAAAGCCGCTTCCGGGTTCTACGTGGGTAACCCCAACATCTTGTGGTTCGCCACTTGCCGTGCAATGATGTCGATTAAGCAGTTCGTTTAAGCGTAGCCGGCTAAGAGCGTCGGTTAAGTGTCCGCGTAAGGGAACGCGTAAGCGCCTTACTGTATTACACGTAACCGCCTTCTTAACCGACACTCTTAACCGGATACCCTTAACCGGCTCACTTACACGATTCCCCCGGTTGGACCAACCACAAGACCTGGGGGCCACCCACTCAAAACCCTGAAGCCCCGCAAGAAAGAAGAAGCCCCATCCCTCGGGACAGGGCTTGAAACAGATCGCGTTCAACCGGAACCCGGGCTTAGCGTCGTCCCACGGGCGTCGGCGAAGGCACCGTCGTCGTTGTGGTCGTTGTGGTCGTCGTGGTCGTCGTGACGGCTTCCTCGCCTGTCGGCTGACCTTCCACAACACCCTTGATCCGCTCGCTGATCACCTTGGCCTTGGCCGCCTGTTTTTCGGCTTCCGCGGCCGCCTTGGCGGCGTCGTCCTCGTTCGCGGCCCCCGCCGCGGCATCCGCGGCCGCTTTTGCCGCATCCGCCGCCACGCGCAGTTTTTCGACCAGCGCCGCCAGTTTCGCCACCTGCTTCTCCGCCGCCGCCAGAACATCCCGCGCGTCCTGGAGCGCCTTCTTGGCCGCCTTGATCTTCTCCGTATCGTTCGAGGCTTCCGTCTGCTGGAGTTCAGCTTCCGCCTGCTTCACAGCCGCGGACGCCTTTTCGACTTCCTTTTCCGCATTGGTCAAGGAGTCATGTCCGCCCTTCAAGAGCGCCGCCGCCTCCGCCGCCGACTTCGCCGCCGCCTCCGCCGCCGGCCCGGCCTTCACTGCGAAGGGCAACATGACCAGCATCGCCACCAAGCTCATTCCAAACCACTTGCTCATGCGACCATACCTCCTATTCATGCGTTTCTTACTCCACCAACATCTCAAGTATCCTTCAAGCCCCTTCCGGCGTCAAGCACTTCGCTCGCTCAATACCAGGTGCGGGGCACCTCAATGACATCGCCCGGAACGACCACCACGTCCTTCTGCCGTCCCTTGCGGATTTCCTCCGCGTTGATCACGATGATCTCCGAACCCCGGATGAGGCGTATCTTGGTCGGATCGGCATACTCCGTGAACCGTCCGCCCCGGCCAAGAGCCTGCAGAACCGTAAGGTTTCGCGTCAAGGGATACGGCCCTGGACGCAACACCTCGCCCGCCAGCGAATACTCGCTCTCCGGAGGCACAATAACAACCGTGATGACCTTGTAGTACTTGTCGTCAATGTAGCGCTTCTCAATCAGCTTCTGGGCGTCAGCGCAAGTCTTGCCGGCCACCTCCATGGAGCCGATGAGCGGCAGGTTGACCCGCCCCTGTTCGTCAACCACGTGCGTGCAGGCGAACGGTTCCGGCGGCGCGTAGATGGTAATCTGCAACCGGTCCCCGCTTCTCAGCACACGCCCGCTGTTGGCCGCGGCGAAATCCTCCACCGCGTTGGTATCCGTCCCCGGAGCCATGGCGGGCATTGCAGCCGGCGAGGTCCGCAACACGTCCGTTGCCACTCGTTCCGCCAGCGGCCGATACGGCGCCAGCGGATCCTCCGCCTGCGGCACGGCCACACAACCCGCAAAGAGCAACACCGCCAGCGCTGCCGCCGGGGCCAGGACTTGTATGCATCGTTTCATATACACACTGTTCTTGCCCTTCAGGACTTCCCCGCCCGTGGCGCGGACCCGCCCGCCGCCACCGCGGCCTCGCGCTTCTCGCGCGTCTTGCCATAGGAGTAATTGTAGTACGAATTGTAGTAGTAATAGTAATCCCGCGTCACGTTGAGATTGTTCAGCACCACGCCGAGCAGGTTGCCGCCCACGTTTTCCACCATCGCCTTGGCCCGGCCCGAAACCGCCCGCGGATAGCTGCGGTGCTGCACCACCAGGAGAACGCCGTCCACCTCGCTGGACAGGATCAAAGCGTCGCTCACACCCATGATCGGCGGCGAATCGAAGAAGATGTAGTCGTAGCGGCTCTTGACCACCGCCAGGATATCCCGCAGGTGTCTGGCGTTCAGAACCCCGTGCGCGGTGGAAGGCAGCTTCCCGCTGGGCAGGAAATCCTCGTTCGGCAGCACATCCCGCAGGATCACGTCATCCACGCCGGCCTTGCCGAGCAATATATCGGCCAGCCCCGTCTTGTTGGCAACCTTGAACATCTTGTGCTGCGTCGGACGCCGCATGTCGGAGTCAATCACCAGCACCTTCTTCCCGGTCTGGGCGCAGATAAGCGCCAGGTTGAAGAGCGTTAGCGACTTCCCCTCTCCCGCCCCGCCGCTCGTGAAGCACAGCGTGTTCCCGCCGCTCAGCTTCTTGGACAGCTCCATGTTCATGCGCAGGACACGGTAGGCTTCCGCGTGGGGGCTGTCCGACCCTTCATCCGTCAGGGGCCGCACCTTCTGCGGGATCACCCCAATGATCGACGCCCCGATGAATTTCTCAATGTCCTCCACCGTCTTGACCGACGTATCCACGTACTCGATGAAGAACACCAGCCCGATCCCGCACGCCAGCCCCATGAGAATACTCAGCACGACGTTCAGCACCATCTTCGGGCTGACCGCGTCCCGCTCTTCCGGCACCTCGGCAAAATCAACCACATCCACGGGCGTTCGCGGCAATTCGAGCTCGATGGACTCCTGCACCAGCCGCGTCTCCAGCGTATCCCGGATCTGCCGCTGCCGCGCCAGTTCACTTTCCGCCTTGGCGAACGGAAGGTATCTTTCGCCATGCGCGGTGATATCCGTCTTGCGGGCCTCCTCGACGTCCTTCTCCGCCGCCTCGAAATCACGCCTAGCAATCTCATAGTCGGTCTGCAACCCGAGGATCTGCCCCTGGAGGGTGTCGTTGATCTTCTTGCGCAGGTCAGCGACCACGGACTGCGCGCCGACCACGTCCGGATGGCGCTCCCCGTAGGTCTCCATCCGGCGGCCCAGGAGGGTTTCGGCCTCCGTCAACTGCTGGCGGAGCGTCGTCAGCGTCGGGTCCTGGATCACGTAGGCCGCCGAATACAACAGGTCGCCGCCCTGCAGCCGCTTGATCGACTCCAGGCGGGTCTGGCGTTCGAGCATTGTCTTGCGGGCCTGGATGCGATTGAGTTCCAACCGCTCCAGCTTGGCGTTGTCGAGCGACGAAACCGTGCCTGGCTGCGTCCCCGCCAGCACGCTGACGTTCAGCTCCTTGCGCAGGCTTTCGACATTCGCCTCGGCCTCCACCACCTTCTTCTGCTGCGCCTGATAGGCCTCGCGAAGGGCCATCACGCCTCGTTCCGTTTCCGAGCGGCTTTGCTCCATGCGGTGGTCGCGATAGACCGAGGCGATCTCGTTGGCAATCTTCGCCGCGTCCTGCCGCGCCGTCGTGCGGTCGCCCCGGCGGCTGCTGCGGTAGATCCGGATCTCGATAAGGTTCGTGTCCCGGTACTGCTGCACCTTCATGCTGCCCACCAGCACCTTGTAGGTCTCGGACGGCGACAACGGGGCGCCATCATCGTTATACAGGCGTCCGAACTGTTCCTGCAGTTTCAGGTTCGCGATCACCTTGTAGAGGATCGGGCGGGACTGGATGATCTCGAACTGCGTGCGCAGGAAGTACATGTCGTACACCGTCATCATCTGCTGCTGCGTCTTGTACTGGAACGGCGTTACGCTGGGCATATCCTGCCGCACGGCAATGCGCGTGGAGGCCATGTACACCTTCGGGAGGGACAGCGTCACCACAATCCCCGCCACCACTACGAACAGGAACACGGCAATGACCACCTCCTTGCGGGATTTGACCATCCGCCAGTAATCCATGAAATGCGTCATTTCCTGTTGGGTATCCGCCATGCTTGCCTTCCCATAAAAGCTGATGAGGCTTGTGCAGCCTCATCAGCGCTTGGATGCGGAGCCGCGGCGACGCCATGCCGCCCGCGGATCCTCCGGATCAGAATGCGGCCTTGACGCCCGCGTCAACCGTGTTGCGGTCGAACGATTCGCGCACGTCGGAATCCCAGTTCTCGTACGTGTATCCCGCCGCCAGCGCCCACACCCGATCCAACTTGAAATTGCCGCGGAGCGAAACCGTGGCGAGATCGTCCGAACCGCCGGGGAGATCCGCGCCTTCCTCGTCATAGTCGCTGTTGCTGTACTGCCCCCGAAGCGTAACGGTCAGGCGCGCCGTGACATCGTGATCCACCGCGCCCCAGACGCTGGCGAGCTGCTGCACGGAGTACGGACGTACATTCGGCGCAGAGAAGCCGTATGTCACACCGACGCGGAAACGGGTCGGCGAAGCCGCGCGCAGGGTAGCCTCCGCGGAACCGTAGGCGGAGTCCCGTGAAGCGATGGCATCGTCGTCAAATTCCGCCATCTGGTAGCCGGCCACCACCTTGCCGATGACATCCGGGCTGAAAATCTTCTCGGCGCCCACACCGTAGGTCATCACCTGGGATCCGCGGTCGCGCGTCTGCGATTCGTTGTTGAAATCGCTCGCACCCACCATGCCAAACACGTTCACGCCCGCCCCCATCAGGTACTTGAGATAGGCTTCCGCCTTCAGGACATCCTCGTCCTCCTCGTTGGCCACTGTTTCCTCGTCATACCGCTTGATCATGTACTCGCCCATGACATTGGCGCCAACCTTGGGCGTGATCTCGGCCGACACTCCGGCTCCCACCGTGTTGAGCCAGTGGTTCGCGCTCTGGCGGACATTGGCGCCACCGGCGGTCACTTCGGGGTCATCCGTGTAAACCGCTTTGTCGGAAAGGTCAATGCCCACGCGGGGCGTTACCCGGTGCTGGAGGGAAAAACCCGCCGCGCCAAACAATTCCTCGTCATTTTGCGGATTCCCCTCGGACACGGACCGGGGATTGCTGTGCCACTTCACACTGGGCGCCAGAAACAGGTCCAGGCGGGTCCGCTCGCCGTCCCGCCAACGCAGGTCGCCGCGGACTTCACCCGTGAGGTCCAGGTTGGATTCCTTGTTCTGATCCACCCCGTCACGGTTGTCGGTGAACTGCGCAGTTGCACCCGCCGAAACCGCCCATGGATCACTGGCCGACTCCTGCGCCATCGCCGTGCCGACCGCCGTCAAGACCGCCAGAGCCACCACCATCAGACTACCGAATGCCTTCATTATCATTCTCCTCCAGTTACGGTTAGACACAACCACACTCCTAACAGCATTGGCATTGTTACGAACCGAGTCCCCCAAGTCAACCTGTTTTCTCTTGAAACGAACCTCTCCCCGTCATATACACCATGACTCATGAAATCCTTGCGAATCCCGTTCCTTGGCCTGGGATTGGCTCTCTGCCTCGCGGCCGGCTGCAGAACGCCGGAGGCAGGCCAGGACTCCGACACCATCCGGATGACCCTCCTGCCGTCAGGCATGCTTCAGGTACGCGATGCCAGCATCCCCGCCGCCCAGGTTCCCAAGACCCTGCACCGGATGGGCGCGACACCACGGACAATCCTGATCATCCAGATCGGAGACCGGACACGGATGCCGGAAGTCAAGACCCTGACCGAAGTCCTGGCGACAGCCGGCTACCGCCACGTCTACTTCAAGCGTCCGCAACACGCCAGAACCTCGGTTGTTCCGTGAGGCGCTCCTCGACATTCGGATCGGGAAGGAAAGGCTCCAAAAAAGCGCCGCACCATCGCCGGCCCCTGCCAGGCCTTCGGAGGGTGCGCGCCGGACGTGCTGCAACAGGAGGAAAGACAATGAGATGGACGATTGCAACAGTAATGACGATCGCAGCAGCCACGGTATTCGCCGACTCCGGTGTCAGTCCGACCTACATTCTGGCAATTCGGGATGCCAAACCGGTGTCTGTCTCGCTTGTACGGACGGCGGATTTTGTAGCTATTCCAATGTCTATCGTGAGCGAGCAGAAAGAACCGGCACAAAGGTTTGACGACATTCGTGCTGCCAAGCGGTTGATCCAGGACAAAGCCAAGGAGAACAAGAGACTTACCATCAAGGACGGGCCGCTATCGCTCTCCGCTCGGCCCACGTCGAAAATGAACTTCATCTCCTCCTGTTCATCATATGAGCAATCATCCACGGCTAACCTGACCATAATGATTGCGCTTGATCCCCAGGCTCCAGACGTTTTCGCTGCGGCAAGCGAAATCACGCGGTTCGTAAACGGGATCAAGTTCGCAGAGAAGACTCAGTGCAATCTCGGTCAGGTGCAACTCGCTGTGGCTGATCCTGAGCAGCATCGAACGGCTTTGCTTCAGCTCATTGCCCAGGACATGCGGCGCACGAAGGAACAGATGGGCAGCAAGGGAACCCTCGCCATTGAGGGGCTCCAGGGTCCAGTCATTGTCCGGCAGATGGATGAAACCAAAGTCGAAGTGTTCTTGAACTACGCCGTCTCCCTCAACGGAGCAGAATAGGCGAAAACGAATTGCACACCATGACCTGCTGGGCACGGCGCTGACGCGTCTCAGCCAAAGCGGCAACGTTGGTGGATGCGATTGAACAGATGAATGCGGATGCACAGACGATCGGGATCATGGTTTCAGGCCTCGTCTCGGCATGTCTGATTGTGCACCTGTGGTGGAAGGGGCAAGACTGCTCGGCAGCCGCGAAACTGCTTTGGACAATTGTTCTGATCCTTCCGGTGATCGGCTGGGTGTTCTTCGCATGCTTTCACAATCCGCCGTCTGTTCAACCCAAGGAACTGCAGGGACGCTTTTCGGGAAGAGGCGTTGGGTCGCTGCTTCTGTCAATCAGAGGGCGCCGACGGAACAACGGAGAACCATGATGGCGGCCAGAAGATGAACAAGATCGCGATGGCTACTGTGCTTTTCCTGTTGTTCATGGTTCTTGCGGTCATGACGACGGCAATAACCTATGCCATTGTTTTCGGCGTTATCTGGTGGATCGGCTCCGCGCTTGAACTCCCCGAACATTACCACTGGGTGCCATCGGCTGGGACTGGTGTTGTGTTCCTGATCGCATTGCTGGCCGCCATTCGGAACCGAATTCCAGACATTGCCCGACTCAAGTGGGACTCGGGCACAACACAGGACTGCCCCTCCCCCATCCACTGGTACGGCAGAGGGGGTCGTCTTTGGAACATGAATCCACTTGGGCCACAATCCGTTGCATCCATGGGGGCAATCGGAGGCGCCGTCTTGTGTGCCGGACCATCTCTGGCGGTTTCGGCATTCGTATCGGCAATCGAAGAACTGAAGAAGGACAGCCGAGGCTGACGGCGAGACTGTCGAAACGCCCAACGTGTCGAAAATGGATCGTGTTGGGGCGGAGAATGACTGAATGCCTTTCGCACTGGTGTACTGGGAATGATGCAGGGCGAAACCCCGACGAAAGGCGAATTGCCTTTGCCCATACGATGGGATACGATTCTGTAAAAGAAGGAGTGGTGTGATGCACGTTGCGATACCATTACGGCAAATGACCGCCACGGACAAATTGCAGGCGATCGAGGAAATCTGGGCTGATCTGGCTCATGAATCCGAGGACGTGCCGTCGCCAGCCTGGCACGGCGACGTCCTGCGTGCCCGTGAACAGCGGGTTGCGGATGGCTCGGCCCGTTTTCTGGATGTTATGGACGCCAAACAAGCCGTGCGTGAGCGACTGAAGTGAGAGTTCAGGTCCTTGATGAGGCCACCGGAGATCTGGCGGACGGCTACCGCTTCTATGAGCGGCAGGCCGAGGGACTTGGGGAGTACTTCCTGGATTCGCTCTGGTCCGACATCAACTCCCTGCGCCTGTACGGCGGTGTTCACGCCCTTCACCACGGCTACCATCGCCTGCTCTCCAAGCGGTTCCCGTTTGCCATCTACTATCGAATTGACGACCGCGTTGCCCGAGTCCGAGCCGTTCTGGACTGCCGTCGTGATCCGGAATGGATCGAAGACCGCCTGAAATGAGGTCCGAATCGGCGTGCATGGCAGGCTCGCCAGCTCGCCACCATGACGCCGGACATTGAGAAGGAAGGATGATGGAATATGGATAAGAAGATTGGCTCCTTCCGGGATCAGGCCGTGGCCGGGATGGTTGAGGATATCTTGCGCCAGCATGGTATCCACCCTCGGCCCGTCAACGCATCAGGCCACATCCTTATTGCTGGTGCGGCCCAATTCTTTGACATCTGGGTTCCAGCCGACGAAGAGAATGATGCCAGGGAGTTCCTGGTTTCAGCCGGTTACGGGGCCGATGTGACAGAGAAATGAGTCTCGAACGGCGTCGTGCGCTACCTCGTGCCCTGCGGGCACTCGGAGGCACACGGCGAGCGTTGGGAGTGCCACATGAGAAGGAGATTCAAGGTAATCGCCCTCACCCTGATCACCATTGTTGCCATCGTGGTGACCTGGCGCACTGTCGTACGCATGTATCCGTTGCGCTTCCACGACCGCCATACGCATTGCATCAAGCAGACGGGCCTTGGCCTTCGCATGTATTCAGGCGACCACGGAGGTCAGTTTCCGAACAGTGCGAACGGGTACGGTGACGCATTGCTGCTGTTGGCGCCCTATATCGGCAGCAATTCGCTCGAACTGCTGACCGGCCCCGGTTACGACACCCGTGTATTTGATGAGGCAAGAAGCAACAACCACGACGTCGCCGAGCAGGAATGCGGTCGTGTATACGTTCAAGGGCTAAGCGAATCCAACGCTCCTGACATTGTGATCTTGTTCGATAGACTCGCCACCCACGGTGCGGATCATGGCCCCCTCTGGGGACAACTT
>CAYWKN010000011.1:0-27479 GCA_964458765.1 uncultured Verrucomicrobiota bacterium
CCCTTCCCGGACCCGTAGGCTGCTTCATCAACCGGAATCATTTTGCCGGCTTCATCGCCATGCTCTGCCCCGTAACACTGGCCCTGATCTACGACTACCTGCAACAGCGGCAATGGTTCTCCGGCCTGCTGATGATCGGCCTGGCGTGCGTGCTGATGTTTTCCCTCTTCATGACCCATTCCCGGGGCGGCATATTGGCCTTTGTCGCCGGATCGGGTTTCACCGCTGTCTGGATTGTCTTCCGCCGCCACCTGGCCGCCGGCCTGCTCTGCGTTGTTGCCCTGGCAGCCGTGACTGCCACCGTTTATCTGAAGACGCCTTCCCTGCAGACGCGCTTCCGCGACCTGGCAAACAGTGACCCCAGGAGCAGCGTGCAGACCCGTCTCCTGGAATGGCGCGAGACCCTGCGCACCGCCAAACACTATCCCGTGATCGGCGCTGGGGCCAACGGCCTGCGCATGGTCTATCCCCTGCATCGTCAAACCTCCGGCAAGTGGCTGGTCCATGCCGAGAACGAGTACGTGCAATTCCTGGCGGAAGGAGGCATTGCCGGTCTCCTGCTGCTCGGCGGCATGGCCGTCACCGCCTGGCGGCGGGTGGATCGGTCGGGGCAGCCGGAATCGAGAACCCTTCGCCTGGCCGCCATAGGCGCACTCGTCACTGCCGCCGTGCACAACGCCTTCGACTTCCCTGCCCGCCAGCCATTGTACGCCGTGACTCTCGGGGCTCTTGCGGGCCTATGGCTGGCTCCTCCGCCTGCCGGGGAACCGCCCGGCTTGCTCCGCTGGCGTCTGCTGCCGGCCTCTGTCGTCATGGCCGGTTGCGCCCTGTTGGCGTGGCTTCCTCTTTCCGCACTGCAGCGCCTGGACTCCTACAGTCTGCTGGGAGAATCCCCGCCCGCCGAACTCTGCCGCGCGATTGCCTGGGCGCCCACCAGTTGGAACGCCTGGTACATGTCCGGCCGTGCCGCGTGCGAGGCGGGCATTGCCGCCAACCGCCTGGACCTTTGCGTGTTCGGCGAAACGCTCATGAGCCATGCCGCGCAGTGCGACCCCAACAACTACCGCTTGTGGTACGATGTGGGCCTGACCCGCCGCGCCCTCCGCCAGCATGACGCCGCCGATCAAGCCTTTGCACGCGCCCGGGAACTTCGCCCATGGCTCCAACCCCCGCCCCGGAAGAGGTAATGCAGACATGAACCAGGTTCTCATCGGTTCCGCCATTCCGTTCACGGTTGCGATGCTGGTGTATCTTCTGCGCCGCGGCCGCGCCGGACTGCCCTTTCTGCTTGCCACGCCGGCCGCCATGCTGCTCGGCGCCCTTTGGGCCGAGATTCCCGACCTGCCGCGCCTGGCGGGACACCACGCGCTCTACAGCCGGTGGGCCAACGACCCCCGCATGGATCTCTTCTTCTGGCACTATTCCATCGACAGGATCGAGACCGATTCTTCTTGGTATGCCGTGGGCCTCCTGCTGATGGCAGCCATCCTCATGGGGATCGCCTGCCGGGAACTGGCAAGAAGGGAGCGTGCCTGATGGCTTCCGCCCCGTTCCATTTCGCGGTGGGCGCCGTGGCCGGCATGGCCGCTCTCGCGCCGCGGCTGGCCACGGCATGGGAGTCACGGTCCGGACTCGCCCCGACAACCCGCTTCTGGCTGCTGGCCTCCTGGAGTTGCGGTGTGGCGGCCGCGCTGCCGAGCCTGCTCCGGTACGCCGGAGTGCCGGAATCCTTCACAACCGGACCTTGGATGAATGTCTTCTTTCTCCACCCTTGGATCAACCGATGGCTGCCGCGCACCGAGCTGCTGGGTGGCACGGCCATGGGAGCCTGCATCGCCTGCCAGTACGCCTGGCTCCTGCTCGCAATCCGGCGCGCGGGTGGCGTCAGGAGAAAATAAGGCTTTCCCGCAGACGGCGCCCTTTCTCCAACTGCTCGCGCACCGCCTCGAAGTCCCCGCCCTCGATCGCCGCCGTCAGTTCCCCGAGTTCACCCTGGTAGCGCCGCAAGGCCTGGAGAATCTCCTTCCGGTTGCTCCGGACAATGTCATGCCACATCTCGGGGGAGCCGGCGGCAATGCGGGTTGTATCCCGGAACCCCGGCCCGCACAGCGTCCGGAACGCATCGCTCCCGGAATAGGCCGTCGTCACCAACAGGCTCGCCACCAGATGCGGCAAGTGACTCGTCCGGGCCACCAGCGCGTCGTGTTCCTCCGGTGCCAGGCACAGCACCCGGCTTCCGACGCCCTCCCACAACGCGCGCACACAGGTCACCGCCGATTCCGCAGCCCCGCCCGGCGTCACAACGGTGACCGCACCTTCATACAAGTCGGAGCGGGACGCCTCGATCCCGCTCTTCTCCGAGCCCGCCATGGGATGACTGCCCACGAAGGCCACATTCATTCCCGCGACAATCGGGGCCAGACGGTTCATCAACTCCGCCTTGGTGCTCCCGACATCTGTCACGACCGCACCTTTCTCAAACGAGTTGCGGCATTCGTGAACCATTTCCGGGATGGTCAACACGGGGGTGCAGATCACGGCGATCTCCGCCCCCCGCAGTGCGCGGCCGGGCGTCTCGAACACCTTGTCAACCGCTCCCAAGTCCAGGGCCGCCTGACGGGTTTGCGCGCGCCGCGCATACCCCTGCACGCGGGCCAGGCCGCGCCGCCGCAGCGCCAATCCCAGCGAACCGCCCATCAATCCCATTCCGAGGATGGCCACTGTTTTCATGCCCGCACGCTCCGTCGTCCGTTACCGGCTTTCCGCCGCCTGCGCCTGCCGCGCCTGCAACACCGTCTGCAAAGCCTGGAGGCAACGGCGGTTCTCCGCCCGCCGGCCCACCGTGATCCGGATGTGATCCGGCAACCGGTAGGGGTCCATCGGGCGCACGATCACGCCCAGCCGCTGCATCGCCTCGAACACCTCCCGCCCGCGCTCCACCCTGACCAGGATGAAATTCACGACGGAGGGCACGTATTCCAGCCCCATCTTCCGGAACGCCGCCTCGAAATACGCCAGCCCCTCCTTCACCATGGCCCGCGTGCGCCGCACATGTTCCTCGTCGCCCAGCGCGGCAATGGCGGCCTCCTGGGCCATCGCCGTGGTATTGAACGGCTGCCGGACTCGTTCCATCAATTCGATGCACTCCTCCGGCGCCACGGCATATCCGATGCGCAGTCCCGCCAAACCGTAGGTCTTGGAGAAGGTCCTCAGGACGATCACCTTGCGCCCCTCCCGGACATAGCGCAGCGTATCCGGCTGCAGGGCCGGATCGAGCAACTCGATGTAGGCTTCGTCGAGCACCGTGATGACATGATCCGGCACCCGGTGCAGGAACGACTCCAGTTCCGCCCCGCCCACCATAGTCCCCGTGGGGTTGTTGGGATTGGCAATGAAGACGATCCGCGTCTCGGGCGTTATGGCCGCCAGCATCGCGTCAAGGTCATGCGTGTATTCCCTCATCGGAACCTGGAGGGTCCGCGCCCGGAACAGGTCGCCCATCAGCTTGTAGACCACAAAGGCGCGATCCGCCATCACCAGGTTTGCGGCTTTGCTCAGGAACACGTGCCCGATGAATTCGATCAGTTCATTGCTCCCTGTACCCGCCAGCAACTGGCCGGGCTTGACATTCAGGTGGCGGGCCAGCGCCTCGCGCAGGTAGAACGCCCCGCCGTCGGGATAGAGGTGCATGCGCCGGGCCGAAGCGCGTATCGCCGCCATGGCCTTGCGCGAAGGTCCCAATGCGTTCTCGTTGGACGCCAGTTTGAGAATGCTCTCCGCCGAGGCGAAACCCAGCTCCCGCGCCACTTCCTCGATGGGGCGGCCGGGTTCGTAGATCCCCAGCCCGCTCACCCACGGACACGCCAATTCACGGAATCCCGCCATACCTGCCTCCTTCCCGCGACCCGGTTACAATCCCCTGGCTTTGGGATACGACCCCAAAATATTCAGATACACGCAGTGTCCACCCATCTCGGCCAGCGCCTTCTGCACAGGCTCGTCGGTCGAATGCCCTTCCACATCCACGAAAAAGATGTACTCCCAGGCCTTGCTGCGGCTGGGGCGTGATTCGATCTTCGTCATGTTAAGTCCGAATTTCTTGAACGACTCCAGCGCCCCGTACAAAGCCCCGGCCTGGTGCCGCACGGCAAAACACATCGAGGTCTTGTCATCGGATGTCTTCTGGCCGTATCCATGGCCGATCACCACAAACCGGGTCGTGTTGCCGCTCATGTCCTGCACGTCGGTCTCCAGGATCCGCAACCCGTAGATCTCCGACGCCAGCCGGCTGGCCAGCGCAGCGCTGTTGGGTTCCCTGGCCGCCAGTTCCGCCGCCCGCGCCGTGCTGGCCACGGGAATCGTATCCACCCCCGACATCTCGCGCTGGATCCACTGCCGGCACTGTCCCAGCACCTGGGGATGGCTGTAGAGCTTCTCGATGCGTTCCCGCGCCACCATGGACAGCAGACACTGCGAAATGGGCAGGTAGATCTCGGCGCACATCTTGAGCGTCGTCTCCGCCAGGCGGTCGAGCGTGAACGTCACCGCGCCTTCCGTGGAATTCTCCACCGGCACAACCCCGTACTCCGCCATGCCCTTCTCCACCGCGTCAAAAACATCGCTGATGGTCTCGCAGGAAAGATAATCCACACTGGCCCCGAACCGGGCCCGGGCCGCCTGGTGCGAAAAGGTCGAGGGCGGCCCCATGTAGGCCACCTTGAGGCTCTTCTCCAGCGCCAGCGACGCCGACATGATTTCCCGGTAGATCGCCCGCAGGGACTCGGGCTTGAGGGGCCCCGCGTTGAGCGTGGTCACCCGCTCGAGCACTTCCTTCTCCCGGGCCGGGACATAGACTCCCTGGCCGTCCTTCTCCTTCAGTTTCCCGATCTCCAGCGCCACACCGGTGCGGGCATTGATCAACCGGACCAGTTCCCCGTCAATCCCGTCAATCTTCTTCCGCAGTTCCGACAGACTCATTGGCTCTCCCCTCCCTCCGTTGCCGCCGGCGCCGCGCCGCCGGCCGGCGCCTCCGCGGCGGGGGCCGGCTCCGCCGCCCCCGCCTTCGTGCGCTGTGCGTCCATCCGCGCCAGTTCGCCGATACCGGGCAGATCCTTGACGCTCTTCAATCCGAAATGCTCAAGGAACACCTGGGTTGTTCCGTAGAGCATGGGCCGTCCGGGAAGTTCGCTCCGCCCCACGATCTTGATCAACTGCATCTCCATGAGCATACGCAGCACATGATCCACGGTCACTCCGCGCACCCCTTCGATTTCCGCGCGGGCAATGGGCTGGCGGTAGGCGATGATCGCCAGCGTCTCCAGGGCCGGCCGTGACAGCCGGGTGGGTTTGCCCACATCCAGCATGTGCCGCACCCACAGGCCGGCCGACGGATCGCTCTGGAAGCGGAACCCTTCCGCGCTCTCCACAAGGTCGAACCCTGGCCGTCGCTCCTCGCACTCCGTCCGCAATCGCCCCAGGGCTTCCTTGATATCCGACTCCCTCGCCGTCGCGAATGCCGTCGCCTCCTCGCCGCATTCCTGCGCCGTCTCCTGGAGGATCTTGCGCATCGCTCCGACCGTCAACGGCTGGCGCGCCGCGAAAATAATCGCGCCCAGCACCTGCTTGAGTTCCACCTGCGTTTCCATCGCGTTCCATCCCGCTTTCTGATGCACCCGATACCGCGGTCATCCTTGCGGCGAGGTCTTTTACCCCTCCGCCGTCTTTCCGATCACGATCTCCCCGAAATCGCCTTCCTGATGCGCCTCCACCTGGCGGAGCCGGATCAATTCCAGCAACGCCAGGAACGTGCAGATGATTTCATAGCGCGACGCCACATCGGCAAACAAACGGCTGAAAGGCACCTGCTGGCGCTCGCGAATCGTTCCCAGGATATGCTCGATCTTGTCCACCACCGTGTAACGGTCGTCCACAATCTCGCCGAACTCCACAACCTTGACGCGCTTGAACGTTTCGTTGAACGCCGCGATGAGGTCGAAAATGCTCACATCGCCAAGCCCCACGCCCGGCTCGGGCTCCACCGACACCTGCGGCTCCGCCCCGCGCCCGAAGATGTTTTCCTGCATGTATTCCCGCTGCTGCAGGTGCGCCGCCGCCTCCTTGAACTTCTTGTACTCGATCAACTGCCACACCAGCTCCCAGCGAGGGTCCTCCTCCTCTTCCTCCAAGTCCGGCCGCTCATCCACCGGCAAGAGCATCCGGCTCTTGATCATCATCAGCGTGGCCGCCATCACGATGAACTCGCCCGCGATATTCAGGTCGAGCAACTTCATCACGGAAAGGTATTCCATGTACTGCGTCGTGACACTTTCAATCGGGATGTTGTAGATGTCCAACTCGTCCCGCTTGATAAGGTACAGCAGCAAGTCCAGGGGCCCCTCGAAAATCTCGAGTTGCACCTTGTAGTCGTCCTGAACCACCAACTGACTCATCGCATCAACCCTCTGCTTGCCTTCCGTGAACCCGACATCCCATCCCCGCCAGACGTTGCCGATTCGCCGTTCCTCACTCCAACCCCACCGCCCGCCGTGCCGCTTCCAGGGTCTTGCGAGCCTCCACCCGGGCACGGGCGGCGCCGTCGCGCAATACCGCTTCCACATACCCCGGGTCGCGCTCCAGCTCCTGCCGCCGCCGCCGGAACGGCTCGAAATATGCCCAGAGCGCTTCAAACAACTTCTTCTTGGCGTCCCCGTACCCGTACCCGCCGGCACGATACCGCGACTCCATCTCCTGGCGCTCGGACTCGGAGACCAGGAGCCGGTACAGCGCAAACACGTTGCAGGTCGCCGGATCCTTCGTGTCCTGCAAAGCCTTGCTGTCCGTCACCACCCGCATGCAGCGGGCGCGCGTCTCCTTCTCCGCCCCGAAAATCTCAATCGTGTTGTTGTAGGACTTGGACATCTTCTGCCCGTCCAGACCTGGAACCACCGCCACTTCCTCCCGGATCGCCGGCTCCGGAATCCGGAACACCTCGCCGAACTGCAGGTTGAACTTGATGGCTATATCCCGCGTCACTTCCACATGCTGCTTCTGGTCGCGCCCCACGGGAACAACCGTGGACTGCACCGCCAGGATATCGGCCGCCATCAGCACCGGATAACTGAAGAGCGCATGCGAGGGGGCAATCCCCTTGGCAATCTTGTCCTTGTAGGAATGGCACCGCTCCAGCAACCCCATCGGCGTCACAACGGACAGCAGCCAGGTCAGTTCCGTGACCTCAGGAACATCGCTCTGGCGGAAGAAAACCGTGCGGCTCGGGTCCAGCCCGCAGGCCAGGAAGTCCAGAGCCACATCCCGCGTGTTGGCGCGCAAGGCTTCCGGATCCGACACCGACGTCAGCGCATGGTAGTTGGCAATGAACAGGAACGCGTCGCCCTGCTCCTGCAGTTCAAGCGCCGGGCGCATCATGCCGAAATAGTTGCCCAGATGCAGCTTTCCCGAAGGTTGGATCCCCGAAAGAATCCTTATCGTTTGTTCCGTCTTCATGTGCTGTGGACCATCCCTGAAATAGCCGTGAAAAGCGCGACTTTATCGCAACCCCGCGGGATCATAAAGGTCTTTTTCGCCCGGACGCTGGCGTACGGATCCGGATGCCCATCCCCGGCCAGGCTATCAAGCCCGGCCGGTCGCGGGGGCGACCGGCGCAATGTTCCGCTCCGCGGGACTTGACTTACCTCCAAAGGGTGCCACAATCACCGCCCGTCACACAAACCCGAGGAGATTCCATATGCAGATCCGCCCGTTCCCAGCCTTGCGCGCCCGGCCTGATCTGGCCCGCCAGGTCGCCTCCGTCCCGTACGATGTCGTGGACACCCGTGAAGCCCGCCTTCTGGCCGAAGGCAATCCCTTCAGCTTCCTCCACGTCACCCGCGCCGAAATCGCCATGCCGGACGCCACCGACCCATACTCCACCGATGTCTACGCCCGCGGCCGCGATACCCTGCGCCGCTTCGAGCACGAAGGCACACTCCTCCGCGAAGCCGCCCCACGTCTCTACCTCTATCGCCAGACCATGGGCTCCCACGTGCAACGCGGCATCGTGGCCTGCTGCTCCACCCTCGATTACGAAAACCACGTGATCAAGACCCACGAGAAGACACGCCAGGACAAGGAGGATGACCGGACCCGCCATATCAACACCCTGAACGCACAGACCGGCCCCGTCTTCCTCGTCTATCGCGACAATCCCGAAGTGGATCAACGGGTGGCATTGCTGGAACGCACCCCCCCGCTGTTCGACTTCACCGCGCCGGACGGCATCCGGCACGCGGGATGGGTCTGCCCCGAGGCAGATGCCTATACCCGCCTCTTCGCGACCATTCCTGCCGCCTATATCGCCGATGGGCACCATCGTGCCGCCGCCGCCACCCGCGTCGCCCGGGAACGCCGCGGCGCCAATCCGGCTCACACAGGCAACGAACCGTATAACTGGTTCCTGGGCGTTCTCTTTCCCGCCAGCCAGGTGCAGGTCCTGCCCTACAACCGCCTGGTCAAGGACCTCAACGGTCTTTCCCCGGCCGCCTTTCTCGAGAAGACGGCTTCGCTATTCACGCTGTCCAGGACCGCTTCCCCGAATCCGGCCGCGCCGGGCTCGGCCTGCATGTATCTGGCCGGGACCTGGTACCACCTGACATGGCCGGCACTCCCCTTTGCCACCCCCGAACAACGGCTGGACGTCACCGTGCTGCAGGACCGCCTGCTCGGCCCCGTGCTCGGCATCGCCGACCCTCGCACCAGCAAACGGATTGAATTCTCGGGGGGCATCCGCGGCACCGGCGAACTCGAACAGCGCGTCAATAAGGGCGACGCCGCCGTGGCCTTCTCCATGCACCCGACCACCGTCCGGCAGATGATGGACATCGCCGATGCCGGCGGCATCATGCCACCCAAGAGCACCTGGTTCGAACCCAAGCTTCGGGACGGACTGTTCGTCCACACCCTGGCGTAACCATTTCCTTCGACGCAGGCGGATGTTTCGGCTATAGTGCTGACAACATGAACCCGAGGATCCTGATTCTGGAGGACGACGCCACACTTTGCAGGCTCTACAAGCTCATGCTTCCAAAGATGAGTCTCGAGGTCGATACCGTCCCCTCCGGGGAACAGGCCGTCGAGCTCTATATCGCGGCCCGCAACGCCGGTGCCCCCTATCAGGCCGTCATTCTGGATCTGAACGTGCAGGAAGGCATGGGTGGACTGGAGACGCTCGCAAAACTGAAAGCCATTGATCCCAGCGTCTACACGATCGTTGCCAGCGGCACATCGCAAACCGACATCCGCGCCGAGTACCAGAATCACGGGTTTTCCGACGCACTTTCGAAACCGTTCCGCCTTGCCGACATCGAGGTGTGCATGAACCGGATGAAGAGCCGATTGGCGCAGGCTGGCTCATGAAGCGTTCCACCCTCCCCATCCTGCGGCTGGGCGGCCAGTTCCCGGAGATCGAAATCCTGCACGAGGATACCGACCTCATCGCCGTGAACAAGCCGGCGGGAATGCTGACCGCGCCCGATCGCTGGGACCGCGCCCGCGAGAACCTGATGGGCCTGCTGCACGCGGGAATCCGCCATGGCCGGCCCTGGGCCGTGGAACGAGGACTGTCCTACCTGGCCAACGTTCACCGGCTGGACGCAGGCACCAGCGGAGTCCTGCTGTTGGCCCGGTCCAAGCAGGCCCTGGTGCAACTGGCCGCCCAGTTCAAGCAACGCCGCACCCGGAAGACCTATTGCGCCCTTGTGGAAGGCGCCCCGCCCGAGCCGGAAATGGAAATCCATCTGCCCCTGGCGCCCAGCCTGAAACATCCCGGACTCTCGGAGGTGAACCGCGCCCACGGCAAGCCAGCCCTCACACGAGTCAGCCTCCTGGAACACTTCCGCGGCTATTCCCTCGTGCGCGCCGAACCCGCCACGGGACGCCTGCACCAGATCCGGGTCCATCTGCGCGAAATCGGCTGCCCCCTCGTGGCGGATTCGGACTACGGCAGCGGACTCCCCCTGCTCCTGTCGCGTCTCAAGAAACGCTACAAGCTCAAACCCGAAGGGGAACGCCCGCTCATGGGGCGCACAGCCCTCCATGCGGAACAGCTTGAACTGCTTCACCCCGTCTCCGGCCAGCCGGTGCTCATCACCGCGCCATGGCCAAAGGACCTCACCGTGGCGGTGAAGTACCTCCGCCGCTTCGCGGGAACCGCCGAACAGAACGACTAGGGGAAACCGCCCGCACCCCCCCCGGCCGGAGCCCGGGAACTTCTGCTTGCCTTGCGCGCCCCGCCGCTCTTATTGTCTTGCCCATGCGCTACATCAGCACAAGAGGACTGCAGGATGCGCTGGGATTCAGTGACGCGGTCATGACGGGACTGGCCCGCGATGGCGGACTGCTCCTGCCGGCCGAAATACCCTACGTCGCCAACCGCCTCCCGGCCTGGCATACCCTCTCCTACCCCGATCTCGCCTTCGAGATCATCAAACTCTTCTGCGATATCCCCGAAAACGAATTGCGCGATCTTGTCACCCGCAGCTACAGCGCCTTCAACCATCCCGACGTCACCCCCGTCGTCAGCGTGGACGGCATCCATGTCCTGGAACTGTTCCACGGGCCGACCCTGGCCTTCAAGGATGTGGCCCTGCAATTCCTGGGCAATGTCTTCGAACACATCCTGGAGCGGCGCAACCAGGAACTGAATATCCTCGCCGCCACCAGCGGCGATACCGGCAGCGCCGCCATCTGCGGCGTCCGCGGCCGCCACCGTATCCGCATCTTCGTCATGCACCCCCGCGGCCGCGTCAGCCCCACGCAGGAACGCCAGATGACCAGCGTGCTGGACGACAACGTCTTTAATATCGCCGTGCAGGGCACCTTCGACGACTGCCAGCGGATCATGAAGGAACTCTTCAGCGATCTGGCCTTCAAGGACCGTTATTCGCTCGGCGCCGTCAATTCCATCAACTGGGCCCGGGTCCTGGCGCAAGTGGTATACTACTTCTTCGCGGCGTTCCGCGTAATACGACTGACCGGCTGCCGGCGCGTGCGGTTTTCCGTGCCCACCGGAAATTTCGGGGATATCTTTGCCGGCTACATAGCCCAGCGCATGGGATTGCCCGTCAGCCGCCTGGTCCTGGCCACCAACGAGAACGACATCCTGACCCGTTTTTTCACGACCGGCGAGTACAAGCAGGGCGCCGTGCACGCCACGATCAGCCCCTCCATGGATATCCAGGTAGCCAGCAATTTCGAACGCTACCTGTACTACCGGCTTGGCGAGGATGCCGCAGCGCTCCGCGAACGGATGCAGGAATTCGCCCGGTCCGGGCGGCTGTCCGTCCGCCCCCTCCCGAACGGCTTCGTGGATGACTTGATCCAAGCCGGCTCCGCCAACACGGCGCAGACACTGGCAACGATCCGGGAATTCCACACCCGCTACGGCTATCTGCTGGATCCGCACTCCGCCGTCGGCGTGCAAGTGGCCGGACAACACCTGCAGGACGGCGAGCCGATGATCTGCCTGGCCACGGCCCACCCAGCCAAGTTCAGCCAGGCCATCCAGGATGCCACCGGCAAGGATCTGGCGCACCATCCCACCCTGGATGCCCTGGAGGATCTGCCGACGCGATGCGCCGTTCTGCCGGCCACGCGGGACGCCATCCGCACCCACATCGAGCAATCCCTTGTTTCTGAGTAAATGTGCAACGTGTTGGAATGCAACATCCAACATCCAACAAGGAATTTCCCAAATGCACAACCTGGAGCGTTCGCGGGCCTCCGCGAACGTCCTGGTCTGATGTCTGTGGTCTGTAGTCTGAGGTCTGTGGTCTGTAGTCTGAGGTCTGTAGTCTGAGGTCTCTGGTCTTACTTGACCCGCAACCGGTTCACCTTGTCCTCCGGCTCGCCGCTGACCCGCACCAGACGCTCGCCTTGTGCCGTCCGGATGCGGATCCCAACGTCTCCCGTTTTCCTGTCACTGTGCCTCGCACATACCCGCGCCGCCAACGCCAAGTCCTCCTCGTCGAACCTCCCTGTGACAAGCGCCGTCGGCCCCGGGACTTCCGTCATGTCCAGGACCGCATCCGCGGGCCCCGCCAACCGCTCCAGGTTCGCGTTGTCGCCCTCGTCACGGCCGACCACGACCTTGACGCGATCGTTCAGCCGGAAATGCCTTCCACACCGCAACAGCCCGATGGCGTGCAGATCCTTGACCTGCCCGTGTTGCCGCAAATCCTTCAGTCGCGCCGCGTAGTTCGGTTCCGTCAGCCGGCATCCCCCGGCCGATTCCGGATAGTCGGTCACGCCGTATTGTTCCGCCAGCGCGTACTGCGGCTTGCGGCTGCGTCCGTTGAGCGACAGCAACCGCGAACGGTCCACCCACCCCCGCCGCTCCGGCTCCGTCTCATCCAGCAACCTCGCGCTCAGGGGGCGGATCAGCCATTCCCGATACCCCGATTCCTTCGCCACAATATCCAGACTGCGCTTGTTCTGCGACATCGGACGCTGGTTGAGGACTTCCCCCGTCGCCACGAACTGGAACCCGTCGCGTTCCGCCCGCCGCCCGGCCAACCGGATCATGGCCGTGTGGCAATCAATGCAGGGGTTCATGCAGGAACCGAACCCGTGCGGCGGATGCTCCAGGAGGCCCAGGATACACTCCGTGAAATCCTCGACAACCAGCGGGACCCCCAGCCGTGTGGCGGCATCCTCCGCATTGGCGGCGCCGAAAAAGGGGCTGGTGAAACTGATGCCCGTCACGGCAATCCCCTGTGCCCGCAAGACACAGACCGCCAGGCGGCTGTCCAATCCGCCGGACATCAGGACATACCCCCTGACGATTCCTCCCACTGGATCCATCATTGTACGCGCCTCCACCTTGACCTGGCACAGCCGGAATCACAAAACAAACGCAATTCCACCGGGATGGAAGCATAGACAGGATCGCCGAAGTCCACAACCATCCTGTTTGCGCGGCGAATTCACTTTCCGAATTGATGCCCCCGGCTCGCCTTTGTTACGGTCCATTGCACCAAGCCACAAGAGAGGCGCCATGAAACGATCCGAAATCAACCAGATCATCAACCGCGCCCTTCACTTCCTCGCCAAGCATAGATTCCTGCTGCCGCCCTTTGCCTATTGGACCCCGAACGACTGGCGGAGGAAGGGGCCCGAGTGCCGTGAGATCGTGGACCAGCAACTCGGCTGGGATATCACCGATTTCGGCAGCGGCGATTTCGACAAAGTCGGTCTCTTTCTCTTCACAATCCGCAACGGGTCCCTGGCTGCCCTGCAAAGGAATCCCGGCGGCAAGACCTACGCGGAAAAGATCATGATCGTGGAAGAGAACCAGGTGACCCCCACTCACTTCCACCCCCAGAAAATGGAGGACATCATCAACCGTGGCGGCGGCAATCTGGTCATCCGTATGTGGAACGCGACCCCAGCCGATGGGTTGGCAAAGACACCGGTGACCGTCAGTATGGATGGCATCCGCGTGACGATCCCCGCGGGCGGGACGATCAAGCTGCATCCAGGCGATTCGGTGACCCTGCCCCCGCGAAACTACCACAGTTTCTGGGGAGAGAAAGGCAAAGGCACGGTACTCGTTGGCGAAGTCAGCCGTGTCAACGACGACCGCACGGACAACCGTTTTTATGAATCCGTCGGCCGTTTTTCCGAAATCGTGGAGGACGAACCCCCGCTGCACCTGCTCGGCTGCGACTACGACAAGTATTATTCGCCACGCCGAAGGCAGCGCCGATAGCCCGCGATCCATCCCTCTCTTCGGCGTGTGCTCCCCCAGGCGCGGCGGCAAAGGACGCGGTCTGCCGTCCACCGATCCGCTTCACGGATTCACGGCTTCGAGGTGAATCTCCCCCTTCCGGGCATCCACCTTGAGCGTGCTACCCTCCTGCAGCTCACCTGCGATCACCATCCGGGCCGCCGCCGTTTCCACCTTCTGCTGGATCAGCCGCTTGAGCGGCCGTGCCCCATATACCGGACTGTACCCTTCCTTCGCCAGCGTTTCCCGCGCTGCCGCCGTCACCTTCAACTCCACCCGCTGCCCTGCCAGCCGCTGCCGGAAATCCTCCAACTGGAGGTCCACAATCCTGGCCGTCTCAGCCGCCGTCAGCGGCTTGAACAGGACCACATCATCCACCCGGTTCAGGAACTCCGGGCGGAAACAGCGCCGCAATTCCTCCATCACCTCGCGCCGCGCCCCCTCCCGGATCCGCCCCTCGGCGTCAATCCCCTCCAGAAGCGTCGGCGACCCGAGGTTGCTGGTCATAATCACAATGGTGTTCTTGAAGTTCACCGTCCGCCCGTGCGAGTCGGTCAGCCGCCCATCCTCGAGGATTTGCAGCAGGATGTTGAAGACATCGTGATGCGCCTTCTCGATTTCATCGAGCAGGATTACCGAATACGGTTTCCGCCGCACTGCCTCCGTCAACTGGCCGCCTTCTTCGTACCCGATGTATCCCGGCGGCGCGCCGATCAGGCGCGAAACCGTGTGTTTCTCCATGTATTCGCTCATGTCCACACGGATAAGATTCTCGCCGGAATCGAACAACGCCGCCGCCAGTGTCCTGGCCAGTTCGGTCTTGCCCACACCCGTCGGCCCCAGGAAGATGAACGAACCTACCGGCCGCCGGGGATTTTGGATTCCCGCCCGCGCCCGCAACACGGCATCCGCCACGGCCTGCACCGCCTCTTCCTGCCCCACTACCCGCTTGTGGAGCACATCGCCCAGCGCCAGCAGTTTCTCCCGCTCCCCCTGGAGCAGGCGCTGCAGCGGGATCCCCGACCAGCGCGACACCACCTCGGCGATCTCCTCCTCGGTGACCTCCTCGCGCAACAGCGGCCGGCCACCGCCCTTCTCCTCCGCCTTCTGCAGCTCGCTGAGTTTCCGCTCCAGTTCGGGGATGGTCCCGTGCCGGAGCTTTGCCAGCCGGTCCAGATCGTACTTCCGCTCCGCCTCCTCGCTTTCCCGCCGCGCCTGATCCAACTGCTCCCGCACCACCTGCACTCCCGCAATGGCCTTCTTCTCGTTGTCCCATTGCGCCCGCATGGCGCCCGCCTGCGACTTGAGATCCGCCAGCTCCTTCCGTAGCGCCTTCAGACGCTCCCGGCTGCCATCGTCCTTCTCCTTCTTGAGCGCGGTCTCCTCAATTTCCAGCCGCATCACCTTCCGGGTGATCTCATCCAGTTCCGACGGCATCGAATCAATCTCGGTACGGATCGAGGCACAGGCCTCGTCCATCAGGTCAATGGCCTTGTCCGGCAGGAAACGGTCGCTGATGTACCGGTCCGACAGCACGGCCGAAGCCACGAGGGCCGAGTCCTTGATCCGCACGCCATGATGCACCTCGAAACGCTCCTTCAGACCGCGCAGGATGGAAATTGTATCCTCCACGGAAGGCGCATCCACCAGCACCGGCTGAAACCGCCGCTCCAGCGCGGCATCCTTCTCGATGTGCTTCCGGTACTCGTCCAGGGTTGTCGCCCCGATACAGTGCAACTCGCCCCGCGCCAGCATCGGTTTCAGCATGTTGCCGGCATCGGTGGAGCCTTCCGTCCGTCCGGCCCCGACAATGGTGTGGACCTCGTCTATGAACAGGATGATCCGCCCCTCGGCCGCCTTGATTTCCGTCAACACCGCCTTCAGCCGCTCCTCGAACTCGCCGCGGTACTTGGCCCCCGCCATAAGGGCCGTCATGTCCAACGAAAAGATCGTCTTCTCCTTGAGACCCTCGGGCACATCGCCCCGCAGGATCCGATGCGCCAGCCCCTCGACAATGGCCGTCTTCCCGACCCCGGGCTCGCCGATGAGAACCGGATTGTTCTTGGTCTTCCGCGACAGGATCCGGATCACACTCCGGATCTCGACATCCCGCCCAATCACCGGATCCAGTTTCCCGCCGCGGGCCAGTTCCACCAGATCGGTGCCGTATTTCTGCAGCGCCTCGTAGGCGCCCTCCGGATTGGCATTGGTGACCCGCTGGTTCCCGCGCACCGCGGTCAGCGCATCGAGAAACCCCGCCCGGTCCACACCGGCCTGCGAAAGCAACCGTGCAGCGGACGATTTCCGCCCCTCCTCCAGGAACGCCAGCATCAGATGCTCAACCGAAACATACTCGTCCCGCAACCGCTTGGCCTCATCCGCCGCCCGCACCAGAAGCTGATTCAGGCGCTGCGTCACATAGATCTTGCCAGACTCCGTCGCGCCGCCGCGAACCTTCGGACGCCCATCCAGTTCCCCCTCCACCCGGGCCCGCAGATCAGACAGCGACACTCCCATGCGCTCCAGCAAACGCGCAACCAGCCCATCCTCCTGCGTCAGCAATGCCAGCAACAAGTGCTCGCCATCCACTTCCTGATGGCTCATCCGCACCGCCATCTCCTGCGCGGTCCCAAGCGCCTCATTCGCCTTCTGTGTCATCTTCGATGGATCAAACATGATTGCCCTCCTCCGGATTCATGAGTGAGACAATAGCAATTCTCATTCCAACAATCCATTCACTTGCAGGAATCTCCGTGCAGATTGCGGCGCAGTCTCTTACGTAAGACTGGAAGAATCACACAGAAGCCATTATGACGCTGCTACAACCACACGCCATGCGTCATTCTGTCTCTTCTGAATCCTGAATACTTGTCTGAATACTGCGCTTGCAGAACCGACGAAGGAGGTCTTGCAGGCGCCTCGACGGTGTAGCGGGTTCGATTTTCGAGTGAAGCGCTAATCCGCCAGCCATCTCAAGCGTCAGTCCCTATCGTCCCGACCCCTTCGATCCATCCGCGCCACCGGGAACCATAGGAACGAACCGGACAGGCAAATCTTCCTCCACCACAACCTTGCCCTGGCGTTTCCGGACAATGACAAGCCGCTGGCTGAGCCAGACGCCCACCGGCAGGATCATCCGGCCGCCTTCCCGCAACTGCCGGATCAACTCCGCCGGAATATCCTCAGGCGCACACGTCACGATGACAGCGTCAAACGGAGCGTGGTCCGGCCATCCCTTATAGCCATCGCCCGTCAGCACCGAAACACGGTTGCTGTACGCTTCCCGTGCCAATACCTGCCTCGCATGGTCCGCCAGCGAGGGAACGAGCTCGACGGAAAACACCTGCGCCCCGAGCTCAGCCAGAACCGCCGCCTGATACCCCGACCCCGTGCCGATTTCCAACACCCGCTCGCCGGACTGTAACTGCAGCTTCCCGGTCACATAGGCCACGATGAACGGTTGAGAGATGGTCTGACCTTCGCCGATGGTCCATGGATGATCGCCGTAGGCCGTTCCATGCCGGCGATACTTCTCGGGGATGAACTCGTGCCGCCTGATCCGGCCCATCGCCTCCAGGATCCGCGGATCGCGGATGCCGTACCGCTTGAGCCCTTCGACCATTTCGCGGCGTTCCACCGCCCACAATTTATCGTCGCGGGAACCGTTTGCCGCAGCGCACGCGACGCCCAGGAACAGCATGGCAAAGGGCAATCCGGTCAGCAATGCCAACGGCATGGCCCACGAAGGCATGGTTCCTCCTATGGTGCGGGCGTCAGTCTTCCGTCTTCCTAGCGCCCTCACCCGAGAGTTTCTTCAGCAGGGTCTTGAACGCACGGTCCTCCCGGAGCGAGCGCAGGTCCACATCACGGCTCATCCACTCGGCATCGTCATAGCCCAACGCCACGGCCCGCCGGAGAGCCCGCATGGCCGGGGCCCGCATCCCGAGCAGAGCGAGGCTGCATCCCAGATTGTACCAAGCCATGGAATCCCCGGGACAAAGCTTGACCAGGCGGCGGTCAATGGCCAGCCCATCCTCGTACCGGCCCACCCTGGTGTAGAGGTCGCCCAGCGCTCGCAGCACGCAATCATCCTTCGGCAGACGCCGGGCCACGCCCTCGATCAACGCCAGTTCCACCAGATCCTTCTGATCAATCTCTGGGATCTCTTCCTTCATGACCTGATAATACCACAATGCACGTCCGCATCCCAGCACTGTTGTGTGCCTCAGGGAATCCGCCCCATCACACTCCGGATGTAGTTCGACGTGCTGAATCCCTCTTCCAGCGGGGTGGCCTCCAGACAGCCACCCCAACTCTCCACGAGTTCACGCTCCTGGCGGACGCGTTCGGCCTCAAAGGATCCGCCTTTTACATGCACGTCCGGGCGCAGTTCCGCTAACTCGTCCAGGGGCGTATCGCCGGAAAAGGGGATCACCGCATCCACCATCGCGAGCGACAACAGGGCGGCCCGCCGAAACGCCTGCGGAAACACCGGCCGTGTCGGTCCCTTGTAGCGCGCCACGGACCCGTCGTCGTTCATCAGGACCGTAAGCGAATCGCCCAGGGATCGCGCCCGCGCCAGAAACCGCAGGTGCCCGACGTGCAGGATGTCAAAACATCCGTTCACCGTAACACGCCGCCCGGCCTGCGGCCGCACTATTCCCGTCTCCTCCGCGCGCAGGACAGCGCCGGGCACCGGCACCGGAGTGCGATTCTCACGGATGGCACGGCCAATATCCTCCGTGAAGCATCCTTCCAGCGGCTCCACTTCGATCACGGCTTCGCCTGCCGCCTCCAGCCGCGGCCCCAGAACGTCCCCCGCCCGCTGGGAAGCCCCGATAACCCATCGCAACCCTTGCACCCCCGGAAAACATCGCTCCGGCAGATCCCTTCCGCCCCATGTCACCGCATCCACCGGTCGGAGACAGGCCGCCAATTCGATCCGGGACACCAGTTCGTTGCGCGGACGCCCGGGACTGGAATGACCGGCAGCCTGTTCATCGGTTTCGAGCACCACCAGCACCGTCGCCGCCGCCATCCGGGCTTCTTCCAGCACCCGCAGGTTGCCCGGCTGGAGAATGTCGTAGGTGCCCGTGACGACCGCGACGGGACCGGCCTTGGTTCGCTGCCCGAGCCACGACGCCACATCTCCGGGATGAATAATCTTCTCGCTCTTCACCCATCGCTCCATGGATCCGCCCCGTATGATCCTGTTGCTCCTTGAAATTCCCGGAGTATACTGGGCCGGTGGACCAATCTCAAACCGGAAAGCACAGGCATCCCAAGGCAGGCTATTGACCGCAACCCAATTCCATTTGAACAGAAGCCCACAAAGGACACGAAGAAGACTGTCTGTCTATTCCGCCGGAGGCGGAACATACAATATCTTTCCTTTGCGATCTTCGCGGTCTTCTGTTCAAATTGTTTTTCTCCCGTTATGCGATGCATATGCGTCGCATATCATGACGGAACAACCCAATGCTGGCCCGCTGGATCATAATTGACGGCAACAACCTGGTGCATTCGGACCCTTCCCTTGGCGCCGCCGTCCACGACCGTTTCCCCTTCGCGCGGAACAGACTGGTCCGCCGCATGGAGGCCCTGCTGGGAGTGCTGGCGGAGCGCATCACCGTCGTGTTCGACGGCAGCGGCGGCGCCCCGCACACCGGCTTTGAATCCTCCAAGGTCCAGGTCCGGTTCACGTCCGCCGATGTCTCCGCCGATTCCGCCATCGAGCGTCTGGCGGCGGAATCGGACGACCCCGCCGCCGTGCTTGTCGTCAGTTCCGACCGGCTGGAGCGCCATACCGTGGAGGCATCCGGAGTCCGATCCCTATCCTGCGGACAATTTCTCCAGGAGGTGTGCCGCACCGAAAACGATCTTCGGGCCTCCCTCCGCCGTGCCGCCATATCGCCGAAACCGAAGGGCAGGCTGGGCGATTTCTTCCCGTCGTAACCGGGCGGGATCAGGCAAGGTCAACCGGTATTCCCTCTCCCGTTGCGGAAGGGGTCTGGGCGAGGTCTTCCCTACACCCCGGCGGGCTTGACCGGCGGCGGGGTCTTCCCGATGCGCCGGAGCACCGCCTGGAGGTCCGCCCATGCCTCCTTCTTGGCCGGGGGATTCCGCAGAAGATAGGCGGGATGGAACGTGGGCATCACCGGGATCCCCTCGAACACATGCCATGACCCGCGCAGCCTTGTGATGCCCGTCTCAACCTTCAGCAATCCCCGGACGGCTGTCGCGCCCAGCGCCACAATGACCTGGGGTTTCAACCTCTGGATCTGCTCCTTGAGGTACGGAATGCAGGTTTCCATTTCCACGGGCGTGGGCGGCCGGTTCTCCGGAGGCCTGCACTTGAGAATATTCGCGATGAACACTTCCTCGCGCTGGAATCCCATCGCCGCGATCATCTTCGTCAACAACTGGCCCGCGGCGCCGACGAACGCCAGTCCCTGCTCGTCCTCATCCGCTCCGGGAGCCTCCCCGATGAACAGGATTTCCGGTTCCGGATGACCCTGGCCGGGCACCGTCTTGCGGCGTGTCTTGTGAAGTCCGCACTTCCGGCATGCGGCAATCTCGACGGCAATCTCCGACAGCGAACGGGACCCGGATCCGGCCACCGCCCTGGGGGCCACGTCCCGTGGAGGCTCCGCTGACGCCGCACGCACACCCGGCTGCGCAACGTCCTCTTTTCCGCGGATCGGCCGGGCGACCTCGACGTGAACCGCCCCCTCGTCCTTGAGCCAGTTCAGATAGTCCGCCGTCTGGCCCAGGATCTCCCCCAGGGCCTTGCGACCGTCAGCGCCCACAGGCTGCCTCGCCCTCTTCCGGCGCCGCGCCATTCAATTCCTGCGGCCTCACGTGCCGCATGTAGAGCGGGCCCAGCACAATGTAGCTCAGCACCATCACGACCATGAACACCGCGGCATACACCGCAATCCGGTAGGGAAGGAACAGGACGCAGACCATCACCACCATCGGGACGAACAGCGCCGGATGCTTCGTGGGTTTCGGGTACCGCACATTGGAGACCTGGAGGATGATGAACGAAAGCACACCCGCCAGGAAAAGCATCGCCACCGGGCCCTGGCTCAGGGAAAACCTCTCGAACGGCTTGCTCTGGCTGACAAACACCAGCATCGCCACCCATCCCGCGCACGCCGTGATGGGCAACCCCGTATATCCCATCTGCCCCCGGTGCGGATCTCGTGCCTTGAACCGGGCCAGCCGCACAACGCCGGACAACACCACCGCCGCCGTCATCGCCACCCGCCAGAACGTCCGGGCCGCCGTGTTGGCGTCGTGTCCCGCCAGCATCACAGTGTAGATCAGCACCGCCGGCGCGATACCGAACGCCGTCATATCCACGTACGTATCCAGCTCGGCGCCCATTTCGCTGCACCCCTTCAGCCGCCGCGCCACATTCCCGTCCAGGCCGTCCAGGATCATCGCCAGCATGATCAGCAACGCCGCCCAGCGGTGGTAGGCCCCCGCGTCGTCCAGCGGCTGCCCGCGGCTTTCCATGGTAACCAGGATGCTGAAGAAACCGCACAGCATCGCCATGAGGGTGATGGAAATCGGAATGAGTTGCCGCCAGTGGAGAACAGGCTTCATGCGGCTTTACTCCTTCGCGGGCTTCAGGCGCGCCACCACCGTCTCCCCGGCGCGCACCTTGTCCCCCTGCTTGACTGCCACATCCACCTTGCCGGCGGGCAGATACATGTCCAGCCGCGAGCCGAACTTCATCATGCCGATCGGGTCCCCCTTTTTCAGCTCCTGGCCTTGTTCCAGCCAGTAGACCACCCGGCGGGCCACGGGCCCGACAATCTGCTTGACGAGGCAGTCCACCTCGCCGCCCCGGATGAAGATCGCGCTGTGCTGGTTCAGCTCCGAGGATTTCTCCTGGAACGTGAAATACCGCGCCCCGGGAAAGTAAGCGGCCGATTCCACCCGCCCCGAGATCGGCGCACGATTGACATGCACATCGATCAGGCTCAGGAAGATGCTGATGCGCACCGCCCTCCCCTTGAGGTAGATGGGTTCATCCACCTCGACAACCCCCATCACCTTGCCTTCGGCGCCCGCCACAATCGTCGCCGGATCGGCCGGGGCCGTCCGCACCGGATCGCGAAAGAAATACAGCAGGTACAGGCACAGGACTATCTCCACCACCCCGCTGTAGAGCAGCGCCTTGGTCCAGGAAACGCGCGAGATTCGCAGGACAGCGGCCAGGATCCCGCACAGGATCACGGCAGCGATCAGAAAGGGGATTACTTCAGGTCTCACAGCCATCAACGTCCTCCGTGTTTAGCGCGGGATATTGCCCGAAAATGCGCTCCCGAGTCAACAGCATTGTGGCCGGCAAACGACTCCAGGGCAAACAACTCTTCCATGCCGCCGGGCGGCAGGCGCGCACGCGCTGTCCCGGGCCTTGACGGTTCGCCGTGCTCACCCTATAGTCCCGGCCCGACACGACGCGCGATCCCACGCGCGTCCGACGCCGGCCGGAGGGAGGAACCATGAGCCCGTTCGAGACATTGATGCTGGTATGCTTCGGCGCCGCGTGGCCGTTTTCCATCGCGCGCTCCATCCGCACCCGTTCCGTCGCGGGCAAGAGCGTGGGATTCCTCTGGATCGTCCTGACAGGCTATCTGGCAGGCGTCACCCACAAACTTCTCTACAACTTCGACGGTGTGATCTGGTTCTATGCCCTGAACGCCGTGATGGTGGCGGTGGATATCGCCCTCTACTACCGCAACCGGTTCCTCGCCGCAGCCTGAACCGGCCCCGCGGTGTCCACCCCCCTCACCCGCCGAGCAATCGCCGGATCTCGCGCAGGAGAAGGTCCGGCGGAACCGGTTTCTCCATCACGACCCGCACCGGGAGCCAGTTCTCATCCGGCTCCAGGCCGAACGGAAGATTCTTGGCTTTCCGCATCCCCGTCAGCATCAACACCGGCATCATCTTCAAATCCGGATGTTCCGCGATCTTGCGGCTCACCTCGATCCCTTCCGTATCCGTGGACATCATCACGTCCAGGATCATCAGGTCGGGCTTCTCCCGGGTGACCATTTCCAGTCCCGCGGCGCCGTCGTAGGCCACCAGGACCTCCAGGTTGTTGGCTTCCAGCCAATCCTTGACCGAGGCCACGAAATCCCGGTCGTCGTCCACCAGAACAATGCGTTTCTTGTCGCTCATCTCAAACCTCACTTTCCAGCCTTGGCGCCGGATCCTTTTGCCGCCGTTTGCGTCGCTTTCCCGCCTTGGAAACCGTATTCCCCGAGAATCACCGCCACCTGCTCGGGCTTGACTTCCGCGTAGACCTTTTCATTGACGATCATGACAGGCGCCAGGGCGCACGCCCCCACGCACCGCGCCACGTCGATCGAGAACTCCCGGTCCTGCGTCGTCTGCCCCACATCAATCTTCAACAGTTCCTTGAGCTTGTCCAGGACCTTCCCGGCGCCCTTGACGAAGCAGGCCGTCCCCAGGCACAGCGAAACACGGTTCCTGCCGCGGGGGCTGAAGTTGAAGAAATGATAGAAGCTTGCCACACCCGAAACCTTGGCCGCCGGAATCTGCATCAGTGTCGAAACCGCGTCCATCTGCTCCTTGCCCAGGTACCCCTGCTTCTCCTGCACCTTGTGCAGGACGGCAATCAGATGGCTCTCGGGATGCGCCGTGCCGCCGCGTTCCTCAATGAACCGGACCACCTCGGCGGGCAGCGCGTGGCGCGCCTTGGACAACTCCTTCTGCATCAACTCGGACTTCATTTCACACCTCGCGGGAACCTGGGTTCATAGTGGGTATGCAGCAGTTCATGACAACGGTGGCTGTTGGGCGCCCCGAGGAATTCCCCGTACAACGCCGTGATCGCCGGATTCTCGTGCGACTTGCGCAGCGACTTCGCGCCGTCAATCGCGTACAGAGCCCTGGCCCGCATCCGCGCCAGTTCCGGGTCCAGCACATGCATGCCGCGGGGCGGGTACGGCTGGCCGCCGCCGGCCACGCATCCTCCGGGACACGCCATGATCTCGATGATGTGATAGGTCTTTTCACCGCTCAGCACGCGATCCAGCAGGTGCTTGGCGTTCTGCAGCCCGTTCGCCACCCCGATGCTGATCGCCTTGCCGTCAATATCAATCGAGCATTCCTTGACTCCTTCCACGCCCCGGACCTGCTCGAACTCAAGCTGCGTCAATTCCTTGCCGGTAACATTCTCGTACGCCGTCCGTAGCGCCGCCTCCATCACGCCGCCCGTCGCGCCGAAGATGTCGGCCGCACCCGAGGACACCCCCAGCGGCGAGTCGAACGCTCCATCCGCCAGATCCTTGAAGTCGATCCCCAGGCACTTGAGCATCCAGATCATCTCGCGCGTGGTCACCACCGCATCCGTATAGGGAGCCCCCCACGGCGCCTTGTGCTCGTCGCGCCGCGCCTCGAACTTCTTGGCCGTGCAGGGCATCACCGCCACCACGAACATCTTCTTGGGATCCACCCCCACCTTCTCGGCGTAGTAGCTCTTCAACAGCGCCGACAACATGCTCATCGGCGACTTGCAGGTCGAGGTCAGCGGGATCAGTTCCGGATAGAACCTCTCCATGAACCCCACCCATCCCGGGGAACAGGAGGTAATCAGCGGCAGCCTCTCGTTCCGGGTCAGCCGGCTGATAAACTCGGTGGATTCCTCGATAATGGTCAGGTCCGCCCCGAAGTTCGTGTCGAACACCCGGTGGAAACCCGCCATGCGCAGTGCCGTGACCATCTTGCCGGTGACCGGTGTTCCGGGATCGAACCCGAACCCCTCGCCAATGGCCGCCCGGATCGCCGGCGCCGTCTGGACCACCACATGCAGGTCAGGATTCGAGAGCGCCTCGAACACTGCCTCGGTGCCGTCCTGCTCGGTGAAGGCCACCGTCGGGCAGACGTTGACGCACTGCCCGCAGTGGATGCACACCGAGTCCAGCATGTTGTGGCCGTGCGCCGGCGTCACCACGTTGTGGAACCCGCGGTGCTGCTGGTCCAGGTTGTGGACGCCCTGCACCTCGCCGCATACCCGCACGCAGCGCCCGCAGAGAATGCACTTCTCGGGGTTCCGGTGCACCGGCGAGGACTTGTCGATCGGGAAACGCTTCCGCTTGCCCTGGAACATCCGTTCGCGCACACCGAGGTCGTACGAGAGCTTCTGCAATTCGCAGGTCCCGTTCCGCGTGCAGGTCTGGCAGTCCATGGGATGGTTGTCCAGGATCAGCTCCACAATGTCGCGTCGCAGCCGCCGCAGCAGCGGGGACGAGGTCTTGACCCGCATCCCCTCCGCCACGGGGAACGTGCACGAGGCCACCGGGTTGCGCTGTCCCTCCACCTCCACCACGCACACCCGGCAGGTCCCGATGACGCTCAGGTCCGGGTGATAGCACAGCCGGGGCACCGTGATGTTCACGGTGTCGGCCGCCTGCATGATCGTGAACTTCTCCGGGACCGTCACCGGCGCCCCGTCAATCCACAAGGTCACTTTCTTTTCTGTTGTCATGATCACTTCCTTGCTACGGCGTCAAACTTGCATGCCTCGAAACACTGCCCGCACTTGACGCAGCGCGAAGCGTCTATGGCGTGGACTTCCTTCGGCTTCCCGCTGATGCACGCCACGGGGCACTTGCGCTTGCACGCGCCGCAGCCGATACACTTGGCTGCGTCGATCGCGTAACTCAACAGGGCCGCACAGACACCGGCCGGGCAGCGCTTGTCGCGTACGTGCGCCTCGTATTCCTCCCGGAAGTGCTTGATGGTGCTGATGACGGGATTGGGCGCCGCCTGCCCCAGCCCGCACAGCGAGGTCTTCTTGATGGTGTCCGCCAGCCGCAGCAGCTTCTCGATGTCGCCTTCCTGCCCCTGGCCGCCGGTGATCCGCTGGAGGATTTCCAGCATACGCTTGGTCCCCTCGCGGCACGGCGTGCACTTGCCGCAGGATTCGTCCTGTGTGAAATCCAGGAAGAACCGGGCCACGTCCACCATGCAGGAATCCTCGTCAATGACGATCATCCCGCCGCTGCCCATGATGGATCCGGCCGCGGCCAGCGACTCGTAATCCACCGGCGTATCGAGATAGGCCGCTGGCAGGCATCCGCCCGCCGGCCCACCCGTCTGCACCGCCTTGAAGGCCTTGCCGTTGCGGATGCCTCCGCCCACGTCGTAGACCACCTCGCGCAGCGTCGTGCCCATCGGCACTTCCACCAGGCCCGTATTGGCCACCTTGCCGGCCAGGGCGAACACCTTCGTGCCCTTGCTCTTCTCGGTGCCTATCGAGCGGAACCAGTCCGGGCCATCCAGGATCACCACCGGTATGTTCGCGAACGTCTCGACGTTGTTGATGACCGTCGGCTTGCCCCACAGCCCCTTCACCGCGGGATAGGGCGGCCGCGGGCGGGGCATGCCCCGCTCGCCTTCGATGGACCGGATCAGCGCCGTCTCCTCGCCGCACACGAAGGCCCCGGCCCCCAGGCGGATCTCAATGTCGAAATCCCATTCGGTCCCGAAAATCCTCTTGCCGAGGAATCCGGCCTTGCGGGCCGCCGCAATCGCGATTTCCAGACGCTGGATGGCCAGCGGATATTCCGCGCGGATGTACACGTAGCCCTGCCGCGCCCCGATGGCGTAGCCGCCGATGATCATGCCTTCCACGATCGTGTGCGGATCGCCCTCGATCGTGCTGCGATCCATGAACGCCCCGGGGTCGCCCTCGTCGGCGTTGCAGATGATGTATTTCTCCTCGCTCTTCTGCGACAGCGCGAAATTCCATTTCACCCCGGTCGGGAAACCGCCGCCGCCGCGCCCGCGCAAGCCGGACTGGGTCACCGCGTTGACCGTTTCCAGCGGCGTCATCTCCGTCAGCACCTTGACCGCCGCCTCGTATCCGCCCACCGCCAGGTATTCGTCCAGGTTCTCCGGATCAATGATGCCGCAATTCCGCAGCGTCACGCGCAACTGCTTGCCGAAGAAATGCACGTCGCCGAAGATCGGGAAGAACCGGTTGGTGAGCCGCTCGCCCTGCCACACGTTCTCGGCCACGGGACGGCGCTTCCCCAGATGCTGCCGGACAATCTTCGCCACGACCTCGGGCGTCAGCTTCTGGTAGAGGACATTGTCGGGATACACGAACGCCACCGGGCCGGCATGACACAGCCCGTGGCACGCGGACGACGTCACCGCCACGCTGTCGGCCAGCCCCGCCTTGGCCACTTCCTCGGCGAACACCTGCTCCAGTTTCACGGAGCCGCCCTTCAGGCAGTGCGCCCCGCCGCAGACGGCGACCACCTGGCGCGCGGAGTGGATGCCGGCGGCATACCGCATCGTCCATTCCTCGACCGGCACGCCCTTGCGCACGTGGGACTCGAAGACCCGGTCCACCTTGTCGGTCTTCATGTGGATGTACTTGCTCGGGATCGTGCTCTTGCTGACGATGGTGACCACGGGCTCCATGTCGCACTTGCCGGTGCATCCGACGCGGCTGAGCACCACGTCCTTGATCTGGTGCTTGTGCAGCAGTTCACGGAACCGCTCGTAGACCTCGTTGGCTCCCGCGGCGTTCTCGCATGTCGCCGATCCCACCGTAATCCTCATGCGGGCCTGGTATTTCTGCTCGAACAACCGTTGAATCTCCTCAAAGCCCCTTTTTGGAGGAGCCAAGGCTTCTCCTCAAGGG
>CAYWKN010000012.1:0-26804 GCA_964458765.1 uncultured Verrucomicrobiota bacterium
CCCCGCTCCGGGCCCGGTGTACCGTCTCGAAAAGGATAGCCTGTCGGCCCGCCACTTCCAGTTGCCCCGCCAGTTCGGCCCTGTGGCTCATGGCGCGCACTTCCCGGATATTCATCCGGAGCAGTTCCTCCCGGCTGTACCCGTACGCCTGCGCCGCCGCATCATTCGCCTCCAGAATCGCCCCATCGCATCCGACAAAGAGGATGATGTCGCGGGCATGGCGGCACAAGGCCTGGTACCGTTCCAGCAGCAACCGTTTCTGGATGCGCTCGGTAATGTCCTGGATCACCGCCTGGGTGTATTGCAGCCCGCTCTCATGAACAAACCGCAGGCTGACCTCGACCGGGAACTTCCGGCCGTCCGCGCGGCAATGCGTTGTCTCGAACGTGAGGACATGCTGCTGCCGCAACTTCCGGAACAGCCGGCGGCTCTCCTCCCGCAACTCCAGCGGCCAGAATTGGTCGAGAGTCATGCCCAGGATCGCCTCCTTCGAGCAGCCGTAGGAACGCAACGCCCGTTCGTTGGTCTCGATGATTTTCCAGTCCGGGTCGGCCAGAAGGATGATATCGTTGGCGTATTGCGCCAGGTGGACGTAATGCTGGGCCAGCGCCCGGCGTCCGGCTTCCGTCCTCTCCTGGACAAGCGCCAGATCGCGTTTCTGCCGGTACCAGGCAAATCCCAGCGCGAACAGCGCCAGATTGATGAGCGCCGCGCCAGTGAGCGTCAGAAGCCGTTGCTCGGAATGCAACGCCTCCAGGGGTTCCGATTTCCTCATCTTGGTGACAATACACCACGCAGTCCCCGGTACAGGACGCATCACCGCCAGGACCCTGTCACCGCTGTAGTCCTGCCCCTCCATCGGGCCTTCCATTCCCAGTACCGCCAGGGCCTCGGGCATGTTGGGCGTATCCAGGTCCACCCTCAGCGTCAGGGGCTCATTCCGGACATACCGCAACCGGTTGAGATACACCGCGTGTTGGCCCTCCCTCCGCAGAAGCACGGATTCACCGGTGCTCTTGTAAAGCGGCCAGGACTTGAGCATGGGATACAACGAGAGGCGCGGGTTGATGCGGAAGAGGAAAGCGCCAACGACCGCATCCTCCTTGAACAGGGGCACGTACAGGTCCAGATGCGCCTCGGCCAAATCCGGCACCACATGCAGGTCCGAAAGTTGCGTCTCCCGGTCGTGGATGGCCTTGGCAAGACCGCGGGCGGCATGCTCCCTTGGACTCGCCCCCCTGGCAGAGTTGGCAAGCACCCGGTCAATGCGGGAGTCCACCAGAACGGCACTGAGAAACTTCTGCCGGACTACCACGTCATCCAGCCAGCGCGCCACTTCCCTGCGCCGCATTTCGTCCTGCGGGTTCGCGGACAGGGACGCCACCCAGTCCACAATGGCCGGATTGGCCATCAGGATGCCTCCGTACTCCAGGTGCCTTCTCCGCCATTCAACAAGTTCCTGCACCTTGAAATCGGCGATAGCCGACAGCGTGGCGTAGGCATTGTCAATCTGGCGCTGGCGCAAGCCGGTCGTGGCAAGATACCACAGGAGGATGACGCCCGCCGACAACAGCAGGAATACGATCAGCGAGGAAACCTGCAGCGGTTCCCAAGCCTTGCGCCATCGGCTGACGAACCCGGATTTCCTTCCATTGGTCACAGGTGTCATTCCCCCCGAAACTGTCGCCGGATCAAGGCGACTCGCACCGGAATATCCCCCGTTTCCCTCTCCGCCGTCAATACGAATCACATGTCACATGTCCGCAGGCAGACAACCGGCCGACTTCCCATTGTCGGATCCCGCCGGACCCTGTATGCTGACGCCATGAATCCTTCCCCCGCACACCCGGCTGAGGTGGACCCGCGACGGGCACATGTCCTGGCAGCGGGCCCGGAAACGCCCGGCGCGCCTGTCCTCTACTGGATGAGCCGCGACCAGCGCGCCACCGACAACTGGGCGCTGTTGTATGCCCAGCAAACCGCGCTGCGCCTCCATGCCCCCCTGATCGCAGCCTTCTGTGTCGCCGATGCCTTCCTGGGCGCCACCCGGCGCCACTATGGCTTCATGCTCCGTGGACTGGAGGAAACCCGCCGCACACTCCTCCCCCTCCGGATCCCCCTCCTCATGCTCCGGGGCGACCCGCCTGAACAAATAGCCCGCCTGGCCGCGGAGATCGCGGCCGGGTTCGTGGTCTGCGATTTCGACCCGCTCCGGATCAAACTCCAATGGAAGGCCGCGTTCTGCCGAGGCACCGGTTTGCCTGTCATGGAAGTGGACGCGCACAACATCGTACCCGCCCGCGCAGTCTCACAGAAGCAGGAGTACGGCGCCTACACCCTGCGCCCGAAACTCTCCAGGCTCCTGCCCTCGTTCCTCACGGAATTCCCGCCCCTCGTCCCACACCCGTACCCGGTACGCGCCTGCCCCCGTTCCCCAAGGCCGGAGGAACTCATCCGGACCCTGCCGCTCGACTCATCGGTGGACGAGGTGGCGGGGGTCCAGCCGGGACCCACGGCCGCGCGCGTGCAACTGACGAATTTCCTGGAGGCACAACTCGAGCACTACGCCGGCGAAAGCAATAATCCGAATTCGGAATGCCGTTCGAACCTCTCCCCCTACCTGCACTTCGGCCAGATCGCCGCGCAACGTGCCGCCCTGGAGGTCAAGTCCCGGAAGGCGCCTTCCCCGGCAACCGAAGCGTTCCTCGAACAATTGATCGTCCGGCGCGAGTTGGCGGATAATTTCTGTCTCTGGAACGACCGTTACGATTCCCTTGACGGCATCCCCCCCTGGGCGCGCCAGACATTGCGCGCCCATGCCGCCGATCCCAGGGAATACGTCTATTCCGTCCGTCAACTCGAACAGGGCCGCACCCATGACCCTCTCTGGAACGCCGCCCAGCGGGAAATGGCGCTGACCGGCCGCATGCACGGCTACCTGCGGATGTACTGGGCCAAGAAGATCCTGGAGTGGAGTCCCAGCCCCGCCGCGGCCTTCAAGGCGGCCATCCTGCTGAACGACCGCTATGAACTCGACGGCCGGGATCCGAACGGCTATGCGGGCGTCGCCTGGGCGATCGGCGGCGTCCATGACCGGGCCTGGAGTGAACGGCAGGTGTTCGGCAAGATCCGCTACATGAACTTTGCCGGCTGCCGTCGCAAGTTCGACACCGCCGCCTATATCCGCCGCTGGACGAATCCGGAATCCTGACCCGGCCCGGCAGGCGGGAAGGAAGACAGCCTACGGCGTCCCGGCGCCGGAAGCTTCCCCCGGAACGTCGGGGAAAAACACGGCAACTCTCCTGTACTGCATGGCACGGCGAAACACGATGTCCCGGTACACCATCCGCTCCGGCTGCGGGTCGGGCGTGGAGGCGAGAATCGCGTCGGGCTGAAACGATGACCCGGCCAGCAGGGCTTCCGGAATGCCCGCACCGCACCGGATGTGTTCCATGCGGAGGTGGTTCCCCAGCGGATCCAGCAAGACCCAGAAGGGATACTCCCATGAATCCGCGCCGATAATGAGACCGATGTTCCGGGGCGAGCGGGCGCGAATCAACTCCGCCGCCTGCACGTAGGGCTTGAAAAGATCCGGACGGAGAACAAAGTACTGAAGCACACGCGGCCTTGACGCGACGCTCCTGGAGCCAAAGAGAGGCTTCATGCAGTTCTCCAGAAACCAGGGAGCCGATGTCAGGAGCAATAGCGCGAATCCAGCCAGACAGAGACGGCGGAACCGCCACCGGCCGGCCACAAGGCCAAGGAGAGGCGCCGCCAGCACAAACAGGATCGTGTGGTAACGGCTCCGCCAGGGACTCCATCCCAGCACGACGCTCTGCAGCACAAAACCAAGGACCAGGCAACCGCCGTACAGGAGAAGCACCGGCTCCCGTTTCCACCGCCCCAGCAACAACAGAACCGCGCCGGCATAGAGCACCAGATGACGGAAATTGCCGGCATAGTCTTCGGACGTCGAAGGCCCCACGGCAAACCGCCTGGGCACCGGGACACCCAGAACCCCGTGAAGTCTCACAACCTTTTCCTGCAGGAAGCGATTGACCGTTTCGGAAGCCGAGCCGAAATGGAGCCCGAGATTGAGGACCACGCTGGAAACAGCCGTCTTGTATCCCGCGTCCAGATGGTTGGTCTCCTCCACCACTTCGTCCGCGCCCAGCGGATTGCCGAAAGTCCGGATATTCCTGACCAGGAACGGCGTCACCAGCAGGACAACCAGAAGGGTGCAAGCCAGCGCCGGCACGAGGAATCTCGCTCCCTGGCGGCGGAACCCGGCAAGCAATGCCCATGCCCCGAAGGGCGCCAGGACAAAGATCCCCGTGGACTTCGCCAGCGCAACCAACCCCGCGGCGAGCCCCAGGCAGAGCCAGTGGAACGGGTCCTGCGTCGCACGCCACCGAAGGAAAAACGCCACGCAACACACGCCCCAGAATGTCACGACCAGATCCGTCTGGGTGCTGGTGCTTTGCAGGATGGCCATCGGAATGCTGGCGGCGGCAACCACCGCCAGGATCTGCCCCCTGCGATCCGCTCCCAGTTCCCTGGCGATCAGCGAAACCCCCAGAAGGCTGCCGACATAACTGAGCCATTGGACGAAATTGGCGAATCGGTCGCTCCCGGCAAGCAGATAAAAATGCAGGATGACGTACTCCGAAAACGGGTTGACGAAGAGCTGGCGCCCGATGCCGGTCGCATAGTGGTCCACCGACCGGTTCTGGATCCAGTGCATCACCCGGCTCATGTGATAGGTCATCGAGTCCCAGGTGTTCGGCGGCGCCAGGAAGGCGATCACGCCGGTGATCAGGACACACGCCAGCGTCAGCCCGAGCAGCGCCATATCGCCGGCGGTCAACTCCGCGAGGGACCGGCGCCATCCCGCCCGGCTCTCCCCAAGCCCGAGGCGTTGGAGCCACAACGGGAGGAGAACCAAGCCCGTCAGGGCCCAGAATCCGGCAATGCTGGAGGCGGAAATGAATTTCAGGAACCCGAGGCATTCGGTAGCCGCCGCCAGCAGGCCCCCGAAAACCAAGCTGGCCACCAGAACCGCTTCCCGGAAAGACCGGCGCCCGCCGGGTGCGCGACGCAGGATATCCACCAACATCAGGAACGGCAGGACAATCAAGCACAGGCCCATCGGGCACCACCCTCTCCACAACCCTCTTTAGTTGAAGGGGTCAGGCAACCGGGACGGTCCAGCCCCACGAATCGGCCTCTTCCCCCACTTGAATGCGGGTCAGGAGATCATACAGCCTTCTTGTCACCGGACCCACCTCGCCGCCCTGGAACACAGTCTCCCGCCCGTCCAGTGACAGGAGTCCGATGGGCGAGATCACCGTGGCCGTGCCCGTGCAGAAGGCCTCATCCGCCGCCAGGGCATCTTCCACCGAAACATTCGTCTCGCGCACATCGAGCCCCAGGCTATCGCGGGCCAGCGTCAGCACCGACTGGCGCGTGATGCCCGGCAGAATGGACCCCAGCGCCGGAGTCAGCAGCGTACGACCCTTCACACAGAAGAAATTGGCCGATCCGACCTCCTCGACGTACTTGTCCTCGCGCGCATCCAGATAGATGCAGTCGTTGAACCCCTGCGCCTTGATCAGCTTGGCCGGATAGAGCGTCGCGGCATAGTTGCCGATCGCCTTGATGTTTCCGGTCCCCTTGGGAGCGGCGCGGTGGTAGTCCCGCATGAAGATGAACTTTCCGGGACGGAACCCGGTCTTGAAATAGGGCCCCACGGGGGAAACATACACAAGAAATGTGCATTCCGGCGCCGGCTGCACCCCCAGCACCGCTCCCGTCCCCCACTGGCAGGGGCGGATGTACAAGCTTCCCTTGCCATAGGGCGGCACATAGTCCGCGTTGCGCCTGACGGTTTCGCGAATCGCTTCCACAAACCGTTCCGGCGGGAACTCCGGCATGCACAGGCGGCGCGCCCCCGCGGCCAGACGCCGTCCATTGTCCACCGGGCGGAACAACAACAGCCGGCCATCCTTCGTCCTCTGGCACTTGAGCCCCTCGAACAGACCCTGGCCGTAGTTAAGCACCCCGGCCGCCGGGGAAATCGAAATGTTTCCAAAAGGACGGAACTCGCCGCCATCCCAGTCACCTCCCGACCGGTAGACGGAAACAAACATCTCCCGCGTGGGGATCAGCGCAAAACCCAGAGTCCCCCAATTGATGTCAACACCCATAACCCGGCCCTTTCTTCAGACAGAGGCGTATCCCTTGCCAAACGCGTTCTTGTTGCTCTCCAACAGGTGCAGGATCTTCGACGGACACGTGCGGACCATGGTGGCCACCACCGTCTCGAACGGCAGGATCCCCGTCACCTTGATCACCGCCCCCAGCATGGCCATGTTGGCCATCCGGGAATCGCCGCACTCCACGGCCCATTGCGTCGCCGGAACGTACACCGGCCTGACATCCGTCCGTTCCACCTTGCGGTCCGTCAGCGTGGAATTGACGAACAACCACCCGCCGGGCGCCACCCAGGACTCGAAAGCGTCCAAGGCCTGCTCGTTCATCGCCACCATGATGCCGGGATCGGCCACCACCGGCGACGCCACAGGATCGTCGCTGACAATCACCGTGCAGTTGGCGCTCCCGCCGCGCTGGGCGATCCCGTACGCCGGGAAAAAGGTCGTGTGCCGGCCGGCCACCATGCCCGCGCTGGCCACCAGGCTGCCCATGGAAAGGATCCCCTGCCCTCCAAACCCCGCGAACATGCAGCGATACTCCACGGCTACGCCGCTCCTTCCCGATCGCCGCGCCCCGTCTTGTACTCGCCCGGCGGATAATAAGCGGCCATGGTCTCGCCCACATACTTCAGGGACTCGAGCGCCGTCATCCCCCAGTTGACCGGGCACGGCGAAAGGATTTCCACCAGCGAAAACCCTTCGCCCCGGATCTGGGTCTCAAAGGCCTTCTTCATCGCCCGCTTGGTCTTCAAGACCCCCGCCGCGTCATGAACGGTCGTCCGGGCCAGATAGGCGACGCCATCCAGGCTCCGCAGCAGTTCGCACACCCGTATGGGATGGCCCATCCCCGCCTTGGCATTCCGCCCGTCCGGGCAGGTGGCGGATTTCTGCCCCGGCAGCGTGGTGGGCGCCATCTGTCCGCCCGTCATGCCGTAGATGGCATTGTTGACGAAGATGGTCGTGATGTTTTCCCCCCGGCTGGCCGCATGGACAATCTCGGCCGTCCCGATCGCCGCCAGATCGCCGTCCCCCTGGTACGACACCACGAACGTATCCGGACGGAACCGCTTGATGCCGGTCGCCGCGGCCGGTGTCCGCCCGTGCGCGGGCTGGCAGACATCCAGGTTGAGGAAGGTGTAGGCAAGGATCGAGCAGCCCACCGGGGCCATGAAGACGCAATTGTCCTCCAGCCCGAGTTCCTCCAGCAGTTCGCACACCAAACGGTGCACGATCCCATGCCCGCAACCGGGACAGTACGGCAATGGCTTGTCGGCCCACAGCCTCGACCGTCCCGCCACTCGTTTCATTTCCGTCATTCGCCACTCTCCCGGATCCGGTTTCTCCGCCTACGAAATCTCCCAGTCAATCACCGACCCCCGCGTGGTTACCGCCCCCTGGCGCCGGCGCACCAGCACATGCTCGATGATCTCCATGATGTCGCGCTCCGCCGGGATGCCGCCCCCGGGACGCCCATGGAAATGAATCGCCGCATGGTCCTGGACCGAAAGTTTGACGTCCTCGATCATCTGCCCGAGACTCATCTCCACCACCAGGAACTCCCTGGATTTCCTCGCGGTTTCGCGCAGCAGGGCATAGGGGAACGGCCACAGGGTGATCGGTCGCGCCAGTCCCACTTTCAGCCCCATGGACCGGGCCCGCGTCATCACCGCCCGGCAGATCCTGGCCGTCGTGCCGTAGGCCACGAGGACAAGGTCCGCGTCTTCCGTGTTCGTCATTTCCACCATGCCTTCCTGCTTCCGCATGGCGTCGAACTTGGCCTTGAACTTCCAGTTCCACTCCTCCACCACGCCTTCGTCGAGGGAGAGCGAGTTGATCAGGTTGGGCGCCCGCCCGTTCCGCACCCCCCCGACCGCCCAGGGCTTTTCCGGACGGCGTGGCACATGCGCCTTGAGTTCCACGGGCTCCATCATCTGCCCCAGAATGGCGTCGCCGAGCATCATGACCGGATTGCGGTATTGGTCCGCCACGTCGAAGGCCCGGAAGGTCAGGTCGTAGGTTTCCTGGACCGTGGCGGGCGCATACACCACCATCCGGTAGTCGCCATGCCCGCCGCCCTTGCAGGCCTGGAAATAGTCAGCCTGCGATGGCGCGATGTTGCCAAGCCCCGGTCCGCCCCGGCAGATATTGACGATGAACGCCGGCAGTTCGGCGCCCACCAGGTACGAGATTCCCTCCTGCTTGAGCGAGATCCCCGGCCCGGAGGAACTCGTCATGGCCCGTGCCCCCGCCGAAGCCGCCCCGTACACCATGTTCACCGCCGCGATCTCACTCTCGGCCTGGATGAAAGTCCGCCCCTTTTCCGGCATATGCCGGGCCATGTAGGCCGTCAGTTCATTCTGGGGCGTGATGGGATACCCGAAATAGGAGTCGCAGCCGGCCCGGATGGCGGCCTCGCCAATGGCATCGTTGCCCTTCATCAAGATGCGGTCACTCATGCCTTCCCCTTGTCCTTTTCCCGCCACACCGTGATCACCGAATCGGGGCACATCTGCGCGCACAACCCGCATCCGATACAGCCACCGGGATTCTTCGCTTCCAGATACCGATACCCCAGCGCGTTGGTCCGGCCCGCGGGCGACAGGACGATCACGCCGTGCTTGCAGGCGGTAATGCAGAGTTCGCACCCCTTGCACTTGTCCTTGTCTATGGCAATTCTGCCCTTGGCCATGTGTCGCTCCGCGCGGTTGACCCGCGATTTTTCCCGCCCATATTACCCGTTGTCCCCCCCGCCCGTCAATTTGCGATCCCCCGCGGGGATCACTGGAATACCCGCCGCACCCAGTACAGGGCATTCTCGAGAACGGGGCGCTCCCGCCCGATCCGCTCCTGCATGGCCCGTACCATGCCCACGTACTTCCGAACCACCAGGAACACATCCTCGCCCATCTCACGCCCCTTGAACAGCTCCGGATGGCGCTCGCCGAAATCCAGCGTCGGCTGGATCATGTTGGCATCCACCCGGAATCCCAGCCGGTGCCCGCTCAACAGGAGACGATCCGGAAATCCCCGGTGCTCCTTCTCGCCGTTGCACTCGTCCAGATACCACGTGGGGGACCGGTCAAGCGCATCCACATGCAGCAGGCTGAGGATCTTCTTCTCCACCTCGAACAGTTCCCGGATGTCTTCCAGCGGCACGTGCAAGGCCCGGAGGGAAACCAGCTTTTCGAGGAAAATAACGTATCCCTGGGAATAACCGCCATCCTTTTCGGGCATGTACAGGCCAAGCTGACGCTGAAGGTTGCGCACAAAGAACGCATCCCGCCCCAGCATCTGGCACACCTCTCCGAAGGAAATCCCGTCCACCATGCCCGATATGAAACGGCATCCACGGCGAACAGTCAAGCACAACCGGCCTGCCACCGTACGCCGGCACTTCTTTGTTGCCCCTGCCGGCGGCCGGAAGTATCCTCTGGCGCGATGAACGATATCTTGGCGCGAACGCTGATCCTGATCCCCGCCTGTAACGAGGAAGCCTCCCTCCCCGCCCTGCTTGCCGGCATCCGCCAGGTGGCGCCCCTTACGGACATCGTGGTGATCAACGACTGCTCCCGGGACCATACCGCCGCCGTCGCCCGGAACGCCGGCGCGGCCGTGCTCGACCTGCCCTGCAACCTCGGCGTCGGAGGCGCCATCCAGGCGGGATTCCGGTATGCCCTCGGCAAGGGATACTCCTGCGTGCTCCGGCGCGACGGCGACGGGCAACACCCGCCGTCGGAGATCCCCAAGCTGGCGGCCGCCATGGAAGCCGGCCAGGGCGACCTGATCGTCGGCTCGCGCTTCCTGGCCGCCGCCGACGGCGCCTACACCAGCACGGTCTGGCGCAGTGCGGGAATCCGGGCGCTGGCCCTCCTGCTCTCCGCCATCTGCCGGGCCCGCGTCACCGACCCCACCTCGGGATTCCAGATGCTGAACCGTCCGCTCCTCTCCTGTTTCGCCCAGGCCTATCCCGTGGACTACCCGGAGCCGGAATCGCTGGCGCTCCTGCGGCGCCAGGGCTACTCGTTCCACGAAGTCCCCGTCGCGTTCCGGCCCCGGCAGGGCGGAACATCCTCCATCCGATCCTGGGGCGCCACCTACTATCTTCTGAAAGTCTGTCTCGCCCTGCTCGTGGACCGCGCCCGGACAGTGGATCCGCGCCTCGCCCGACATAACACCGTTCTGGAGTCGCCATGAACCCCACCTCCCTGATCCTCGGAATTTCCGGACTCGCCGCCGCTGTCGCAGGCGCCGCCATGCTCGTCCGGAAACGCGCCCGCCGCTTCCTGGGACTGGCGTGGATCACCGTCGGCACAGCCCTCCTGCTGGCCGCCGCGAAACCCGCCCTGTTCCAGGGCCCCAATCCTGCCGCCCTCATCCTGCGCATGCGCATCGTCCTGGGATTCCTCAGTCTCACCGTGCTCCTGATCACCCTGGAAGCCGTCCGCCGTTTCGCCATGGAGGAACGGTATGCGCTGCTGTGGGTCTTCACCGGCATCATCCTGGTGGTCTTCGCCGTCTACCCGGACGCCGTCGGCTGGTTGGCCGCCATGACCGGCATGCATTACGTCAGCGCCATCACCGTCGTGGTGTTCGCCTTCCTGCTCCTCGTGGCATTTCATTTCTCCCTGGCCTTGTCCGGCCTTCGCGAAAACCAGAAACGGCTCAGCCAGAAAAGCGCGGAACTGGAACTGCGGCTGGAAGCGCTGGAGAAGAGGAGCCGCTAACGTGATCCTGCTGGCGGGACTGCTGTTCTGGGGGCTCGCCCTCACCCTCCTCGCCCGTATCCTGGCGCCGTATACACGGTCTTTACGGCGTGGAGCCCTTGCCGGTTGGGCTGCCATGGTTCTGGCCGGCGCCGCGGTCCTGCTGCGCCCGCATGAGGACATCCTCGGGGGAGAAGACCCGGGCGCTTACCTGAACGCCGCCATGTCGTTCCACCGCCAGGGTTCCCTGTTCCACGCCGACCCCCTGCTCGCCCAGGTGCCCCCGGCCGAACGTTCCTCCTTCTACTACGGCCACGCAGGATTCGGACGCACCAAGGATGCCTGCCTGTGGATCCACGAACCCGACGGTCTCATCGGGCCATGGTTCCAGCCGTCCTATTCCGTCATGGCGGGCCTTCTGTCATGGTTCGCACCCCGCGGCGCCCTGTACTGCGCCCCGCTCCTGGGCCTTCTGACCGCCCTCGTACTGGCTGTCCTCGCGGTCCGCCTGACCGGCCGCCCCATCGCCGCGCCCCTGGCGTTCGCCGTCTATTGCCTGAGCCCCGTTGTCGTCTGGAATGCGCGGGCCCCGCGCGCGGAAATGGCCGCGGCCTTCTTCCTGCATGGCGCCTGGGCCCTGCTGCTGGCCATCCGTGAAGAAGACCGGAAGTCCGCGTGGCTCAACACCGGCCTCGCCCTGCTCAGCCTGTCCATCGTCCCGCTGTTTCACATCACCGCCAGCTATGCCGTTATCGCCACCTATGCCGCGCTTCTCCTCATGGCCCTGCGGGGCCGCAGGGAATGCCTCCTCGTTCTGCCCGCCGCTCTCCTGACCTTTGCCGCCATGGCTTTCCAATCCTGGCGGATCACCGATTGCTACGGATTGAGACCATGGTTTGACTTCGTTCTTTCCCGGTCCGGCGTTCTTGCGCCTGTTTTCGCGGGGATCGCCGCCCTCTGCGTCGCGGCGGCGTGGCGGAACCGGAGCCGTCGCGCAGTCCCCGCCCTTCCCGCCGACCGGCGCTGGACCGCGCCCGCCATCATCGTCGCGGTCGGCGTCCCGCTCCTCCTGTTCGCGATCGCTTTCCTGCGCGACGATCTCGGCCGGGTTCCCCTGCTGCCGGATGCCGCGGTTCGCCATTTCATCCTGACCGATGTCCGCGGGCTCGTCCGCCTGTACTCCCTCCCCGTCATGGTCGCAGCCCTTGCCGGCTGGATCCTGCTCGCACCCCGAAGGCCAGCCGGTCCCGCCCTGTTCCCTGCCTGGGCATTCCTGGCCGCCATGGCGCCGGGCATCCTGCTGACGGGCTGGATGAACAACTACATGATGGAAACCCGGCGGATGATGATCGTGCCCGCGCCGCTGGTCTCCCTGTGCCTCGCCGCCTGCCTCGCCGCCGCGGCGCGGTGGTGTCCCCGTCCCGCCGCGGGACGCGCGACCGCCAGCCTGCTTTGCCTCGCCGCGATCGCCACCCTGTTCCTGTCCAAGTCCATCCTCTATCTCACCACGGAATACCGCGGCTTCCACGAATTCCTGCGGCCCTTTGCCGCCGAGATACGGCGCCACAACGGGATCCTGCTGGGCGAATACTCGCGGGTTGCCGCCCCGTTCGAGCATTTCTTCGGTATTCCCGTGCTCTCCCTGGACAGCGACCGCCGCGCCGATTACAGCCGTGCCGGGAAAAGCTGGCAGGCCCTCATGCGGCGCCATCCCGATCGCACCTTCCTTTTCCTCTCGCCGTACGCCTCGCCCGTCAGCGCCAAGTTCGACTTTGAGCCGCTGATGGAAGAACACTATGCCGGCGAACGGCTGTCGAGCTCCAGACAATCCATCCCGGAGAATCCCCGTCCCTTCCGCCTCACCTTGCACCTGTTCCGTATGTCGCTCAAGTCTCCAGACCGGACCCTCACGCCGTCAGCGTTCGTCCGCCCGCTCGATGGCGGAAACATGGGACTGGTGAACTTCGCCAATCCCGTCACCAGGCCGCCGCGGGTCAATGTCATCCCGCTCCCCGCCGCACATTCCGTGCAAATCGGTTTCCCACCGCTGTCCACCGCCGCCACCCTGTTGTTCTTTGCATATTCCGGCCCAGGAACAAATGCGGCGCCGCTCTCCGCCACCCATCCTGCAACGTCCCGGCAGCATCCCATCGCATGGGCGCCCCTGACCGATGGTTGGTGGGTGGGCGAATGTGCCGCCCTGCCCGCCGATACAACAACCCTGAATCTGCGATCCGCCGGCGCCGATACCTTCCTCGGCGCCGTCCTCGCCAGGAACGGGCCGGCGATTACGCCTGTCGGGGTGACAGCTTCCATACCGCCCGAACTCCGCGTAGTGCCGCTTCCCGCCATCCGGTGGGCTCGCGACGGCGCGACGATGCTGATTCCCGTGCCGCGCGGCGAATCCGCCATGGCCTATGCCCTGGTCGGATTGGCCACGAATCAGCCGGCTGCCCTCACTCGCCTGGAATCCGGAGCCGCACCCGAAACCGGGGCGCTCCCCCACAGGCAAGCGCTGGAACTGGCGCCCGGTGAATGGAGTTGGCGAGCCATTCCGCTGCGGGGAGACGCGGACAACATCGCACGGCTCGTCTTCCGGGCGGAACCGCCTTGGAATCCGGCTCTCAAGGGATTTCCCGATGATCTGGCGATGATGGTCGGCGTTGTCGTCAGCCGGCCGCCGGTCCCGGCGCCCGCCGCCGCGCCATGAGGCGGTAGATCGAGACAATGCCAAACCGGACGCCCCGGTGCAGCCAGGCTTGTGGCGAGAACCGTCCGGCATCGGCCATCGCCGCCTGCAACTCCTCCTCGAACTGCCGGACGAATCCCCGCCCGCTCAGCGATCCGGGATGCCAGCGGAATTCCGCCAGCGCCGGGCCGGGCACAACCACGCCGCCGCCCTGCCGCCACAGGCGGAGGGTGAACTCGTAGTCCCACGCATACAAGAGATCCTCCCGCAGCGGACCGGCGGCCTCGAAGGCCTGGCGCCGGAATGCCATGGCGGGCTGCGAAATGTAGTTAATGGATTGCAGCACGAACCGTGACGAAAACGGAAAGAACGCCTGCTTGAAACGGGTGATGCCGCGGCGGATTTCCGCACCCTGCTCATTCACGATCAGGCACCCCCCGAAACAGAAGGCCTTGCCGGGATTCGCCGTCAGCGTCTCCGCCATGCGCCGCAAGGCCCCCGGACGGTAGCGGTCATCCGCGTTCAACCAGGCGATGGCCTCGCCGGTGGCCAGGCGCAATCCCTTGTTGATCGCCGAGACCGGCCCGTTGTCGGGTTCGACAATCAGCCGCGCCAGGCGGTCCCGATACCGTTCCAGCAGCCCGAGGGAAGCATCGGTGCTGCCGCCGTCCACGACGATGTGCTCCACTTCCAGGCCGGGGCCGACCTGCGCCTGGACGCTGCGGAGCGATTCCTCGAGGAACCTTTCGCCGTTATAGTTGGGCGTTATGACCGTGATCTTCATGGGCTGACAATGAATTGACGCCAACTGCCTGCTTTGATACAACCGTCGCCACTTTCCCCGCGCGGGTGTTGCTTAGTGGTAAAGCTCCAGCCTTCCAAGCTGGCATCACGGGTTCGATTCCCGTCACCCGCTCCAATCCACTCTACAGGGCCTTCATCCGTGCTGGTTCCACGGGCGCAAAGGCGTCGCTCAAAGCCCCCTGGTTCTGTTCGCTCAGGAGGTCCGCCGGCCACCATTTCCTACTGAGCAACCAAACCGCTAACTCGTCGTATTCCTTGATGTTCAGCGGTTGCGCACCGGTGTCGTCACCTGCGCCAAACCGCCCGCAAAGCAGGAGAATCGCCTTGGCGTTTTCCGTGATATCGGAAGTTTTCACGGCAACGGCCCAAGAACAAAGCGAGCGTGTTCACGGCGAAGCATCTCGTACGGGTTCATGAAGCGGATGTTGAGGCCTAGACAAGCATCCGGGATCTTGATCTTCCGTCGTGTTGCCGATGGAACTTCATGGGTGACCACGATGTGATGACCGGCATGGGCGGATGCCACAAGATAGTAGTCGGCGACCTGCAAGAAAGTGCTGATGGCGCCGGCGTCATACCGATTTCCCGTCGTGGTCCAGTTACTGAGGGTCGCCAGCGATGGGATAAGCGTGTCATCGGGAGGCAAGAAGAAACCGGATCCCCTTGCTGCTGCCCACGCCGAGAGGTCATCCGCAATGGCCTGAACTTCGTCGCCGACCTTCTCGATGCTGAAAACATGGCCCGATGCGTTCCTATCAATCAGCCAGTCCCAAAAGGCGGGACAGAAATCAAATCCGTAGTGGAGGTTCTTCGCGTGTATGAACACGTTCGCATCCAGGAGGTAGGCCATTATGCCACCCCCAGACTGTGGCCGAGTTCCCGGAAGGTCTCCATCTTCTTGATGCCCAGCATGCGGAAAGACTCGGTGAAGGATGCCCGCCCCTCCAATGCGCTGGACACGACGGCGCTCGCAAAGCGTTTGCTAACCCGCGCAGCCTGAGTCCAATAGAAATTGCCGCCACTACCCTTGGGAATAGCCATCAAGCGCTCAAGTTCTTCGTTGTAGGCCGTCCAAAGGGCGTCCTGCGTCAAGTGCCCCGCGTCGTGTATCCGGCGCAAGATGACCAGCGTGCTCACCTTGAAACACCGCGCCAGCCGTGTGGCCTCGCCGGGCAGATCATCGGTCTCCCGGTACTCTCCGCTCAATGCCTCCAGCGGGACCAGCATCTCGGCGGCCACCGCATTGCACCACCGCTCGATTCTGCTGGATGGCGTCCCGACCGGACCGATGTCGGAAAGGCCGGTTTCGCCAAGCCAGATGTGGGCCATTTCATGGGCCAGCGTGAACATCTGAGCGGATTTCGTATCCGACCCGTTGATGAAAACGAGAGGCGCCAGAGGGTCCGACAAGACAAAGCCGCGGAACTCGTCAGGATCGAGTTTGCGGTGGTTGTTGCTGCTCACCACCCCGTTCACCATCACCATGACCCCAGCCGCATCGGTCTGCTCGATGAACTGGCGCAACGCTTCTTCCCATGTCCGCATCCGGCGGCGCGCATCGAGATCGAACTTCAGCGCCTGGCGAATGCGCCCTGCAACGGTGACAACATCCTGCGCCACGTTCGCTGCGCCAACAAACGGGCAAGCGGTCTCACCCATGGAGCGCGCATACTCGCGATACCATTCCTGGCGCTGCTGGCAGAGGTAGATGGTCTCCAACAGGTCGGGACTCGGGTGCCCGATATACTCGTTGCCCACTGTCCGGAAGTCCGGGATGGGAATCTGCTCTACAGGCGGTTCCTGCAGGAAGAGATACCCAACCGGCACGTGCACTGTCCGGGCGAACCGCTCAACCTGCTTGAGCGTCGGTTTTGCGGCCCCGCTCTCCCATGCGGACAGTTGCGGGATATGCTCGGCCACGTCGGCGGAATCGAACCCAGCGCGATCGCACGCCCATCGCAACAATTGAGGTTTGACTTCAACCCGGACCATATCAGGCTCCTGCAACACCCATGCAACGATTGCAATGTACCATCGGATAGCCTCTCATGTCAGTCTTGGAAATACCCCATGCTCTTGCCCCAGCCGGTCTTTTGAACGACCAACTGCCGCTGACTCTTCAGAATCCCCTCGATACACTCCCATTGGCCGGCGCGGAAATCCGCCGCTGCATTGGCAAGGGCCGTCCGAAGCAATTGTAGCGCAGCGTTCCTCATTCCTGGCCCGCCGACGCGCCTACTCGTACGCGTCTATGGTTTGAATATATTGGTAACAACATCCTTGAATTCCTGCTTGACCACCGCCGGGTTTCGGAAGAACTGCATGGCAACATAATCCTTGCCGAAATGTCCTGCATGGCCTGCGGCCTCTTCCAGGCGTTGGGGGAGTTCGACACTCCGGTTCCCACCGAGCAGTCCCTTGATTGTCGTATTGATCGCCCGATGCGGATCGCCATCGAGTTCGTGAAGGACAACGAAGGGGATGCCAAAAGCGGCAAGAACCTTCATGAACTTTGGCATCTCCTCCTTGTTTCCAGCCTTCACGATGCTGTATCCGATCTCCTCCGGGAATTCCTTGAACAGGCCAAGGTGTCGGCCGATGGCGAGTACTGCGATCAAGTCTTGGTCACCTTCAACGAGAACGACATTGCGGGCGAAGAACATCTCGTTCTGTTGCACGCCAAAACTGTTGAAGAACTGAAACCCTTTACGTTCCTCTGGGTCGCCGAGGACACCCTTCTCGCACTGAGTCACTTTGGACCCACTCTGCACGGACGGCTTCCGAACGACGGCAATCTCATGGTAGTTGGCGAGATCGACAAACGCCGGTTCGTGCGTCACGTAAAGCACTTGGTCCAGATGAGCAAATTCCTTCAACACGGAGAAGATGGCCCGCTGAATCTGCGGATGAATGTAGAGCTCCGGTTCCTCAATCCCGAGGATGATTGTGCTGATCTTGGCAGGGCCCCCCTGTGCTTCTCCCTGCGGCACAAGTTGGCCACGTTGATTCATGACGAGGGCCTGCAAGAGCGCGAACACGACGCACCTTTGCATGCCGTGCCCTTTGTAAAGCACATCTGTGTCCTTCCCATCGTCAATGCGCACCGACACGCCGCGAGAGAAGACCTCTGGAACTTCGTCAACCAGCACATCCAAATGAACCTTCGCCACCATCGGCATAAGCTTAGCGATTAGGTCGCGAATGCGGCCTTCAACGGACTCCAGCACAGCCAGACGGGCATCTGCATCAGGCCGAATCTCGCCCTCGCGAGGTGCGTTGAGGAGATTTGTCAGCCGCTTGATCGAGGCTGTGATTTCCTGATATCGCGGATCAGCCTTGAGTATGCGTTCGGACAAATCGGACATGAGACGCCGGAAGCTTGTGCTTGTCGCCCGCTTGTCGATTTCATCCGAGTAGTCGGTGATTGCCGGCAAGAGGTGAAACGAAGGCAGGGCGTCCAGTAGCACCGGTTGCAGGCCCAGCGCTTGCGTCTCACCCGGGACTGGTTCGACAAACTCAACCTCCGGGTGAAGTTCCAGGTATTTTGTCGTCCCGGCTTCATAACTCGGCCGATTCACGGAACCTTTCGCGTCTCTCACGAGGTCGATAAACCCATGCTCCTCCGCAATTTCCTTCCATTTGGGGCGATCGCCCTTTTCCTTTAGAACGCCGTCGGCACTGAGCCACCAGTCTCTAGGCAGGGCAATGTAGCCGTGGTATTCGGCCTCCGGTTTCTTCTTCGCCGGGTTCTTCTTATCCGGCACGAGTGCGATCTGTTTCTCGAGAATTAACTTGTCTCCCAGAAGGTATTTCCGTAGAGGCGGGCGGCGTTCCGCTGCCGAAAGATCCGAGAACGTCGCTGTTATGATGATCGGCTGATTCGCGTCGTTGTAGTCGTCTGCCGAGACGCCTCCAGTGCCGGATGTAAGAAAAACCTCGATGGCAGCAAGAACGTTCGATTTCCCCGCGTTGTTCTCGCCGACAAAAGACTGGAGGGGTTCTATACGGATGTCGCCGCTATCCTTGAATGAGCGGAAATTCTTGATTCTCAACTGGGACAATCTCATCGCGATACTCCTGTCATGCACCGTCCTCCTCTTCGTCATCGTCATCCGTATCCCCTCGGCGGGTGTTGGCCAACGCGCCTTCGATCTGCGCGATCTCCGCCGGCGTCAGGTCGTAAAGACGATATACGATCTGGTCAATCTCGCGCTCGGTCTCGCGCAGGCCGGGCGCGTCGCCGGCCCCGGGGTGCAGGTCAGGAGAATACCCCGTATTGCCGCCCGCCTCGCATCTGTAGCAGTGTGCCTTGTTCAATCGATTTCGCGCGCCAGCCTGCTCGCCGGGAGGAACGCTGGACGACCATACTGTAAGTTCCGTTCGCTTCCCGGGTGAACAGCAGAGAATTGTGTTCGTATGCGGGAAGGCCTAGGTCCTCAGGCACAGGCAGGTTAAGTTTATCCATTGAGTTGTCGCCAAACCGCATATGACAAGTTGACTGTCCGCCAGAATGCCGAAGCGCCACGGCACCCAGTACCGTATTCTTGGGTACTCTCTTCGCGTCGAAGCCGAAGAAAACACGACTCCCGCGGGGCAAGTCAATCTGATTGCCGGGTCGGCCTCGTCCACGATTCGGGACAACATAGTCGACATCCGCCCACAGGTTCTTCGCCGTGGCTAAGACAGCGTTCTCGTACAAAGCCAAGTCACTACGCGGGGTAACCACCTTCTGAACCTGGTCACTGTCGTCCTCGGTCCTCCTAATGCGCATAGGGCGCACTTCAGCGTAGCGCCTAATAAACGATTCGGTGGGGGTGAAGGCATCGGTAAAGGTGCTTTCGATCCGCGCATATGCTTGGTTGACACGCTCCAGGCAACCGGAAGCGCTCAGGTCGTGACGTGTTTGCCAGTTGAACCCAGCAGCGTGCTCAAAACCAAAGCACAGACCGCTGAAGGTCATGTTCGCGGAACTGACCACAATACCGCCTGCAGCCCGATCAATGCGTCTATTCCGGTGCAAGATCAGTGTCTTGCCATGAACGGCAAAGACTGGGCGCAGCCTCCGTGAGAGCACTTCCTGCGCGAATGGAATCCGAACCTGTGAATTGCGTAGACGGCGGAGAATGCGAATAGCATCGGGGTCGGTATGGCCAAAATCGATTGCCACAATCCACCGTTTCCTTACAGAATCCCAATCTGGCACAGACCGCGCCAGCGTCTCGGCCAACAGTTCCACGCCTTTCGCTGTGGCGTACGCGAAGAATCCGGTCACACAGTGAGGCGATGATAAAATGGCCGTTCTCTGAACGAGACGGAGTATCGCTCCGCGGTTGTCAGGATCCTGTATGCTGATGTCGTACTTCATTACTCACCTCGTTTTCTCATTCTGTAAACCCTGATCGACTCTAACGACGTCACGAAGTTCATCCGGAATGTCATACAGCGCGAACACAAGTTCATCCAGTTCTTCCATACTTGTAGAGGGGCGCCCGTCCTCCCCTGACGCCGCGCCGCGAGCCATCATCTGCGCTAGGCGCTGGAGTTCCGTCATCCTGTTGTGATTGGGGATCGGGATCGGGATTTGGCGGAGGAACATCACCTTGTAGATGAAGAATCCTCCCGCCTTGCAGACGGTTGTGCGCTTGTACAACCACTCAACGAGCGAGGAATTCAAGACGGCAAGTAAGTACCAGAGGCTTACCTGCCGATCATGATCCTCACCTAAACTGATGCCACACACCGTATCACCGTACATTACCTTCCCATGAGCGATTGCGAACCGGTTTCGGTCCGACAACTCAGGAGTCACGATCTTCTCACCCACGAAAGAGTGCATCTGGCGCTGGTTCCAGAGTTCGTACCATGCCTTGGCTGATTTCCGAAAATAGCCCCGAGACATTATTTCTTTGCGATGGGTGTTGAGAAATCGGTACAAGCGCGGGTTTCCTTCTCTGAACACATCCTCCGGTATTGGAACCGTCTTCCCTTCCTGCAGTTGATAGGGATAGAAGACCATTTCACAGGGCTCTGCAACGCCGAATCGAGCAATCTCGCGTCCTCGGATGCAGGGGAAAAACAGCTCTGTCTCGATGTCGAGGTTCCGCAGTTCGGCGGCCTTCTGCAGATATAGACGGTTCAGTCCAGTGACAATACCTTCTGAGACGGTCGTCATTGACCCCAGCGTCGGATGGGCCATCATCAGGTCAGCCACGCGCCTTCTTTCGTCGCTCAGCACTATCCAAGGAGCACTATCGAGGTCACGTTGCTTCATCACCGTCTCGGTGCGAGTGAACCCTGATCGGACACGGAACACGCTCTCCGTTGTTGTCCCTTTCTGAAACAGTAGGATCCCAGTATAATTTGTGACGTCCTCGAACATTTGGCTGTGTTCGAAGTCAATGAGTTCCAGAAGGGTGGTCTCTGAGACAAGAACGCGCCGAAGTTCTTCGCCGTGGTCACGCTTGGTGAAGGCTGTTGGACAGATGAAACAGAGCACCCCTCTTGCCCGCATCAAGTCCAGCCCAAGTTCGATGAACGGAAGATAGATGTCGAACTTGCCATGCGCCGTGCGGTATCGAGCAGCCAAAACAGCCTTCTCCGCTGCCGTCGTGCTGTGGAATCCTCTGTAGGGTGGATTGCCGATGACGATGTCGAAGCCGCCCTTGTCCTGAAACACCTCCGCAAAGTGCAACTGCCAGAGGAAGAAGGGTTTGACGGCGGCATTGCGCTGCTTGGCCAGTTCCTTCTCGGCCTCGGTCTGCCCCTGCTCCCGCAGCGTGGCGGCGATGAAATCCCACTCCAACGTGTCGAGTTTCCGGCGAAGTTCGCGCCGCTTCTGGCGGCTGGTGGTCTGGAAAAAGACCTTGTGCAACTCGCGAAGTTCCTGTGCCTTGCGGAGGGAGGCGCCGGAAAAGGCCGCTGTCAGGTAGTCGTCACGCACCACGTTCTCCCGAACAACCGCTTTCGCCACCTGTCCATTGTCGCCGTTCAGGGCGGCCAGGCGGTCTTGCAGTTTCTTGACCTCTTGCTCGATCTCCTTGCGTTTGACTCGCGACAGCTTGCTTGCCTTATGCAATTCCACGAGTGTCCGTTGCCATTCGACGATCTTCGACTTGATTTCCTCGATGCGCCGGTCGGTCTGGGCATTGGACTCGGGCAGGAGCGATGCATCGAACAACTTCGTCCCTTCGAATGTGTCGAGGAGGGAATTGCCCTGCATGATCTTGTAGTCCAGGTTAGGTAAAGGTTCGATCCGGGAGCGGTCGTGTTCGTCCCCTACAAGGGAGAGCCATAGGCGGAGTTTGGCGACGTCCACCGCGCCGGGGTCAATATCCACGCCGTAGAGACAGTTCTGAATGGCGTGGGACTTCAACTCATAGCGCGACCGGGAAGGCATCTTGTCAAGACTGGCCAGGATTTCACGCGCCCGGACAAGTTCCAGCAGCATTCCGACCGGGAAAGCTCCAGAACCGATGGCGGGATCGCAAACGGCGAGGTTTTCCAGGACCGCATCAATATCAGCGGCATGCTCGCGGACCGAGTCGGGCAGGCGCTTATTCCAGTGGGTATCATTCAAGTTCGCTTCGAAATCCGCCGAACGGTCGCCGAGATCGAGGAAACGCGCGATGTCATCGGCAGTGCACTTGCCGGTCATACGATGCTGGAGGCAATAGGACAGTGATTGGCGGCACATGTAGCGAACAATCTCGCGTGGGGTGTAGAACGACCCTTTCCCCTTACGTTCCTGCACGTCGAGCAGGCGCTCGAACACCTTGCCGAGCATTTCCGGGTCAACGGCCACTTCTTTTTCAAGCGGTTCCGCTTCGTCCACCGTGAAATTGAAGCGGTCGAACACGTCCAGAATGCCGGTGCCGATGTCGCCGTGCGCGGCGGGTTGGCTGTTGGCAAAGAGATCGTTGGGCAAGAGAATGTCGGTTTCCACCCAGTCGTAGTCCCGAATCGGATCGAATAGACCTCCATTGAGGAAGGGAATCTTCCGTTGAAAGTGGGTGTTGAAATCCTCGTCATGCTCCTTGGCGAGGGCCTCATAGAAAAGCGGCTCCAGAACGTCGTTGAAGAAGTTCTTGTAGGGAATGACCTTGCCGTCAAACAACTGGCGCAGGAAATCGCGCGGGCCGTCACCCCACGCCTGTTTGCGCGTCAGGCCGAGCCATCCCTTCTTCTGGAGAAAATACAGGAAAACAATCTGGCCGAGCAATTTCTTGGAGAAATCCACCGGGCTGATGTCCTTGACCACGAACTCGGAACGAACATTCGCGTCCTTTGCACTCACGGCATCAACGGCTTGCCGGAGTCGCAGGAAGAGGATGCGGTACTGCTCAAAGAACTCGTCGGACACCGTTTCGACGCTAAACGCCTGCTCCAGTGTGGCGAGCGTCGGATCGTGTTCCGTGTCCGCGAGGATCTTGACGAGTTGTGCCTGGGCTGTGTGACTGCGTTCATTGCGTCCCACAAGAAACGACAGTCGAACTGCCGGGGTCAAGTCCGTGCGAACGACAACCTTCGGCGGGGTCTGCTTTGGGCCACCATCCAGCGCAGTGGGTGCAGCAGTCTCTGCCTCAGCGCGATACTCCATCTTGACCAGGGAGAACCGCCAGTCCTCGGAGTCGGGGGACACAAAGGCCACAAGCGCCGCTTCCTTCTGTCCACGTGTCAGGAGATAGTCAGCGACGAAGTTACGCTGAAATGTCCGGGCGCGCCTGATGCCAGTCTCCTTCTTCATGTGCACGGTCAGCACGTCAATCTTTTCGCCATCGGGGTCCGTGTAGGTGCCCAGACGCTCGTAGTGACTTATCCCGGCCCGGTAGGCTTCTTTGATAAGCGTCTGGCGAAACGCTTTCTCCCCATCCACATGGTTGAGCAGGTTGGCGGCGAACTTGCCGAACCGGTCCCGGTCGAAGGGCTGGGTGAAGGTGTCCTTGATGAGTTGGCGGGCCTGAGCGGGGTTCATTTCCGGCTACCGTAATGGGCGCGGGATTCAGCCACCGCCGCGTGTTTTCTGGCATGGACGGGTTCGAATACCACCTTGACCTCGGCATTCAGGGCATGGGCCACCCGGCGCAACATGCTCAGGGAGTGCCCCTCGTAGGCCGGGGACTCCAGGCGGCTGATGTTCTGCTGGGATGTCTTGAGTTTGCGCGCGAGATCCTTTTGGGATAGTCCGGCTTTCTCGCGCAGGGCGGCAATCTTCAGGGCCACATCCCACGCTTCGCCGGCGCGCCTGAAACGCTCGGCGAAGTCAGGATCTCGAAGTTGTTCTTCGAGGAACAAGTCGAAATTAGTCTTTTTCATGTCGCATTCCTTTTCTGCCAGTCGAGCATCCGCTCGCGGGCGACCGCCATGTCATGCGGCGCGATGGCCTGTCCCTTGTTGCGAATGCCGTGAACCGCGATGATCCGGCGGCCACGGACAAAGAACCAAAGAACGCGGGCATTCAGTTTGCCCACATGCCGCAACTCGAACAGGCCATAATCGAGCGCCTTCGACAAGGGCGGCCGATGATACTGCCGGCATCGTAATCTTTCCAATCCCGACGCCAGCGCCGCGAAATCGTCCGGATCACTGTCCTTGAGTTCCAAGAGAAACTCGCGCACCGGACACCGTCCCGCTCCCGTTGTGTAGAACTCTACGCTGAATTCCATGGCTATGCAACATCAACTTTGGTGTATTACGTCACCCCTTGGTGATCCATGACGACAAAATGACCTCGCGCGGGCTCAGCGAATGATGGGTCATTTGAGCGCGAGTGGACTGGAAGAAGAGCGGGGAGATGTCCCGCCGCAGGACTCCGAGGACCTTCAGGGGCTCGATCTCCCGTTTCAATGCTTCGGCGACCTTCTTGGTGGTCGGCTTGGGCAGTGACCCGTCCAGCAGAAGCCGGATCACGTTCCGGATGTACTCCTCGTCGTCATCCGTGTAGCCGTGATACCGGCGAATCTCCTTGGCCTTGAGGCGCTTGAGGATGTAGGCGTCGTTGGCGCCGCCCTTGTGTTGGGGAATGGCGTCTTCGTCTTCCCGGCTGGTGGCCGTGGCGAAGGCTTCCTTGTTCCGATCCAACAGGGCGTAGAAATCATGCGGAATTGCCTGGCGCGTTTCGTTGGGGTCGGCCGGCTTCAGCACTTTGACGGTGGTGAGGAAGTCGAGTTCGACAGGGGCGGCGGCCTCGCCGGCGAGATAGAACTTGTCGAGTCGGCCTTGCCGGAAGTACGTAAGGAGGGAAGGAAACGCCTGCAGAATGCCATCCTGCGCGGCCGGCACCGTCCGCGTTGACCGGGCCTTCTTTGGCAGGCGTTTGATTCGGGTGAACAGTTCGGGTTGCTTGTCGCGCACCGTGCGGATTTCCGTCAGGTACTCCAGTTCGCTTTCCTCGTCCTCATCCTCGCCGGTGATGGTCTTCTTGCTGTTGAGTTTGGCGAACAGGTCGAACGACTTGACTTCCTCGCCCTCGGTCAGCAGGCGGGCGTCCGCCCCCAGCATTTCGATGAAGGCGTGAATCTTGGCCTCCGCGGCCTCCCGCAGTTTGATGGCGTCGTTGCCCTCGTCGGTGGGGAAGAAGTTGTAGGTGCGGATGGCGTCGAACTTCGTGTCCACGCGGTTGACGCGCCCGACGCGTTGAATCAGGCGCGTCGGATTCCAGGGGATATCGTAATTGATGACGACGTTCGAGCGGTGGAGGTTCACGCCTTCGGATAGGACTTCCGTGCTGACCAGGATGCGGAAGTCGTCGGCCGGTTTGAAGGCGTTGGCGTCGAAATTGGCGATAACGTCCCGGTGTTCCGCCTCGCTCGACTTGCCGGAAAAGAGAAGGGTTTTCGGTTCCACTTCGTCGCGTATGCGGCCGGCCAGGTATTCGGCGGTCTCTTGCGACTCGGTGAAGATGATGGGCTTGCCCTGCCTGAGTTGCGGCTCGGAACGGAGGACTTCCCGGAAGGCAATCCATTTCGGGTCCCGCCGGACGTTCGCCCACATCTTCTTGATGCGGCGCAAGGTGCGATAGTCCGCCTTCAGGTGGACGATGAACTCGGCGGAGAAGTCCTTGGCGCTGAGCCGTTCGGCCTTCTCCTGCTCCAGAAGGTTCTCGATGCCCTCCTGATCGTCCTGCTCCAGGAGGTCGAAAATCTTCCCGACGTGTTTCTTGCTGATATAGACGTTGCCCTTCTTGAACTCGGTAATGACGCGCGCGTAGGAATGCGTGAACCGGTCCAGCGTGAGGCGGAAGGCGTGGAAACTGCTTTCCAGCCGCTTGACCATCAGGATCTTCATGAACTTGGCAAGGTTGCGCTGGCCCTGACGCTCGCGCTCGTCCATCTTGCCTTCGTAGTACAGCAAAGGCGTGTAGCGGGCGTAGGTGAAGCCGGAGGCGAGGAGTTTCAGCGTTTCGTTGAAGATTTCGTTCTCCTGCCTGCTGAACTTGTAGAACAGCGGGGTCGGGTCTTCGACCTCCGGGAACTTCAACCCCTGCTGTTGCATATCCTCGCCGTAATACCGCTCAATCTCCGTTCTGGTTCGCCGCACCATGAGGAACTTGAGAACCTTCTCGCGGGTCTCCTTGGCGTTCGCTTGAACCGTTCGGAAATAGAGTTCGCGGTCGGCCTGCCGATCCAGCCCTTTCAGTTTGGCCTCCAGACCGGTGAAGAAGCCTTCAAGGTTGCGCAGGTTCGGGATATTGCTGGCCTTGCCCGCCTGGAACAGTTTGACCTGGCTGAGAATGTCCCGCGGCGTGTTGTTCAGGGGCGTGGCGGAAACGAGAATGACGCGCTTGCCCCGGCAGATTTGGGCAAGCGTTTCGTAACTCTGGGTTGTCTCCGTCCGGAACCGGTGCGATTCATCAATGAAGACGTTGGTGTACTTGGAGATGTCGCGCCCGAGCAGGTCATCCAATTTGCCGATGGACACGAAATCGGTGTGCCTGACCTGAAAATCGCCAAATACGTTCGGCCAGGACCCCCGCTTGTTCTCGTCCAGCAAGTGGGGCGGCGCGATCACTAAGTGGCGTCCGTCAAGTTGCTGGGCCAGCAACGCGGCCATGTAGGTCTTTCCGAGCCCAACCACATCGGAAAGGAATGCGCCGCCGTATTCATCCAGCACCTTGCGCGCATTCAGAACCGCTTCCTCCTGGTACTTCAACTTCTTGAAGCCCAGCGGGACGTACATGTCTTCAAGCTCGGATGGGCGGTTCAACTCGTTCCTGAAGTATTCGTAGAGGAACTTGAGGTAGAGTTCGTAGGGCGTGAAACTCGCGAAGGGGGATTTGTTGACGACGGTGTCTTCGTACGGTTTCGACACGTCCACGGCCACCGCCCACAGTTCATTGAACTTGGCGATGGCGAAGTCGTAATCGGCGCGGTTCTTCAACTCGACATTGAACTCGAGATT
>CAYWKN010000013.1:0-26433 GCA_964458765.1 uncultured Verrucomicrobiota bacterium
CTGGTGGAGATCAAACCCGCCCCCGCGCCATCCGTGGTTCGGCCCATGCTGGGTGTGACGCGGAAACAGGTGCTGGCTTATTTGCGGCAGGTTGGCGGACAATGGCGGGAAGACGCCACCAATGCCGATCCCGCATTCCTGCGCAACCGGGTCCGGGGTGAACTCCTTCCTCTCCTGGAAAGGGATTACAGCCCGGGTATCCGCGATGTGGTGCGGCGGCTGAGCGACGTTCTGGCGGCGGAAGACGCCTGGATGGATACGCTGGCCCGTGAGATCCTTGGACGTTGCCGGATTGCCGGCGGGGAAGCGCTGGATGGCCATGCGTTGTCGCTGCATCCTCCGGCGGCCCGGCGGAGAGTCCTCCGGCTGTGGCTGGCGGAATGTCATGTGCCGGAGTCCGCTGTGGACTACGACGTTGTGGCCCGCGTGGAGGGGATGTCGGGGCAGGCGGCCGGCAGCGAGGCTTTCGACATCGGAGCCGGCTGGACGGTCGAACGCGCGTACACTCGGCTGCGGGTCCGGCGCGGGGGCGGGGCGGAAGGGTTCCGGATCCGGCTGCGGGTTCCGGGCGAGACGGTATTGGCGGAGGCCGGCTTGCGGGTGACGGCGTCCCTCGGGCGCGGGATTGCGAGGGAACGCGGGGCGGGGCCCGGCGCCTATCCCGCGGAGGCAACACTGGATGCGGGGGTGTGGCGTGGCCGTGTCCTGCATGCGCGGTCGCGGGAACCGGGCGACCGGATGCGGCCGTACGGTATGCGGGGGACGCGGAAGGTGCAGGACATCCTTGTGGATGCCGGCGTGCCGCGCGCGGAACGGGACCGGATCCCGATGCTCGAATGCGGGGGGGAGATCGTGTGGATTCCGGGCTACCGGATTGCCCGGGACTGGGCTGTGCGGGGCGCGCAAGCCCGCTCCCTCCGGCTGCGCATCGAGCCGATGGAATAGGGCGTTGAACGGATTTTTCCGGGTCTAGTGTGTTGTCATGCAATCAGTGTTACAAAACACATAAGTCGTTGTCATTCCGAGCGCAGCGGAGCGGAGTCGAGGAATCTCCGTGGCGGCGAAGGCGGAGATCCCTCGACTTCGCTCGGGATGACAGACCAATAATGCAACGGTATTTGAGGGACACGACACTACCGGCGCGCGGTGCGTTCGCTGACCCAGCGGTGGATTTCCGCGCGGGTCTTCTTCCAGGCGGATACGTCCAGACGTTCCGCCAGAAAGCGGTCGTAGATTTCCAGGAACGATCCTGTGAATGTGTTAATGGCCGTCATCCGTTCCTGGAAGCGGCTGGCCGGGTCGAGTTTCTCCCCATCCGGCAACTTCAGTCCGCGGAAGACGAATTCCTCGGCATCCAGCGTGGTCTGCCATGTTTCATTGCCGCGGGCGAGGCGGAACTTCGCGCGCCGGAGTTTCTTCCCGCCCAGGAGGGCGATCTTGGCCTCGACGCTGAGTTCGGGGGTGCCGTGCCGCAGGACGGTTTCGTGGGCGCCCTGGCCTTCGAGCACGAACGTCAGCGGCCCTTCGATCATCATGGCATAGGTGTTGCCGTCACGCAGGGTCAGGATACCGCCGCGGCATTCGGAGTAGAACCAGAGCCAGGTCAGGAAATCCTGGCCGGGGCTGTTTTCCACGGCGTCGTCCTCGCAGTCGGGTGAGAAACTGGATGGCGGCATGTCGCGGATATCGCGCCGCAGGCGGTGGGCGGCGGCATGGATCGGGGAAGCGGGGATGAGGCCGAAGCCCATCGTCTCGCGGAAGTTCGCTTCCAGGGCGTCCAGTTGCTTGTCCGATGTGGCTTCCGCGTACAGGAAGTCGGAACCGGGCGCGTGGACGAGTGCCATGCCCTTGAGCTGGGGCGGCATGGTGGGGAGGAGCCGTTCGGTGATGTCCTTGCGGATTTCCGCGCGGGTGCGGCGGTCGAGTTCGGCCCGGCCTTCCGCCTGCATGCGCGCGAGCTCTTCCATGCGGCATTCGGCGCGGAGCAGCGATTCCGGAATCTTGCGTTCCGCCTGCATGAGGGTCATGCGGAGGTAGCCGGCATGGAACGCGGTTTCCTTGGTGATGTGGATGTCCAGCAGGTGCCGGCCCGTCACCCAGCCGTGAATGGGGGTATTGCCAAGCGTCTTGATCGGCGGGGCGGCTTTCCGCGAAAAACGGTCCACATGATCCCTGGGCAGGGGTTGGGGAAGGTAGAACATCCGGAAGGTGACGCTGCCGCTTTCGAATGACATGGTAATTCTCCTGTGAAGATTGCAACGGGCGGGAAACGGGAGCCTGGGCCTGCGCCTGCGCGCTGTCCGGCGGGGAGGTTTAGTAGCCCATCTTCTGCAACTGGCTGTGAATGGCCTGCTGGAACGCCTGGATATCGGAAGCGGGCGGCCGGTAGGACTTGACTTCCGGCATGAGCGCGAGGCGGCCCATCTGGTCAATGGCCCACTGTGCCTTGTTGCCGTCGGAAAACACGACATTGCCGCTGACGACGGTCCCCGGGCGGGTGATGCGATCCACGTCCACCTTGACGCCGGAGGCGGGCGGAACGTGCTCGGGTTCGAGCACGGGCGCGGGTTCTTCGCCGAGATCTTCCTCCGCAAGTTCGTCCGGCGGCAGCGGAGGCGGCGCGGCGGGCGGCGCCTTGCGCTCTTCAGCGGCCTGTTTCAGGTCCAGGCCGAGGTCAATGAGCAGGAACCGAACATCCATGTACGTGAGTTTCAGGCCGAATTCCACGCCCAGTCTCCGCTGGATTTCGGAAAGTCCGGCGCCGGCGCGAACCCACTCCGACACGGCTTTGGTTTGTACATCGGTCAATTGCATGGGAGGATGCCCCTAGTTTGTATTTTGGAACGCCGGAGTATTCCAGAAACGGCTTGGGGTGTCAACAAGACGTGGTACGATGGACATGGGAGCGCGAGCCATGGCATTGAGCAGGCATTGGGAGCACTTTGAGCACCAGGCGGACATCGGGGTGCGCGGCATCGGGGGTACCCCGTCCGAAGCCTTCGAGGAGGCGGCGGCGGCCATGATGGCGGTGATGGTGGATGCGGGCGCGGTTGCAGAGGCGGAGGAGGTCGAGATCCGCTGTTCGGCGCCGGATCTGGAACTGCTGCTGGCGGACTGGCTCAACGCATTGCTGTGCGAGGTGTCCGCCCGGAAGATGCTGTTCCGCCGGTTCTCCGCCACGGTGAAGGACGGCGTGCTGACCGGCCGGGCATGGGGCGAGCGGATTGATCCGCGGCGCCACAGGCCGGTGGTGGAGGTCAAGGGGGCGAGCTATTTCGGGCTGAAGGTGGCACAGATGGAGGATGGGCGCTGGATGGCGCAGTGCGTGGTGGATGTGTGAAGGAGGGTTGATGGGGAGTTTGGGTTGGATCGTTCACGGTTCAGCGGTTGGGGAGGGAGAGGGGGAATGGTTGATGGTCAATGGTTAATGGCTTGCCCGCCGGAGCTTTAGCGGAGGAGGGTTGATGGTTGATGGGCAGCTAAGAAGGGTTGGGGGAATGGGTTGGATGGTTCACGGTTCAGCGGTTGGGGAGGAAGAGGGAGAGGGGGAATGGTTAATGGTTGATGGTTGATGGGCAGCTAAGAAGGGTTGGGGGATTGGGTTGGATGGTTCAGGGTTCAACGGTTGGGGAGGAATGGGGGAATGGCTGGTGGGGATATGGACAAGAGCAGACTCATACGGAGGTCGGAATGGGAGTGGGAGATCCCGGAAACGGGGCGCATGGAAGTGCCAGGAGTGCTCTTTGCGTCCGAAGGCCTTATCGATGAGATGGATGACAAGGTCCGGGAGCAAGTCTCCAACGTGGCGTCGCTGCCGGGGATCGTTCATGCGGCATACGCGATGCCCGATGCCCATTGGGGATATGGGTTCCCCATTGGCGGGGTGGCGGCTTTTGATCCTGACCGGGGCGGTGTGATTTCGGCGGGCGGGGTCGGGTTTGACATTTCGTGCGGTGTACGGGTCCTGCTGACGCCATTTCATGTTGCGGATGTGGACAAGCGGCGGAAGGCGCTGGCCGAAGCGTTGTTCCGGCGGGTGCCGGCAGGGGTGGGGAGCACCAGCCGGTTGCGGCTGGACGAGGCGGAGATGGAGGCGATGCTTCTGGGCGGGGCGAAATGGTCGGTCGAGCGCGGGTATGGAAGGCCTGCGGACTTGAACCGCGTGGAGAACGGCGGTCAGTATGCCGGCGCCGATCCGGGTGAGGTTTCCTTCCATGCCAAGCGGCGCCAGGTGGAGGAAATGGGCACGCTGGGTTCCGGAAACCATTATCTGGAGGTTCAGGAAGTTGTCGAGGTATACGACGCGGAATGCGCGGCGGCGTTCGGCCTGGAGGCGGGGGGGGTTGTCATTGCGATTCACTGCGGATCCCGCGGGCTGGGGCATCAGGTGGCCACCGACTTTTCCAAGCGGATGGTCCTGGCGGCGCGGGGATACGGCATCCATCTGGCGGACCGTGAACTTGCCTCGGTGCCGGTGAAGTCTCCGGACGGGCGCGCGTATTTCGGGGCCATGCAGGCAGCGGCCAATTGCGCACTGGCCAACCGCCAGATCCTGTCGTTCTTCGTCCGGGAGGTGGTGGGCGATGTGATGGGCGATGACCGGCTGCCGCTGTTGTATGATGTGTCGCACAACGTATGCAGTCTGGAAGAGCATGAAGTGGATGGTGCGCGGCGGCGGTTGTATGTGCATCGCAAAGGGGCCACGCGGGCGTTTGGCCCCGGACATCCGGATACACCGTGTGACCTGAAGCAATGGGGGCAACCTGTGCTTGTGGGGGGGACGATGGGGACGGCTTCGTACATCCTGGTTGGCACCGCGGCCAGCGAGAAGCTGGCCTTCAGTTCGGCTTGTCATGGGGCCGGGCGGAGCCTGAGCCGCAGTCAGGCCACGCGGCAGTACCGCGGGGAGGACGTTGTGGAGCGGCTGAGGCGGCGGGATATTCTCATCAAGGCGCAGTCGTTGCGCGGTGTGGCGGAGGAGGCGCCCGGCGCGTACAAGGATGTGGATGACGTGGTTCAGGCGACCCACGCGGCGGGATTGGCGCGGCGGGTGGCACGGCTGGAGCCGCTGATCTGCGTCAAGGGGTAGGGGGTGGGGAAGAGTGAATGGTGAATGGTGAATGGTGAACGGGGAATCAGTAATCAGTGATCGGTGATCCGTAATCGGTAATGGATGACGGGGGCAGAAGACGTTTGCGGCGGCCCGCGAACGCTCCAGGTTACGAATTTTGGAGCGCGCGTCGGCCTCGACGCGCGGGGGAAGGTTATTTCTGCATAATCCTGTAGAAGCGGATGGGCGCGGAGCCGGGACTGTTCTGCCAGTAATTCGTGTAGGGGGCAGGCAGGGGCAGCGTGTTGGTGGCGAGGTTCACCCAGTTGGTGTCCAGGAGATTGGTGCAGTATTGCAGGATCTGCACGCCAGCACCCGCATCGCCCACGGAGCCGAACTTGTGCGGGGCGTTGGTCGGGACGGTGTACTCGCGGATGACGACAGACTGGTTCCACCAGTTGGTGCCTGAACCGGGTTGATCCGTGGTCAGCTCGAACGACAGGTCGCAAGGGACCCCCGCGTCCGGGTGCCCGGATGGATACACAGCGGGATGCCAGCCCGGAGAAGCGGCATTGGAGAAGACCGAAGCGTCATTCCACCTGTTTGTCAGGGGGGTGGTTTTCCAGCCCCATCCCTTGTGGAGCCCGCCTTGTTCAGGGGCTATGGGGAAATGCGCCTGTATGCTCAGCCAGTAGACAACGCCATTGGTCTCGAGCCAGGGCGTGCCGACGTCCAGCAGATCCACGTAGTACTGGAACTCGTGTTCGTAGTTGGTGGAGCCCTGCGGCCCCCAGTACTGCGCGACCGTCCCGTAATAGACCTCGTGGCAATTGGTCAGTGGAACGAAGAGGCTGGCCAGCAACTCGCCGGGGTGGCTGTGGGCCTGTGTGATGTTGGTCGGGACGTCGGTGTACCATGCGATGGAGAACCCCACCGGTTTGGAGGGTGCAGGCGCCGGCGGCGCCACGGGTCCGTTCGAATCCGAATAGTAGTCCAGATACGATCCCCACCAATGGATGTCGGTGACGCGCCGCCCATCGCAGAGCCAGTCATCGGCGCGGATCAACTGCTGGCTTGGTTCCTGTTCCGTGTAAAAGGCAGGCATGTTGACCCCCTTGACCATGTCCGGCGGCTGTGCCCATTTCCGGGTGCGGCGCGGGCAGACATCGGTGATTAGTTGATACGCCATGTTGACGGATTCCCCCTTGTAAGGGTGTGCGGGCCATCCGGGCGGCGGGTAGATCAATTCGTTCGTCCCCGGGGGGATTGCCGTGACCTGGACGGCGTCATCGTTCCAGTTGAAGGCTGTATCGGTGGTCTTCCAGCCCCAGGCGTTGGTAACGGGCGGGGACGGATAGACGGCCTGGATGCCGAGCCAGTAGATGGCGCCTTCCTTTTCGATCCACTGGTTGGTGGCGGGGAAGAGGAGGGTGTACTGGTATTCGTGTTCGTAGTATCCCGGCTCAATAAAGGATAGTTCCGAGACGAGCCACGGCTCCTCCTGCACAATGCCTTCGCCCATGGGTTGCAGGGAGTAGCCCACGGGGTAGGCCTGCCAGTCGATTACCTCGCCGGGACGGGAGTAGAGATTGCTCGAAGAGACGGGGACATCGGTGTGCCAGGAGACCAGGAAGGCGACCGGGTGAATGGGCAGTTCCGGGGGCGGGGCCGGAGCCGCGTTGGTGGTCATCCAATCCTTGTAGGACCCCCACCAACGGATGCCGGAGACCGGGCGTCCGTCGCAAAGCCAGTCGTCGGCGACCATGAACCGGGACACCCACTGTTCCTCGTTTGTCCCGATGCCCCAGGACTCGACATCGACCCCGTTGGCGCCGTCCGGCGGCTGGGACCACTTGAAGCAGTAGTCGGGTTCCGGAGGCGGTTCTACGCTTCCGGTCGATTCGTGGAACACGGAAACATCGCCGAAGGCGTATCCGGGTTCCGGATAGGCCGTGCCGTCATCGCGCGCCAGCATGTCCTGCCACTGGCTGATCTTCAAGGAGAGGCTGCGGTTGGCCAGGATGTCGGAGCCGCTGGAGTCAGAGTTCATGATGGCGTCATAGCGCGGGTCTCCCTGGGCAATACCGCCCTGCGGGGTCTGGTCCTCGATGATGAAAGACAGCAGGCGGGTTGCCGACTGGCCGGGAGGGATGTTGCCGAACGACCATCCGGGAACATAGTAGCTGCCGTCGCTAAGTTGATTCGGGTTGTCGGGTGTCCAGCAATACCAGGCTTCGTGCGTGTGGTTTGTGCTCAAGATCCTCATGTTTTCTGGCACATCCAGATAGGGGTCGGTAAAAGGTTCGGGCCAGTGGTCCGGGGCGGAGATGGCGAAATCCGCCGTCAGGATGACATTGTAGAGGGTCCCGGTCTGCTGCAGGGTTGTGCTCAACGCCTCGCCATGGCTGTTGGTGCCGGGAGCCTAGGTTCCGGTTCCGGGCGTATCGTTTACGATGGTGGCCTGGATGTCAAACGCAACGATTTTGATAGGTCCCAGGACCACATTCACCACCCGTCCCGAGATCGCCGCGCTTTGCATATAGCCGCCGCCGTTGTTGGCGGTGTTGTCGTGGAATTCGCACGGCCTGTATTCCAGGGTGCTGTCGGCGACGACCCGGAACCACTGGCCGCTGACGGCATTCGGGTCATTGGTCGGGCCGGTGTAGCTGGGGATGGGGCCAACGGGTGGCTTGGTTACGGAAAGGGATGGAGCCGCTGCGACCGGCGGCAGGCGGGAGAGGACAACCAGCAGGGAAAGGACAAGCAGCCTCGTTTTCATGGCAAACTCCTTTCGGGCACGTCAGGGATGCTCACTTGCGTTCCACCGTCTTTAGTCTAGAACCGGCGCATAGCCCCGTCAACAGGGGGTTGTAAGCTTTTTTGGGGGACTTCCCTGCTGGACGTTGTGATGCCGCGGTGTTTGTGATACGGTTTGCGCCGAATCGCCGGCAGGAACCGGCGAGAGGAGGAACTCATGAAGACGGCAGTTGTATGCGGAGCGGGCGGGTTTATAGGCAGTCATTTGGTCAAGCGGCTCAAGCAGGAAGGCTACTGGGTTCGCGGGGTGGACGTCAAGCGGCCGGAGTTCGGGCGCTCGGCGGCCGACGAATTCAAGCGGCTGGATTTGCGCGATCCGAAGAACTGCGCGAAAGCCATCACGCTGGAACAGGGTGCTCCGGACGAGGTGTACCAGTTGGCCGCCGACATGGGGGGCATGGGGTTTATCCACTCGGCCGAAACGGAAATCATGCACAACAACGTGCTGATCAACGTGCACATGACGCATGCTTCGGCGACCCTGGGTGTGAAGCGGTATTTCTATTCCTCCTCGGCCTGCGTGTACCGCGATATGAAGCCCGGTGAGCCGGAGATGACGGAGGAACAGGCTATTCCCGCGCACCCCGACAACGAATACGGCTGGGAGAAGTTCTATTCCGAGCGGGTGGCGATGGCGTACGGGCGCCGGTACGGGATGGCCGTCCGGATCGCGCGGTTCCAGAACTGTTACGGGCCGGAGGGGACGTGGCATGGCGGGCGGGAGAAGGCGCCGGCCGCGATGTGCCGGAAGGTGGCGGCGGCCAAGGACGGGGATACCATTGAAATCTGGGGGGACGGCAGCGCGGTGCGGTCGTACACGTATGTGGACGACATGGTGGACGGGATCCGGCGGCTGATGGACTCCGGGATGGAGGGGCCGGTCAATATCGGCTGCCCGCAGTACTACACGGTGAAGGAACTGGTGGATGTGGTGGCGGCCGTGGCCCGGAAGAGGATTTCCACGCGATCCATTCCGGGGCCGGTGGGGGTGATGTCGCGAAACTTCAGCAACAGCAAGATCTACTCCATCGGCTGGCAGTCGCGGTTCGACTTGAAGGACGGGATTGCCCTTACGTACCCCTGGATTGCCAAGCAGGTGCGCAAGGCGCTCAAGGCGGGCGAAAGCCTGTAGTCTTTCAAGGCAGCCGGGGGTTGATGTGGCCGGTGTTGGGGGCCGACAACTTCTGCAGGTACACGAGCAATTCCCGGTCATATTCGGCGTCGGCGTCCAGGCCCATTTCCCGGTAGATGCCGCGCAGGCGGTAGTAGCTCTCCTCCGCTTCCCGCGCGCTGGTGTAGCGGTTGGCGGGATCCGGCTGCAGGAAGCGCTTCAGCACCTTGACGAGCCGCTTGCTCTGGCGGATGGGCGGCGGAAGCATTTCCTCCACGCGGTCCTGGATTCCCGTCTTGTACTGGAGCAGTTGCTCGTCGGTCATGTCGTCGCACTCGTTCAGGGCTTCGCCCTGCAACATTTCCAGGCCGACGAGGCCGGTGCTGAAGAGGTCGGACTGGACCATCCCGGCTTCCAGGCGATGGGTTTCGGGCGCCATGTACACGGGACTGCCCAGCAGGATGCTGATCCGTTCCCCGATTTCGACCGCGCGGCCGAAGTCCACGAGTTTCACGGACCCCATGCGGTCGATCATGATGTTGGAGGGTTTGATATCGGCGTGCAGATAGCCCGCCTCATGAAGGACCATCAGGCCCAGCAGGACTTTGCGCAGGATGTGCAGGGCGACTCCGGGCTGCAGCATGAACTTGCCGTCGCTCACCAGGAAGAGGGTGGTCATGAACTGCTTCCACTCCTCATCCGTGGATTGGCTGCGGGCGATGGCCAGGTGGGTCCCGCCCAGGAGGTATTGGAGATCGATGCCGTCAATCGCGGCCATTTGCAGGAATCCGATGCCGTTGGTCTCGTCGTAGGTCTCGCGGGTGACGAGGTTGTCGCTGTGGACGGGCTGCAGTTTGGACACCTGGCTGGCGAGGCGGCCCATGTCCGTCCAGTACTTCTCGGCGCTGGAGTAGATGCCGGGGTCGTGGAGCTTGACGGCGTGCCGGGTCAGGCAGCCGCGGCCGCCCTGGCGGGTGGCCAGGAAGACGATGCCCTGCCGGCCTTTCCCGAGTTCGCTCTCGAAGTGGAAGGGGATGGGGTAGCGGATGGCGCGGTTGCGGATGATGGCGTGGTAACTGCGGATCAGCCGCTGGAGATCGGGGTCGCCGGTTTTCTGGGGGACAGACGTGTCAAGCACAGTGGCCCGGTTATCGGGCTGCGGTGTTGCGGCGTCCGGGTTGAACAGACTGGTGGCCATGGTATCCTCGGGATCTTTTCCTGCAAAGGCTTGTACGATAGCACAGGGGCCCGGCGGCTGGCAACGGCTTCACACAAAAAGCGTGTATGTTTTGACGGAAGGGGATACAGTCAGGGGCTGTTTGTCGCAGGAAGGCGGCCGCGGGCCGTTCCCCGGAATACCGTATCGAGGTGGTTGGTATGCAGTGGCTTTTACAGAAGATTGTCGGAACGAAAAACCAGCGCGACTTACGAAGGTTGCGTCCGATGGTGGAGCGGGTCAACGCATTGGACAGCGGGTACCAGGCATTGACCGACGCCCAGTTGCGGGCCAAGACGGCGGAGTTCAAGGAACGGGTGGCCCGCGGCGAGAAGCTGGACGGTCTCCTTTTCGAGGCCTATGCCACCGTGAAGAACGCCTGCCGCCGGCTGCGCGGAACGAAGTTTGACGTCTGCGGGCACGAGTTGACCTGGGACATGGTTCCGTTCGACACGCAGATCATGGGCGCCATCGCGCTGCACGAGGGCAAGATCGCCGAAATGGCCACCGGCGAAGGCAAGACGCTCGTGGCCACCATGCCGCTCTACTTGAACGCCCTGACCGGCCGGAACGCGCGGCTGGTGACGGTCAACGACTACCTCGCCCGCCGCGACTCGCAGTGGATGGGGCTGGTATACCGCTTCCTCGGGCTGACCGTCGGCTGCCTCCAGAACACGATGAACCCCCAGCAGCGGCTGGTGGAATACGGGTGCGACATCACCTACGGGACCAACAGCGAGTTCGGGTTCGACTATCTCCGCGACAACGGCATGGCCTGGCGCCCGGAGGAGCAGGTCCAGCGCGGGCACTACTACGCGATCATCGACGAAATCGACAGCATCCTGATTGACGAGGCCCGGACCCCGCTGATCATCTCGGGACCGGCGCCGGTTTCCACGCACCAGTATCACGAACTGAAACCCCGGGTGGAACGGCTGGTGCGCCGCCAGCAGGAACTCTGCAACCGGATGGTGGCCGAGGCGCGGAAGGCTGTCGAGGAGAAGCGCGACGAAGACGCCATGCGCCACCTGTACCAGATCAACCACGGCATGCCCCGCCACAAGCAGCTCATGCACCTCCTGGAAGATCCCGCCGTCCGGCGTCTGCTGGAGAAGGTGGAAGGCATAATGCTGACCGACATGTACAAGGAGGAAGCCCGCAAGCTCCGCGAGGAGCTCTATTTCACGATTGACGAGAAGGGGCACGACGCGACGCTGACGGAAAAGGGGTGCGAGGAGATGAGCCCTTCCGATCCCGAGGCCTATGTCCTGCCCGACCTGGTCTCCGCCATGTCCGAGGTGGATGGCGACGCCTCGATGCCGGAACAGGAGCGCGCCAAGCAGCGGCACGCGGTCCAGGAGCGTTTCACCGTCCGGAGCGAGCGCATCCACAACGTGGACCAGTTGATCCGGGCCTACTGCCTGTACGAGAAGGATGTGCAGTACGTGGTGCAGGACAACCAGGTGCTCATCGTGGACGAGTTCACGGGCCGCATCCTGCCGGGGCGCCGGTGGAGCGACGGGCTGCACCAGGCCGTGGAGGCGAAGGAGGGGGTTCGCATCGAGCGCGAGACGCAAACCCTGGCCACGATCACCATCCAGAACTACTTCCGCATGTACGAGAAGCTGGCCGGCATGACCGGCACGGCGGAGACCGAGGCGGACGAATTCCACCAGATCTACAAGCTGGATGTCGCGGTGATCCCGACCAACCGTCCGGTCCGCCGCTGCGACCAGAACGACGTGGTCTTCAAGACCAAGAGGGAGAAGTTCAAGGCGATCATTGACGAGATCGTCGAATGCAACCAGCGCGGCCAGCCGGTGCTGGTCGGCACCATCTCGGTCGAAACGTCCGAACTGATCAGCCGCATGCTGGCCCGCGTCAAGATCCCGCACAACGTGCTCAACGCCAAGAACCACGAACGCGAGGCCGACATCGTGGCGCGCGCCGGACAGAAGGGGGCCGTGACTATTGCCACCAACATGGCCGGCCGCGGCACCGACATCAAGCTGGGCGAGGGGGTGGTCTGGGTGCCCCGCGATGTCGTCGAGTCGCGGATTTCCCTTGGCGATAAATGGAACGGGGACACCCTGGGCAAGCAATTGGGCGAAAAGCCCTGCGGGCTTTATGTCATCGGTTCCGAACGGCACGAGTCCCGGCGCATTGACCGGCAGTTGCGGGGCCGGTGCGCCCGGCAGGGGGATCCCGGCCTGTCGCGTTTCTTCGTTTCGCTGGAGGACGACCTGATGCGGCTGTTCGGGTCGGACCGCATCGCGGGTTTCATGGAACGGTTCGGGATGCAGGAGGGCGAGATGCTGGAGCACAGGCTGCTCAACCGCTCCATCGAAACCGCCCAGCGGCGCGTGGAACAGCAGAATTTCTCCATCCGCAAGCGGACGCTGGAATACGACGACGTGATGAACAAGCAGCGTTCGATCGTATACTCCTTCCGCGGCGAGATCGTCAGCAGCGACAAGACGCGCGATACACTGTACGACATCATGTACGAAGTCATCGGCGGCCGGGTGGACGAACTGCTCAAGGGCGCCCGCGGGGAGGAGGCCGTCGAGGCCTTCCTCGTGTGGGTGCACAGCATTTTCCCGATCTCCGTCAAGCGCGAGGAGATCCTGGTCGGCAAGGAGGATGCGGACCGGGCCACGGATGTGATCTTTGAAAAGGTGCGGCAGGCGTACGAGATGAAGGTGGCCGGCGAGGAGAGCGGGCTGACCACGGCGGTGGAGCGGCACCTGATGCTGCAGGCCATTGACCAGCACTGGCAGGACTACCTGCGGAGCATGGATGCGCTGCGGCAGGGTGTGGGGCTGCGCGCCTACGGGCAGCGGGATCCGCTGGTGGAATACAAGCGCGAGGCCTACGACATGTTTGCCACGCTGATGGACGATATCCGGGAGGACATCTGCGGCATGGCGTTCCGGGCCTCGGGCCAGGTCCTGGCCTTCGAACGGTTCCTGCGGCAAATGCCCAGCCAGGCGGTTCACGACGAAGTCTCCGTTCTGGGGCGCGGGGAAGGCCCGTCGGCGTCCGCGCCGCAGCCCGCGGTGCGCGGCGGCAACGAGGTCATGCAGGCGGTCCTGCAGGCAGCCTCGACGCCGGTCCGCAAGACGGTCGAAAAGGTCGGGCGCAACGATCCCTGCCCCTGCGGCAGCGGGAAGAAGTACAAGAAGTGCTGCGGAGCCAACGTCGCATGATGGCACGCGGCGCATGGAACTGGCGCCGGGGGGTGAGCTGGGGGCATGCCGGCGCGCTGGCCACGGGTATTCTGCTGGCCGCCGCGTTTCCTCCTTTCCAGGACGGGCATTCCGCCTGGGTGGCCCTGGTCCCCCTGCTGCTGGTCCTGTTCCGCCGCGCCGAACGTTGGCACGGGGAGGCGGGAAGGGACGCGGCAGGATTGCGCCTGCTGGTGCGGGAGGCGTTCGGAACGGGCTTTCTCGCGGGCCTTGTTTTCTGGGGGATTTCCCTGTCCTGGATGCTGACCCTGCTGAGAACCTCGCCCGCGCCGGGCGTGCTGATTGCCGCGGGGTACGCCGGACTGGCGGCCTATTGCGCGCTGTATCTGGGCGCGTTCGCCATGACGGTGGCGTGGTGCGCCGCCAGGCTGGGATTGGACAAGGCCTGGAAGACGATTCTGCTGACGCCGGCCATCGCCGTCCTCGGTGTCGGGTTCGAGTATGTCCGTGGCGTGGCCGGCGGGGGATTCCCCTGGAACACCCTGGGCATTTCCCAGTATCGGAACACCGGCCTGATCCAGTGCGCCGAGTGGTTCGGGGTGGCGGGCGTTTCCGCCATGGTGCTGCTGTTGAACGCGGGGATAGCCTTCACCATCCTGCGCTACCTGCCCGGCCCGCCGTCGAGGAAATACCGGCCCCACGTGGAGCTTTTCCTGGGCGTGGTGGTCGTCGCGCTGTCGTTCCGCGCCGGAATGGGGCTGATCCGGGTCAACACGCCGTCCTATGGGACGCTGGTGGTGGCAGGAGTCCAGCCGGCCATTCCGCAGGAGAAGAAGTGGACGCAGGATCAGGTGGACGCGAACCATGCCACGCTCCGGCAATTGACGGAGGAGGCGGTTGCCTTGTCGCTGCCGCCGGACATTGTCATCTGGCCGGAAACCGCCACCCCGTATCCGGTCAATGCCGAAAACGAGTCCCTGGACCTGGTGCAGGACCTGACCCGCCAGGGCGTGCCCCTGCTGGTCGGCTCGATGGTGGTGACGGCAGAGGGGGCCGGTGAGGAGTGTTTCAACAGCAGCCTCTTGTTTGATGCCAGGGGCAAGGTGGCGGCCCGGTACGACAAGCAGCATCTGGTGCCCTTCGGGGAGTACATTCCGTTCAGCGGCCTGTGTCCGTTCCTGGGGCGGTTGGCGCCCATGGGATGGAACTGTTCGCCGGGGCGGGAGGCCACGATGTTCCGGGCCGGCGAACCGGCGGCGCCGTTCTCGGTCCTGATCTGTTTCGAGGACATCCTGGGTTGGCTTTCCCGCAAGGCAGTGCTCGCCGGCGCGCGACTGCTGGTCAACCAGACCAACGACGCCTGGTTCGATCGTTCGGCCGGGCCGGAGCAGCACCTGAGCCATTGCGTCTTCCGGAGCGTCGAGAACCGCGTGCCGGTGATTCGCGTGGCGAACACGGGGATATCCTGCCTGATCCAGCCCAGCGGCCGGATCGAGGCGGCGACGGCCAACAGCCGGAGCGAGGCGCCGGAGGCGCGGGTGTGCCAGTGGATGGTCCATGCGCCGCCGGGGGAGGCGAGGCTGACCTTCTATACGAGGCACGGCGACCTGGCGTTCGCGATCCCCTGCGCCGCGGCGGCGGGAATCTGTTTTGTGCTTGCGTTTGCGGCGGCAAGGCGGAAAAGTGACAGCCCCATTCGGACAGGAGAGCAGCAATCATGATGGAAGACGTACGCGGGCGCATCGGCGAGATGCGGAAGAAAACCGGGGAAATGCGAGGTTATCTTTGACGTGGCTGGACGATGGGCCGCGTTGAAGGACCTGGAAACGCAGTCCGCCGCCCCGGGGTTCTGGGATGACCAGAACAAGGCGAAGGTAGTCCTGGGAAAGATCAACGACCTGAAAGCCGTTCTCGGCCCCTTTGCGGAGATCGAGAAGCTCATGGAGGACGCGGGGCTCATGCTGGAACTGGCCGAGTCCGAAACCGACGCCGCGGGCCGCGACCAGGCCCTGGCCGATGCCACCAGGGATCTGGACCGGGCGGAAGGCGACTTCCGGCGTCTGGAAATGCAATCGCTGCTCAGCGGTGCACTGGACCGGAACAACGCCTACCTTTCGATCCACACGGGGGCGGGCGGCACCGAGTCCTGCGACTGGGCCAGCATGTTGTTCCGCATGTTCCAGCGGTACTGTTCCCTGAAGGGTTTTGAGGTGGAGGTGCTGGATGTCCAGCCGGGCGACGAGGCGGGCATCAAGAACGCGACATTCGCGGTCAAGGGCCCCTACGCCTACGGGTTCATGAAGGCGGAACGCGGTGTGCATCGCCTGGTCCGGATCAGCCCGTTCGACGCCAACAAGCGCAGGCACACGTCCTTCGCATCGCTCGACGTGGTCGCGGAACTCGATGACGACATCGAGATCGAGATTGCCGAGAAGGATCTGCGCGTGGATACGTTCCGGGCCAGCGGGTCCGGCGGGCAGCACGTCAACAAGACCGATTCCGCCATCCGGCTTACGCATCTGCCGACAGGGGTGGTGGTGAGTTGCCAGGCGGAGCGGTCGCAGCATGCCAACCGCAACAAGGCCATGAAGCTTCTCCAGGCGCGCCTCTACGAGATGGAGCTGGACAAGCAGCGCAAGGAGATGGAGCGCTTTTACGGCAAGAAGGGCGAAATCGCGTGGGGGAGCCAGATCCGGTCCTACGTCCTGCAGCCGTACACGATGGTCAAGGACCACCGCACCGGCGTGGAGACCGGCCAGGTGGACAAGGTGCTGGATGGCGATCTGGATATGTTCATTGACGCCTATCTCAAGGCGGAGAAGGCGAAGCAGGCGCAATCGTAGGGAGGAACAGCCATGGCCTTGCGGAGCATGACGGGGTATGGGCGCGGGCAGGCGGCGGGACGCGGAATCCGCGTGGAGGCGGAGCTCAGCGCGGTCAACCGCAAGCAGCTCGATGTGCGGGTCACCTTGCCGCGATCCCTGCTGGCCATCGAGGCCAGGGTCGTCGAGGAAGTCCAGAAGCGCGTTTCGCGCGGACAGGTTTCCGGCTCCATTTCGGTGGAGGTCACGCCGGCGCTGCGCCGGAAGAGCCTGAAGGTGGATGCCGGCCTGGCGGGCGCGTACGTGGACGAGTTGCGCCGGGCGGCGCGTGAACTCGGGCTTCCGGACGACCTGAAGGCGGGCGCGCTGCTCGGGCTGCCGGAGGTTGTGGCCTACCGGGGCGCGGAACAGGATGCCGATTACGTCTGGCCTGTGTTGAAAAAGGCGTTGGCCGGCGCGCTGGACCGGTTATCCGCGATGCGGATGCGGGAGGGCAGGGCGTTGGCATCCGATCTGCGATCACGCCTCGGGAAGCTGGCCGGGATGCTGGCCCGTATCCGGAAAGAGGCGCCAAGCGTGACGCGGAGGTATCGCCAGGCGCTGACCCAGCGGCTCCAGGAAGCGGGTGTCGCCGTGACGGCGGACGATCCCCAGTTTCTCAAGGAGCTGGCCCTGTTTGCCGACCGGTGCGATATCAGCGAGGAATTGACCCGCCTGGAAAGCCATCTGGAGCAAGGGGAGGGGCTGCTGACCGCGGCGGAGCCGGTGGGGCGCACGCTGGATTTCCTGGCCCAGGAGATGTTCCGCGAGATCAATACCATCGGGTCCAAGGCCAACGAGGTGCGGATCACTCGCGAAGTGATCCGGTTCAAAACCGAACTCGAGCGGATCCGGGAACAGGTGCAGAACGTGGAGTGAACAGACCTCAGACCACAGACCTCAGACCACGGACAACAGACATCGGACCATGAATGGTGAGGGTGACAACAAGTTCCGGGCGCTGCTTCTGGTGGTGTCGGCGCCGTCGGGGGCGGGGAAGACGACGTTGTGCGAGCGGCTGTTGGCGGAGACGCCGGGGATGGAACGTTCCGTTTCCTGCACCACGCGGGCGCCGCGCGGCAACGAAGTGGACGGGAAGGCGTACCGGTTCCTGAGCCCGGCCGAGTTCGAGCGGCGCGTCGCGGCGGGGGATTTCCTGGAACATGCAGTAGTGCATGGCAATCGCTACGGGACGTTGCGCGAACCGGTGGAACAGGCGCTGGCGGCGGGCCGCAGCGTGATGCTGGTGATCGACGTGCAGGGCGCCGCGCAAGTCCGGCAATCGGCGCGGGCGGCCGGAGGACTGCTCCGGCGGTCCTACGTGGATATCTTCGTCGCTCCGCCTTCCCTGGAAACCTTGCGTGAACGCCTGGTGCGCCGCAACGAGGATACCCCCGAGGTGATTGACCGGCGTGTGCGGAACGCCGCGCAGGAAATGGCGCGGCGGGGGGAATACCGGCACCTTGTGGTCAACGATGACATCGAAACGGCCTACCGTGAGCTTCGGGCCATAGTCAACGCCGAACGGTGCCGCCGCGATGTGGATTGACACGCATGTGCACTTCGACGCCGGGATGACCCCGGAGGACGTGGCCGGCCGGATCGCCCGCGCCAGGGAGGCGGGTGTCCACCGGATGGTGGCGGTCGGCTGCGAGCCGGATGCCAACGCGGCGGCGCTTGCCGCGGCGCGGGCGCATCCCGATTGCCTGGCGGCGGCGGTAGGCTACGACCGTTCCATGGCGGGGTCGGACGCCGATGTGGATGACATCGGCCGATTGCTGGACGCGGCCGGGGACCTGTCCGTGGCGGCGATCGGGGAGATCGGCCTCGACTTCTACTACACGCCGGAGACGGCGGTGCCCCAGGCCGAACTGATGGCCCGCCAGCTCCGCCTGGCGCGGGAACGCGGCCTCCCGGTGATTGTCCACAGCCGGGAGGCTGACGATGTGACGCTCGAACTTCTGGCGGCGCATGCGCGGGCGTGGCAGGGCGAGTCCGGCCGGATCGGCGTACTCCATTGTTTCACGGGCACGGCGGAATTCGCGCGGCGCCTTCTCGATCTGGGGTTCATGATCAGTTTCAGCGGTATCCTCACTTTCCGCAATGCCGATTCCCTGCGGGTGGTGGCCCGGTTGATTCCGGAAGACAGGCTGTTGATCGAGACCGACACGCCGTACCTGACGCCGGTGCCGCACCGGGGTGTGCCCAACGAGCCCTGCTACCTGCCTGCGGTTGGGGCGGTGATGGCCAGGGCGCGCGGCATGGCCATCGAGCGGCTGGCGGAGATCACCACGGCGAACGCCGGACGGCTGTTCCGGGGCTGAACCGCTACCGGATCCATTTCCCGCTTGATCCCCGGCCGTATTGTGATTTAATCCGTCGCTTCTACTACAACTAGCTAAAGGATGTATATGTTATTTGCGCGGCGGATGGTCCTGGCGGTGTGCTGTCTCCTGCTGGCGGCGCCGGTCATGGCGCAGTTGAAGGCCGGTGACATTGCCCTTGTGGAGTACAACACGGATGGGGAGGACGAATTCGCGTGGGTGGCCCTATGTCGCCTTCCGGCGAATACGGTGATCCGGTTCACGGATTCCTCGGTCAGCAACGGATGTTTCCGGTGGACGGAGCACTTGGGCGACGTGGTCTCGCCGGGCCCGCTGTGCTGGTCGCACACCAACGCGCTGGAGGCCGGCACGGTGGTGCGCTGGCGGGGTGCGATGGTCCGGCAGTGGACGGTGGGGCAGTCCTCCGGCGCGTGGCCGAACCTGAACTCCGATGGCGACCAGTTGGTGGCCTACAGCGGCGTGATATCCAACAACCCTTCGCTGCCCGCTCCGTGGCAGGGTGATGCTGCCGGGGCCGTGCTGCTGCATGCGATCAACTTTGCCAACAGCGGATGGGACAATGTGACGGGCGGCGATCCGGAGAGCAGTTTTGTTCCGCCCGGTCTTTCCGTCAGCGGCGGCACGGCGGTGCACGTGAGCCGTCTGGACAACGCCTGCTATCGTGGCATCCGCGAGGGGGATGCCGGGAGCCTCTTGAAGGCCATAGCCGATCCTGCCCATTGGATTGCGACCAACGACCTTACCGGGGTGGAGGGGTGGGGTGTATGGGAGAGCTTCAGGGTTGAACCTCCCGGGACGGTGTTCTCCATCCGGTAAAAACGCCGGGCTCCCGCGGCCTTGCGGCGGGGAGCCCGGCGTGGGTATTCCTTCCGTTGTTCCTTCCGGTCAGCCCTGGATGGCGGCCTGTGCGGCGGCGAGGCGCGCGATCGGCACGCGGTAGGGGCTGCACGAGACGTAGTTCAGTCCCGACTTGAAGCAGAACCGGACCGAATCCGGATCGCCGCCCTGTTCGCCGCAGATACCGACCTTGAGCGCGGCATTGGTCTTGCGTCCGTGCTGCACCGCGTGCTGGATCAACTGGCCGACGCCCTCCTGATCGATGGTCTGGAACGGATCGGCGGGGATGATCTTCTTGTCCAGGTAGTCCTGCATGAATCCGCCGATGTCGTCACGGCTGAATCCGAAGGTCATCTGGGTCAGGTCGTTCGTCCCGAACGAGAAGAAGTGGGCTTCCTTGGCCATCTGGTCGGTGAGCAGTGCGGCGCGCGGAATCTCGATCATGGTTCCGAACGTGTGCGGGATCTCGTCGATCTTCTTGCGGGCGATGACATCCTCGTAGATGCGCCGGCAGATGGCCTTCTGGTGCTTCAGTTCGTTTACGTCGCAGGTCACCGGGATCATGATTTCCGGATGGCACTTCTTGCCGCTCTTGATGAGTTCCGCCGCCGCATTGAAGATGGCGCGGATCTGCATCTCGGTGATTTCCGGATAGGTGATGCCCAGGCGGACGCCGCGATGGCCCATCATGGGGTTGGATTCGTGGAGGGCTTTGCCCCGGGCCTTGACCTCCTTGGCGGTGATGCCGAGGCTGGCTGCCAGCTCCTGCTGCTTGACCGCGTTCTGGGGCACGAACTCGTGCAGGGGCGGGTCGAGCAGGCGGATGGTGACGGGCAGGCCGTCCATGGCCGCCAGGGTGGCCTTGATATCGCTCTTCACGAAGCGGAAGAGTTTCTTCAGGGACGCCTGCCGTTCCTCGATGGTTTTGCTGAGGATCATCTTGCGCAGCAGGAAGAGAGGCTCGTCGCTTCCCTTGCCGTAGAACATGTGTTCGGTGCGGAACAGGCCGATGCCCTCGGCGCCGAAGGCGCGGGCCTTGCGGGCGTCGTCGGCGGTGTCGGCGTTGGCGCGCACGCCCATGGTGCGGTACTTGTCCACCAGTGTCATGAAGTGCTGGAAGCGCGGATTTTCCGACGCGTCCATCAGGGCGATCTGGCCGGCGTACACGTGGCCGCGGGTCCCGTTCAGGGTCACGACGCTGCCTTCCTTGAGCGTCTGTCCGCCGACGACCAGTTCCTTCTTGTGGACGTTGACGTGCATGGCGCCGGCGCCGACGATGCAGCACTTGCCCCAGCCGCGGGCGACGAGCGCCGCATGGCTGGTCATGCCGCCGCGGGCCGTCAGGATGCCTTTGGCGGCGCGCATGCCCTCGACATCCTCGGGATTGGTTTCCTCGCGGACGAGGATGACCGTCTTGCCGGCCTTGGCCCACTTGATCGCGTCATGGGCGGTGAGGACGATCTGGCCGCAGGCGCCGCCGGGCCCGGCGGGCAGTCCCTTGCAGAGAAGCCGGGCCAGGATCTCGGCCTTCGGGTCCACGATGGGGTGGAGCAACTCGTCGAGCTGGGCGGGTTTCACGCGCATCACGGCGGTTTTCTGGCTGATCAACTGTTCGTCGAGCATATCCATGGCCATGTTCAGCGCGGCCGTGCCGGTGCGCTTGCCGCTGCGGCACTGGAGCATGTAGAGCTTGCCTTCCTGGATGGTGAACTCGATATCCTGCATATCCTTGTAGTGTTTCTCGAGCGTCGCGCGGATGCCCCGGAGCTGCTTGTAGGTCTGGGGCATCTGTTCCTCGAGCGGGAGCAGGTGGCGGTTCTGGTCGTTCTTGGTGTCGTTGTTCAGCGGGCTGGGCGTGCGGATGCCGGCGACGACATCCTCGCCCTGCGCGTTGATCAGCCATTCGCCATAGAACTTGTTCTCGCCGGTGGCGGGATTGCGGGTGAAGGCAACGCCGGTGGCCGAGGAATCGCCCATGTTGCCGAACACCATGGCCTGCACGTTGACCGCGGTGCCCCAGGAGTCCGGAATGTTCTCGATGCGGCGGTAGGAGATCGCGCGCTTGCCGTTCCAGCTCTTGAACACGGCGCCGATGCCGCCCCACAACTGCTCCATGGGGTCATCCGGGAACGGCTTGCCCAGCGCCTTCCGGACGCGTTCCTTGAATTTCCCGCACAGGCCTTTGAGGTCGGCGGCGGTCATTTCCGTGTCCGACTTGTACCCCTTCCGGGCCTTGAGATCGTGCATGATCCCTTCCAGTTGCATGCGGATGCCCTTGCCCTCGGCGGGTTCGAGGCCCTCGGACTTTTCCATGACGACATCGGAGTACATCATGATCAGCCGGCGGTAGGAATCGTAGACAAAGCGCTCGTTGCCGGTCTTCTCGACCAGGCCGGGGATGGTCCGGGTGCACAGGCCGACGTTCAGCACCGTCTCCATCATTCCGGGCATGGAGGTGCGGGCGCCGGAACGACAAGAGACGAGGAGGGGATTCCGGACGTCGCCGAACTTCATGGCCATGTCCGACTCCATGCGCCGCAGCGCGGACTCCACCTGCGCCGCCAGGTTGGCGGGGAAACGGGAGTCATTCCCGAAAAAGTCGCAGCAGCATTCCGTCGAGACTGTGAATCCGGCAGGCACCGGGAGGCCGAGGCGGCACATTTCCGCCAGGTTCGCGCCCTTGCCGCCCAGCAAGTTCTTCTGATCGGCGTTGCCGTCCGTCCTGCTGGTTCCAAAACTGTACACATACTGTTTTCCGCTCTTCGCTGTCATTTCTCCATGCTCCTCTATGGCTTGATGGCGGCGCGCATGTTTGCGGCGCGCGGCCGGATATTGTTACAAGGCATCCGTCGTACCGATGAGAAGTTTCCGGCGCCGGACACAAGAATCCCGTCCCGGCATGATTCAGGCACGAAAACACTCGTGGCACCAAGAATCCGACGGCCGCGGGAATTGCGGACTGGACAACCGTACACGAATCGCTACGATTAACGGGCGCACTATAGGAAAAGAAGAGCGGCGACGCAAGGGGTTTTGGACTTTTTCCGGCTGCCGCGGAAAAACAAGGAGTAACAGGGTGAGCAAACAGATGACGATGGCGGCCAACACGATCCGCGGGTTGGCGATGGATGGCGTGCAAAAGGCGAATTCGGGGCATCCGGGCATGCCGATGGGCATGGCCGATGTGGCGTCGGTGTTGTTCCTGAAACACCTGAATCATTGTCCCTCGCGTCCGGACTGGGCGAACCGGGACCGGTTTGTTCTTTCGGGCGGGCACGGGTCCATGCTGCTGTACAGTCTTCTGCACTTGTCGGGATACGATCTTCCGGTGGACGAGCTCAAGCGTTTCCGCCAGTGGGGCAGCCGGACGCCCGGGCATCCGGAATACGGGCATACCGCCGGGGTGGAGACAACGTCCGGGCCGCTCGGGCAGGGGTGCGGCAACGGCGTCGGAATGGCGCTGGCCGAACGCATGATGGCCGCGCGGTTCAACACCGGCGCCCACGCCCCCGTGGACCATTACACCTATGTGTTCTGCGGCGACGGCGACCTGATGGAGGGGATTTCCCACGAGGCGTTCTCCCTCGCGGGCCATCTGGGCCTCCACAAGCTGGTTGTCTTCTACGATTACAACAACATCACCATCGAGGGTTCGACCAAGCTGGCCTACAGCGACGACGTCCGCAAGCGATTCCTGGGGTACAGGTGGAACGTGCTGGAAATCGACGGCCACGACATGGGGGAAATCGAGAAGGCGTTCACCGCCGCCAAGGGCGAGAAGGAGCGCCCGACGCTGGTGATCACGCACACGCACATCGCGCACGGCTCGCCGAACCTGCACGACTCCCACAAGGCGCACGGCGAGCCGCTGGGCGCCGAGGAGGTCAAGGCGACGAAGCGGAATCTCGGCCTGCCCGAGAACGAGGAGTTCCACGTGCCGACGGCGGTGGGCGAACTCTTCGCCGTCCGCGCGCGGGAACTCGAGGCCAAGGCGGCGGCCTGGGATGTCGAGTTCAGGAAGTACGCGGCGGCGTATCCGGAACTGGCGGCGACCTGGGAAACCTGCGCGCGGCAGGAGCTGCCCGCGGACCTGGAGAAACAGATGCCGGTGTTCGACACGGCCAAGCCCGAGGCCACGCGGGTATCGTCCGGCAAGGTCATGCAGAAACTGGCCAAGGCCCTGCCGTGGTTCGTGGGCGGCGCGGCCGACCTGGCGCCCAGCACCAAGACGCTTCTCGAGGGAATGCCTTCCGTGGGCCCCGGCGCCTTCGAGGGGCGGAACCTGCACTTCGGGATCCGCGAGCACGGCATGGCGGCGATCCTCAACGGCATGCAGCTTCACGGCGGGTTGCGCGTCTTCGGCGCCACGTTCTTTGTGTTCGCGGATTATTGCAGGCCCACCGTCCGGCTCTCGGCGCTGATGCAACTGCCGGTGATCTATGTGTTCACTCACGACAGTTTCTATGTGGGCGAGGATGGCCCGACGCATGAACCCGTCGAGCATATCGCCAGCTTCCGCTGCATGCCGAACGTGTCGGTCATCCGCCCGGCGGATGCCACGGAAACAGCGGCGGCCTGGGTGGCGGCCCTGAGGAATACCACCGGCCCGACGCTGCTTCTCCTGACGCGGCACAACCTGCCGGTCCTGGACCGCAAGGTCTATCCGGCGGCCTCGAACCTCGAGAAGGGCGCTTATGTCTTGTGGCAGAGCGGCGCCGGGATGCCGGACCTGATTCTCATTGCGAGCGGGTCCGAGGTGAGCCTGGCTCTCGACGCCGGCCGGGAACTGGCCAGGGACGGGAAGAACATCCGCGTGGTGAGCATGCCCTCGTGGGATTTGTTCGAGAAGCAGAGCCCCGCCTACCGCGCCGAGGTCCTGCCGCCCGACTGCAGGAAGCGGGTGGCCATCGAGGCCGGCTCCTCCATGGGGTGGCAGAAGTATGTCGGCTGCCGGGGCCGGATCGTGGCGATGGACCGGTTTGGCGCCTCGGCGCCTTTCAAGACACTGGCCGAGCAGTTCGGGTTCACGCCGGCCAATGTGGTCAAGGTGGCGCAGGAAGTGTTGGGCTGACGACGCCGGCGCGGGTTCCTCATCATGTCCCGGTTCATCATTCGCGGCGGAAAACGGTTGAGCGGCAGTCTTGTGCCCGCGGGCAACAAGAATGCCGTGCTGCCGATGCTGGCCGCCTGCGTGCTGACCGATAAACCCGTCACTCTTGAAAATGTTCCTCGGATCGACGACGTGCGCACGATGCTCGACCTGTTGTCCGGGATCGGGGTGGAGGTGGAAGCGCGCGAGAATACGGTGCGACTTTGCGCGGCTGGACTCCGGCGCAGCCGGCTCGATCCGGCGCTTTGCGGGCGGGTACGCTCGTCCATCCTGCTGGCCGGTCCCCTCGCGGCCCGGCTGGGACGGGCCACCTTGTCGCCGCCCGGCGGCGATGTGATTGGCCGGCGGCGTGTGGATACGCATTTCCAGGGACTGGCGGCGCTCGGCATTGAAGTGGAGGGCGGACGCGACTACGTGTTCCGCCGCAGGCGGCTGGACGGCGCGGCCATGGTTCTGGATGAAGCCAGCGTGACCGCCACGGAGAATGTCCTGATGGCGAGCGTCCTGGCAAAGGGCCGGACCACGATCTTCAACGCCGCCTGCGAGCCGCACGTCAGCGACCTGGCGGTCCTGCTCAACAAGATGGGCGCGCGTATTTCCGGGATCGGCACGAACCGGTTGGAGGTGGAAGGGGTGACCGCGCTGGGGGGGGCGAACCACAGGGTGCAGCCGGATTTCATCGAGATCGGGAGTTATCTGGCGGCGGCGGCGGTCACGGGGGGCGACCTCAGGGTGACGGGTGTTGATCCGGAACCCATGGCCATCATCGGGCGCACATTCCAGAAACTCGGTTTGCGCGCGCAATGGAGCGGTCCGGACACCCTGGTGCAGCCCCGCCAGAAGCTGAAGATCGTCAAGGACTTCAACGGGGCGATTCCGAAGATCGAGGATGGTCCCTGGCCGATGTTCCCGTCGGACCTGATGAGCGTTCTGCTGGTGGCGGCCACGCAGGCGCAGGGGACGATCCTGTTCTTCGAGAAGATGTTCGAGAGCCGGATGTACTTCGTGGATCACCTGATCAGCATGGGAGCCGGGATCGTGGTGTGCGATCCGCACCGGGTGCTGGTGACGGGGCCTTCGCGGTTGCATAGCATCGCAATGGCCAGTCCGGATATCCGGGCCGGCATGGCGCTGCTCATCGCCGCTCTCTGTGCCAAGGGCGAAAGCGTGGTGCAAAACGCCCAGACGATTGACCGCGGGTATGAACGAGTGGAAGAGAAACTCCGGGCGTTGGGCGCGGATATTGTCCGGGAGAGATAGCGCCTGTGCGGCCGGTCGCATGATGAAAGGAATGAGGCATGCCCCACCCACAACTGAATCGCCATCGTCTGGCCATCAAGCCGTTGCAGCAGCGGCGGAACAAGTTGCTTGCGGAGCGGGACTTGCGGGATCCGGATGTCCTGCCGCCGGCGGCGCCGTCCTTTGACGCCAAAGTCGTGGGCGAAATCGTCGCGCGGACAAGGCAGGCCCGTAAGGATGGACGCCCGGTGATCCTGGCCTTCGGGGCGCACACGATCAAGAACGGCCTTGGCCCCGTGCTGATCCGCCTGATGGAAGAAGGCTGGCTGACGCATCTGGCCACGAATGGCGCGGGGATCATCCACGACTGGGAATTCGCGTTCCAGGGCGCCACCAGCGAGGACGTGAAAGGCAATGTCGCACGGGGTGAATTCGGCATCTGGCAGGAAACGGGGTTCCTGATCAATCTTGCGATTGTGGTCGGCGCGTATGAAGGCCTGGGTTACGGGGAATCGGTGGGGAAGATGATTGAACGGGAGGGGCTGGAGATTCCGGGTGTGGATGTGCTCAAAGCGGTGGTGGCGGGGAAGACCCCTCACCCTGGTCCGCTCCCGCAAGGGGAGGGGGGCAGGGATGGCGGGTGGGAGCGGGTGGCGGCG
>CAYWKN010000014.1:0-24908 GCA_964458765.1 uncultured Verrucomicrobiota bacterium
TCCTCCTTGACCGGACGGTTTGACCTTGTATTCCGGGATGCGAAAGTATATCTTTTGACGGTTTTGTTTGGCCGGATTTTAGCGCAGCACCGGGTGGTCATAAAACCCGGAAAACCCAGGGAAACACAAGGAGAGGATACGATGGCGAACGCGAAGAAGATGATCATGGTGGACGGGAACCAGGCTGTGGCCAATGTGGCGCATGCCACCAATGAAGTGTGCGCGATCTACCCGATCACGCCTTCCTCCCCCATGGGCGAATGGGCCGACGAATACAGCGCGAACGGCCTGAAGAACATCTGGGGCACGGTCCCGCAGGTCGTGGAACTGCAGTCCGAGGGCGGGGCCAGCGGCGCGGTGCATGGCGCGTTGACCTCCGGCGCCCTGACCACCACCTTCACGGCGTCCCAGGGATTGCTGCTGATGATCCCGAACATGTACAAGATCGCGGGGGAGCTCACCAGCACGGTATTCCATGTCACCACCCGTTCCCTGGCATGCCAGGGCCTCTCCATCTTCGGGGATCATTCCGACGTGATGTCGGTGCGGCAGACCGGGTTTGCCCTCCTGGCCTCCGCGAGTGTCCAGGAGGCGCACGACTTCGCGCTAATCGCGCAGGTGGCCACGTTGAAATCCCGGGTGCCCTTCCTGCATTTCTTCGACGGGTTCCGGACGTCGCACGAGGTCCAGAAGATCGAGGAAATCCCGGTCGAGACGATGCGCGCCATGATGACGGACGAACTGGTGTTTGCGCACCGCCAGCGCGCCCTGTCGCCCGACCGCCCGGTGATTCGCGGCACCGCGCAGAACCCCGATGTCTATTTCCAGGGGCGCGAGACCGTGAACCGGTATTACGACGCCTGCCCGGAGATTGTGCAGAAGACGATGGACGAGTTTGCCCGGCGGACGGGGCGGCAGTACAAGCTGTTCGACTACATCGGCGCCCCGGCTGCGGAGCGGGTGATCGTGATCATGGGCTCCGGCGCGGAGACGGTGCATGAGACCGTCGAGGCGCTGGTGCAGAAGGGCGAGAAGGTGGGTGTGCTCAAGGTGCGCCTCTACCGGCCCTGGGATATCAAGGCGTTTGTCCAGACCCTGCCGGCGACGGTTCGCTCCATCGCCGTCCTGGACCGGACGAAGGAACCCGGCGCCATCGGCGAGCCGATGTACGAGGATGTCCGCACGGCCATCGGCGAAGCGCAGAGCGCCCGCCTGATGCAGACCAAGTTCTATCCCCTCGTGCTGGGCGGCCGGTACGGGCTGGGCTCCAAGGAATTCACCCCGGCCATGGTCAAGGCGGTGTTCGACAACCTGACGGCCGGCCAGAAGAACCACTTTTCCGTGGGCATACAGGACGATGTGACCCATCAGAGCCTTCCCTATGATGCCTCCTTCCAACTGGAGCACAAGGGCCGTTTCGAGGCGATGTTCTACGGGTTGGGCTCGGACGGAACGGTCGGGGCCAACAAGAACTCGATCAAGATCATCGGCGAGGATACGGACTACTCGGCGCAGGGGTACTTCGTTTATGACTCGAAGAAGGCGGGGTCGATCACTGTGTCGCACCTGCGGTTCGGGCCGGGCCCGATCCGGAGTCCCTATCTGTGCACCAAGGCGGACTTCGTGGCCTGCCACAACTTCTCCTTCGTGGAGAAGTACGACATGCTGGCGAATGCCAAGCCTGGTGCGACATTCCTGCTGGCCAGTCCCTACAGCGCCGCCGAGGTGTGGCAGCACCTGCCCGATGAGTTGGAGCAGCAGATTCTCAGCAAGAAAATCAAGTTCTACGTCATTGACGCCAACAAGCTGGCCGCCGAACTGGGGCTGGGCGCGCGCATCAACACCCTGATGCAGACCTGCTTCTTTGCCATTTCCGGCGTCCTGCCGCAGGCGGAGGCGGTGGAAGGCTTGAAGAAGGCGATCAAGAAGACCTACGGGCGCAAGGGCGAGAAAGTCGTGAAGTCCAACTTCCAGGCCGTGGATGCCGCGGTTTCCTCGCCGCAGGAGGTCAAGGTTCCCGCCAAGGTGGCCGGCAAGGTCAGGATGCCTGCCGTGGTGCCGGCGGACTCGCCGGAGTTCGTGCGGACGGTGACGGCGACCCTGATCCAGCAGAAGGGCGACAGCCTGCCGGTGAGCGCGATGCCCGAAGACGGCACCTGGCCGACGGGCACGACCCAGTACGAGAAACGCAACATCGCCGTGGAGATACCCGAGTGGCATCCCGACCTGTGCATCCAGTGCGGGCAGTGCTCGCTGGTATGCCCGCATGCCGCGATTCGCGTCAAGGCCTATGACGGCAAATGCCTGGCCGGCGCGCCGAAGACCTTCAAGGCGACGGAGGCCAAGGGCAAGGAGTTCGCCGGGCTCAAGTTCACCGTGCAGGTGGCTCCGGAAGACTGCACCGGATGCGGCGCCTGCGTCTGGAACTGTCCGGGCCGCGAACGCGACAAGACGACCAAGCAGGAAACCGGCAAGCGCGCGATCCTGATGGCGCCGCAATTGCCGCTGCGCGAGAACGAGGCGGAGAACTTCAAGTTCTTCCTCTCGATCCCGGACACCGATCCGAAGCTCTACAAGAAGGATACGGTCAAGGGCAGCCAGTTCGTGAAGCCCCTGTTCGAGTTCTCCGGCGCCTGCGCCGGCTGCGGCGAGACGCCGTACGTGAAACTGCTGACGCAACTGGTGGGCGACCGCCTTTATATCGCCAATGCCACGGGATGCTCGTCCATCTACGGCGGCAACCTGCCGACAACCCCGTATACCCGGCGGGACGATGGCCGGGGCCCGTGCTGGGCGAACTCGCTGTTCGAGGACAACGCCGAATTCGGGTTCGGCATGCGCCTGGCGGTGGACAAGTTCAACGAATACGGGCTGGAACTTGTGGGCCGCATCCTGGGCGGCGCCTGCGGCGACGCCAAGGTGGACAAGGCGCTGCTGGAAGCGATCAAGGCGGCGGATCAGGGCAACCAGGCCGGCATCGAGGAACAGCGGCAGAGGGTGGCGGAACTCAAGCGGCAGTTGGCCGGGTGTCCGTGCGACCTCTGCGCGCAGCTCGCGTCCGTGGCGGATTACCTGGTCCGGAAGTCCGTGTGGGTGGTCGGCGGCGACGGCTGGGCGTATGACATCGGGTACGGCGGCCTGGACCATGTCCTGGCTTCCGGCCGGAACATCAAGGTGCTGGTGCTGGATACCGAGGTGTATTCCAACACGGGCGGGCAGGCCTCCAAGTCCACGCCGATGGGTGCGGTGGCGAAGTTCGCCGCGGGCGGCAAGCCGGCGATGAAGAAGGACCTGGCGATGATCTCGATGACCTACGGGAACATCTATGTGGCCACGGTCGCCCTGGGCGCCAATCCCGCGCAGTGCGTGAAGGCGTTCATGGAAGCCGAGCAATACGATGGCCCGGCGCTGATCATCGCGTACTCGCATTGTATTGCGCATGGGATTGACATGACTTCCGGGATGCAGGGGCAGAAGGATGCCGTGAATTCGGCGCACTTCCCGCTCTACCGGTACAATCCCGAGCTGCTGACCCAGGGCCGGAATCCGCTGACGCTCGACTGCAAGGCGCCGACCATGAAGTTCAGCGAGCATGCCATGAAGGAGAATCGGTTCCGGGTTCTGAAGCAGACGAATCCGCAGCAGGCGGCCAAGCTGATGGCGATTGCCGACCAGAAGGTCCTGGCGAAGTTCGATCTGCTGCAGAAGCTGGCGGCCATGCCGGCCTGCACGGGTGAAATCGCGACGGGCGGCGAGAAGGGCTGATCCTGAAGGGCCAACAAGGCGCCGGCGAAAGTCGGCGCCTTTTTTGTGCCTTGCGCCGGTGGCGCCGTCAGGGCTGGCGCGGCATGAGATGCGGTTGCATGCGCGCCAGGACCCACTCGAATTCGCGGCGGAGGCTGTCCTCCACGCCTTGGGAACGCAGGTGCGGCGGCAGAACGGAGTAGGTGTAGGTTTCGATCTCGAAGTGGGAAATACCGCCGGCCAGCGCCTGCCGCCAGAAGGACGTGTCCAGCAGCGCCGCGGTTGTGGCCAGCGGCGGCGCCCCGGCCATGTGGAGAGGAACGTGGAAGTGCGTGCGCCACAGGGAACCGGCATCGGCGTGTTCAGCGCCCAGCGCCTCCGGAAGATCGGGGTGACGGCGCGTGCCGCGGGCATCGCGGATGCGGGTCTGGTGCAGATAGACGGCGTCCGCGAATTCGCGCAGCCGGCCCAGGGCTTCCGGCGTGGCGGGGCATTCCATCGCCGCGCTGATCTGAAGCTTGGAAATTCTAAGGCCGGCGGCCTCCAGTTCCCGGATGGCCGATTCCGGGGAGACGAATTCGACGGCCATGTGGCAGGTATCGAGGCAGACGCCGATGTGCCGCAGCAGCAGGCGCCGCGCCGCATCCGGCGGACAGCCGCGCTGCCCGGTGATGAAGGGGATGCCGCACGGCAGAAGAACATCGCGGAAGAACGCCGTGACGTCGGACGGGGTGCCCAGCAGGCAGTCGGGTTCCGGTTCGAGCCCCAGATGGATCTCGCAGCCGGACCGGTTCCGGATTTCGTCCAGCGACACGGCGAGGGCCGCGAGCTGCCGCGCGATCGTCTGCCGATCCTCCGGGCCGGTGACCCAGTCCTTGTAGGACAGGGGGAGAGTGCTGATGCTGCCGTCCACGCCCTCGGGCAGGAGGCGCGAGAGGATGCCGGCCAGGCGCCGCGTGTAGTCCAGACGCTCGGGGGTGCGCCAATCGGGAGTGTACACGGAGGTCTTGACCGGTGTGCCGTGGAAGGCGCCGTAGGGAAAGCCGTTGAGGGTGAAGACATACAGGTTGTTTTCCTGGAGGAACCGGCGGAAGGATGCCAGGGTGGCTTCCGGCTCCAGTTCCAGGGCCGCCTGGCGGGACAGGCGCAGGCCGAGCCCGAAGGGACGGGTTGGAGAGACGAGATCGCGCACGGCCAGCGCGTGGCGTTGGATGGCGGCGAGCGACTCCGCCCACGTTTCGCCGGGATGGATGTTCAGGCAGTAGGTCAAATGAACGGGCGGCGACTCACGCAACTGCACGGCGATTCCCTCCCTGTCCTGTCCGTCGTCGTGGCGTGGCGGTGCGCCGCAGGCAGTGCACGGCCCGGAGGATTTCTTCGGAAGTCAAGGCGTGGATCTCGACCCTGGCGCCCAGCGGTCCGGGCAGGGTGAGCGTCAGTTTCCCGCCGAGATGTTCCTGGAAACGCCGCAAGCCTTCCAGCAGCCGCGGGCGGCCCTGCCGGTCGTGCGCGAGGAGCTGGGGATGCCAGAGCACAAGTCCCGCCGACCGCATGGCGCGGACCAGCCGGTTGGCCTCCCGCCGGGCGATGAGCCCGCGATCGGCGGCGATGTGCGCGTCGAGCGCGATGCCGATGGCGACGGCCTCCCCGTGCCGGAGCCTGTATCCCGAAGCGGTTTCGAGATGGTGGGCGGACCAGTGTCCGAAATCCAGGGGGCGGGCGCTTCCGGTTTCGAACGGGTCGCCGCCGAGCCGGATATGGTCGAGGTGCAGTTGCGCGCAGCGGATTATGGCGCGCTCCAGGGCGGGGATGTCGCCGCGGCGGAAGAGCCTGGCGTCACGGCACAGATCCGCGAAAAACCGGCGGTCTTTGATCATGGCAACCTTGAACGCCTCCGCGATGCCGGCCAGGCGCTCCCGCTGCGGGAGGGAGACCAGGAAGTCCAGATCGTTGAGGACGGCGAAGGGCGGCGCGAATACCCCGAGGAAGTTCTTGGCCCCGAAGGCGTCCACGCCTGTCTTGACGCCCACCCCGACGTCATTCTGGGCCGTAACCGTGGTGGGGACCCGGATGACGCGAAGTCCGCGATGCACGAGCGCGGCCGCCAGGCCCGCCGAATCCAGGAGGTTGCCGCCGCCGACGATCATGACGAAACTGTGCCGGTCCAGGTTGCGGGCCGCCATCCAGCCGATGGCTTTCCGGACACTGTCCAGACCGTCCTTGAGGTGGCGTGTCGGGCCGGCGATCCGGATGGGGCCGGCGAGGGTGATCTTGCGGTGATGGTGCTGGAAATAGCCGCGGATACGGTCCGCCAGTCCGGGCGCATGGCGGCGCAAGCCGGCATCCAGACAGACAAGGACGCGGTGGTTCCGGTTCTCGCCCAGCCGGCGGGTGATGCGGACGAGGAGGGGGTTTTGAGGATGGAACAGGTCGCGTGTGAACACCACGGGGTAGTCGAAGGGGACCGACAGTTTCTGGTGGAACCGGCGCAACGTGGTGGTTTTCACAGGGAGTCCTCCAGCCAGTTCCGGGTGAGGGTGGCCAGATCGGTCAGGTCAGCGGGGGCGCGGCCGGGGTCGAAGGTGGCCATCCATGCGATGCGCCGTCCGGGCCCGATGCGTCCGTGCGAGCCCCGGATGCGGGAGGTGTTGCGGCTGACGGTGCCCGGGGGCCAGCCGAGGAAAAGTTCGCACGGGTCGTAGCCGGGCTTGTTATGGATATCCACATGGCCTGCGAAATCCGGTTCCTCCTTCCGGGACCCCCACCAGGGATAGGCGAACCACCAGCCGTCCGCCGCCGTCAGGATCAGTTCGCCGGTGTTGGGGTGCCTGCAGGGGGAAGCGGCGTCCTTGCCGGGTTCCAGGATGGCGGCGATGCCGGGCGTGGAGGCCAGCGTTTGCCGAACGCAAGGGACATCGGCGGGGTTCCGGACGTAGACGTGGGCCACCTCGTGATCCACGAGGGCGAAGGCCCGGCTGGCGGCGAAATCAGGGTAGGACATGCCGCGCACCGTCCGCGTTGCCATCCAGCCCTGTTCCAGAAGGGTGCGGTTGGGATAGGCGGCGGAATGCACGGGGCCGATGGCATAGTCTCCGAAGACCAGCAGATCGTGGCCGGACTTGCGGGCGGCCGTCTTGAGGATGTCGAGCTGAGCGAACAGGTCGTCCAGCGCCTGGGCGGCGCGCGGGGCATCCGGTCCGAATCGTTGCAGGTCGTAGTCCAGCGCGGGAAGGTAGGTGAGGCACAGGTCCGGGGAATGGGAGTCCAGGAGCAGGGCGGCGGTGGCTTGGGCGATCCAGGCCGAGGAGGCGGACGAGGCGAAGGGGCCCCAATACCGCATGAGCTCGAAATCCCGTCCGACGCGGCGGCGGAGTGTTTCGTACTGGCCCGCGGGGCGGCTGTAGACGGACTGGATCATGCCTCCGCTGTGCTTGTGGATGGGGGCCGGCGACAGCAGGATCTCCGCGTCCTCGCCGAGAGACTGCTGCCAGAACAGCATGGCCACGCGTTTCCCCGCCGCGTGGTATTTCTCCCAGAAGCGCGGGCCGGCAACCAGGGCGGAAGACTGCTCCCAGAACATGGGGCGGCGGAGGGTGCGGTGGTACAGCCCGTTGGCGATCATGCCGTGGGCCGCAGGCGCCGCCGCGGTGCGGAACGAGGCCTGCACGGTGCAGGTCAGCGCGGGGAACACCGTTTCCAGGGAATGGAAATCATGGTCCTGCCACCGGCATCCGCGATGGCGCTGGAGGAAGTCGTATCCCAGGGCGGCGGCTTGAACGATGACGAGTTTCCTGGCCATGGCCATCAACTTCCCTTGCTCCATCTTCCGAGCCATCCGGACACGGGAAAGGCGGCGAGCAGGAGCAGCGCGGGAGCTTCCCCCGTCCGGCCCGAGGCCGCGCACAATGCCGCCTGGACCAGGACCAGTCCGCGGATCAGCCCGCCGATGGTGCGCTGGACCAAAGCCGGAGACGGCTGGCCCGCCAGGGGGGCGAGAAGCAGGGTGACCCACACCACGGGCATGGCGGCCAGGAGAAGGGCGAAACCGCCCGGAGGCGACCGGAAGGCTGTCCCGGCATTCAGCGCAGGGGCGAACAGAATGGCGCCGAACCAAAGCAGGAGGAGTAGGGGAAGGACGGCGAGGGAACGGAAGGGGATGGCAACCGCGCGCGTCTCGTTGCGGGCGATGTTCGTGACGAAGGCGATGAACAGCGCCAGGGCGATGGCGGACAGGAGAACAGTGGGGGTGGCCAACGCCGACAGGCCGAGGGTGGCGGCACCGAGCAGGAAGCTTGCCGCGCGGCAGAGTCCCATTGTCAGGGGCCCGATCCAGCGTATCCGCTTGAGTCCGGCGTTGTAGCTCCATGCGGCCAGCGCCAGGACCGTGGCGGTAGCGGCAGCGCTTCTGCCAGCCATGGCGGCCAGGACAAGGCCGGCGGCGGTCAGCAGGACGGCCACGCCGAGAGCCGCCGGCGCCGGGACCCGGCCGGAGGGAAGGGGGCGGTCGGGGCGTTCCCGGGCGTCTTCCTGCCTGTCAAAGTAATCGTTGGCCAGGAGTCCCGCGGCGTACAGGCAGAGACTGGCCGCCGGGCAAAGGAGGAGAGGGTTCTTCCCGGGGACGGAACCGCCAGCCGCGGCGGCCAGGAAGGCGCCGGCCACGGGATCGCCGGGGACGGTCAACAGGTTCGGCACCCGCAGGAGGGCCAGCCAGGCCGTGATCCGGCTGCCGGGTGCGGAACAGGGAATGCCTGGCCGGGGATCGGGCTGTTCCCGCTGGGTCTGATCTGTTTGGTTACTGCACATCCACCTGCACTCCGGTGGCGATGGCCGTGACAACGTCGTTTGTCGCGGCTTTCGCATACGTCGGAAGGTAGCGATAATACACTTCCAGCATCAGAGTGCAAAGGGTTGTCGTATAGACATGGGAGCCCTGGTCGTAGTCGCCGCCTTCCCAGTGTCCGTCCTTGTGCTGGGCGGCGAGCAGCGCGTTCTGCATCTGGCGGTTCCACGGTTCCCAGGAGGCGGGGGAACCGCCCTGGAACCGCGCCTGCGTGACGTAGTAGGCGCCGTAGATCCTGGGTTTCCCGTCCCGCGTCCACGGGAAGGCGACATCTTCCAGGAGGGCCAAGCCATGCCGGGCCTGGCGGCAATCCCGCGCGCCCAGCAGCTGGAGGCAGAGTGTCCCGACGCCCGTCATGGTCCAGGTGGCGCCGCTGGCGGGCGGTGCGGCGCCGTTCTGGCCCGAGTACACGAACCCGCTGCCGTCACCGGCGAAGGCCGCCGTCCTGAGGAAGCGAAGGCATTTCTCCAGCGCCGGATCCAAGCCGGGATGGGAAGATCCCGCAAGCCGGGCGGCTTTGAGGGCCTGGACCTGCCAACCCGTGACGGACGTGTCGAAGCGCGAACCCTTGCTGTACTGGTAGTCAAATCCGCCGCCCGGTTGCTGTCCGCCGACCACCACGGCGATGCCCCGTTCCATGGGTTCGCGCAGCGGGAAGATGCGGGAGAGCGTGAAGGCTTCCGCCATGGCATAGGTGGCGATGGCGTGCGCATAGACATTGCCGGAAAAGTGGCCGGCATTGTCCTGCCGGGCGATGAGGTGCTGGAGCCCGCGCCGCACGGTGGGACCGTAGGCGGTGTCATCCGGGAGGTCCCCGTGTCCCAGAAAGGCCAGGAGGGCGAGGCCGGTCATGGCGATGGGATCCTGTCCCTCCCATGATCCATCGGCCTGCTGGTGTTCCTTCAGCCATTGCAGGGCGCTGGTGACGGTCTTTTCGGTCCGGGTGTTGTTGCTCTTCTTCAGGATTTCGGCGCGTGCGGCGGGCGTGCGACCGATCAAGTGCGTCGGCAGGGCGGTGATCGGAACCGGTCGGCCGACAGGGATCGGCATGGATGTAACCACCGGCGGGACGGGTTGGCCCTGTGTTGGAACCGGATCGGGGCGCGGGTCGGGAGGTGTCGGGCGCTCGGAGGGACGCAGTTGGATGTTGATGCCCTCGGGATCTTCCTCGACCGGGAAGAACCGCGGGACCGCCAGGGCGAGGGCTGCAATGATCAGGATACAGAGTGCAGCCGTAAGGAGCGGCGGCCCGAAAACGCGCAGGAGGGCAAAGCGGGCATACCGGTGCTTGCCGGAATACCGGGGCGCCTTCAGTCCCTCGCGGATGGCGGCGATACGCTCCCGCAAGGTCTGTTCCTTGAGGATATCGGCAAATGTGGCGGGGTGGCGCTCGGCGGCCACGGCATCCATCACCGTGAGGGCGATGCGCTGTGATTCGGAGAAGTCCAGGGGTGTGGTCTGGGCGTGGATCCGGATGTGCTGGCGCGATTGGGTTTCGAAAAGCGCCCTGCGGGCCGGATCGGCCTGGAGTTCCCTGCGCAGGGCGGCGCGGCCTTCGGCCTCCAGGCTGCCGTCGAAGTACTCCTCCATGAGCAGGATGAAATCGTTGTCGGTCATGGCGCATCCTCCTTTTCCATGCAGTCCCGGAGCATTTCGCGGATGCGGAACAGCGTCACGGCGGTCCACGTCGGCGTTCGTTCGTGCCGGCGTGCGATCTCCTGGACGCGCATCCGGCTGTAGCACCGCTGCTGGATCAGAGTCCTGGCCTGCTCCGGAAGCTTCTCCAGGCACCCCCGCAGGCGTTGCAGGCGGGCTTCCTCGCGTTCGGCGCCCTGGGCCGTTTCGAGGGCGGATTGCGCGATGATGCGTTCCAGGAACGCGTCGTCGGAGGTCATGTACCGCGAGCGTGCCTGGAGTTCCTTGAGCATGAGATTGCGGGCGATGCCCTTGACCCAGGAGAGGAAAGTTCCGCGCAATTCATATTTCGCGATGTTCTCATAACAGGTGGTGAGCGCGTTCTGGACGATATCGTCAATCATGACGACGGAACTGGCGTAGGAGGACAGGAAGACCCGCAATTCGTGGCGGATCAGGAAGACCAGTTCGGCGAAGGCGTCCCGGTCGCCCTTCTGGACTCTGCCTGCAAGTTGATCGAGTTCGTCCGGGTTCATGATGGGGTCCTCTGCGACGTATTACTGTCAGCCCTCAGCTTATTACACGGAATCCCGAAAAACCAGAATTCCCGCCGGGAGTAAGAAACGATGCAATCTGGCATGGTGGAGGGTTGCTGGACGGGGACAACAAATGCTTGCGCGGGGGTGGCGTAGCGGCTAGAGTGTGCGCGTTTTTCGCTCGGGTGGTGGAACGGCAGACACATCAGTTTGAGGGGCTGATGATCGCAAGATCGTGGGGGTTCAAGTCCCCCCCCGAGCACCACATCCCGCCGGCCGACCGGTGGCTTGGCAAGTGACCCGCTGGAATGTATGCTTCCGGCAAATTCCTTTTTGGAGTGGCGAATGAAAACGATCACATGGGACGGTTCGCTGGCGGTTGGCATTCCGGCAATTGACGAGCAGCATGAGGAACTGATTTCCCGGCTGAATGCGATTTCCAAAGCTGTTGCGGAGGGCGAGGGTGAACGGGAGATCCAGCGGACGCTGGAATTCCTGATGGAGTACACCCGGTACCATTTCGGAGCCGAGGAGGCGATCATGGCGGCCGCGAAGTTCCCCGGCCTGGGCGAACACCAGGGGCTGCACCGCGAGTTCATCGGGATCCTGGACCGCCTGGAGGAGGAATACCGGGAGGAAGGCTCCACCAAGTTGCTGGCCGACTCGCTGCATACCCTTCTGGGCAACTGGCTGGTCCAGCACATCGGGAAGGTGGATACCCAGTTTGCCCGTTTTTCCCGCTCGACACAGGGATAGGCCCCATGATCCGGAAGGATGGCACGGCGGCCGGGCTGGGAAGGATGCGGCTTGCGGGCCGTGCCGCACTTGTGCCCGGAATGACGATGTCCGCAGGGCGGATCATGGCGCCGGCCATGCTGGTCATGGGCCTCCTGTCGGGATTCCGTTCCGGGGTGTTTTCCTGGGCGCAGGTTGGCGGGGAGGCGCCGCCGGTCCTGATCACACTGGCGCTGGGATGGCTCAGCGGCGCCGTGGCGGCGCCGGTGGCCTGGCCGTGGTTGCCTGGCGGGAGCGCCTCCTTCAAGGGAGCCATGGCTGGCGGGCTGGGACTGCTTGTGTGGCCGCTGGCATGCGGCGGATTGCACGTCAAGCCGTGGGATGTCGGCATGGCGGTTCTGTTCATCCCCGCTCTGGCCTCGGCCTTGACCCTTGGGTTGACGCGGGGACCGTCCTGCCAGGGTCCGGAGGCCGGGGGAACCCGTGAGCGACGCGTGGCGGTTCCGCTGCAGGCCGGTTGCCTTGCGGCCGCGCTGGGACTGTGGCTGGCGGCCAGGATCCTGTAGGAAGCGGCATCCGGTGCCGCAGATGTAGGTTTTGACAAGGGACCGCCGAACGTGGCATTGTGGCGGCATTGTTGGCGTACGGGACTGCATGAAGAAAACACCGCATATCGTGCTGGGCGTCACCGGGTCCATCGCGGCCTGCAAGGCCGTGGAACTGCTGCGCCTCCTGCAGCGGCGGGGCTGGGCGGTGTCGGTTGTCATGACCGAAGGCGCGACGCGTTTTGTGACTCCGCTGACGTTCCAGACGCTTTCCCGGAATGCGGTCGGGACGGGGCTTTTTGACGAGGCGGATGGCTGGCATCCCGAGCACATCTCGTATGCGGACCGGGCGGATGTGCTGGTGGTGGCGCCCTGCACGGCGAACGTGATCGCCAAGCTGGCCCACGGGATCGCGGACGACCTGTTGACCTGCACGGCGCTGGCGGCCAAGGCGCCGCTGGTGATAGCGCCCGCCATGAACGACAACATGTGGGCTCATCCGGCGACGCGGGCGAACGTGGAGTTGCTGAAGCAACGGGGAGCACGGTTTGTGGAGGTGGACACCGGCGAACTGGCCTGCGGGCGCGAAGGGGCAGGCAGGCTGGCGGAACCGGAGGCCATCCTGGCGGTGGTGGAAGCGGCATGGAGAGAGGCAAAGGAGAAAACATGAGCCGGAATGTATTGATTGCGTTGGTGTTGCTGGCCTTGTCCGTGGTGGTGATGATTTTCAACCATAATGTTGTGGGTATCAACCTGCTGGTGGCCACCATCAAGCCGTATGCCTCGGTGGCCTACCTGTGTTTCCTCACGGTGGGTGTGGTGATCGGCGTGCTGCTGAAGTAGGCGGGCTGTCCGTGCGGCGGAGATGGCCGACAGCGGCCAGTGACATTTTTTGGCGGGAGACATGCTGTGGCGGAAATCACACTGGCAGGTTTTGAACTGATCGAGCAGCTCGGGCAGGGCGCCATGGGCGTCGTCTGGAAGGCGCGCCAGTTGTCTCTGGACCGCCTGGTGGCCATCAAGGTCATTCCTCCGGAGGTGATCCGTTCTCCCGAGGATGTCCGCATGATCCTGCAGGAGGCCCGGGCGGCGGCCAGGCTCAAGCATTCGGGGATCGTTCAGATCTACGACGCCTGCGAGCAGAACGGCACCTATTTCCTCGTGATGGAGTACGTTGAGGGCTACAACCTTGGGCAATGGCAGGCCCGGCGGAAGCATCTTGGGGTCAAGGATGTGCTGTTGATTGCCGAGGCGGTGGCCGTGGCGCTGGATCATGCGTGGCAGGCGACGGGGCTGATCCACTGCGACATCAAGCCCGAGAACATCATGGTGGACCAGGATGGCGCCATCAAGGTGGCTGATCTCGGATTGTCACGCACCCGCGACGCGAAGGAGCCCGGCGCCGCCGACGAGGTCATGGGCACACCCGCCTACATGGCGCCGGAGCAGATCCGGGGCGGGGTGACGCTCGATTGCCGCACGGACATCTATTCCCTCGGGGCGACGATGTACCAGTTGCTGACCGGCAAACGCCCGTTTTCCGAGAAGAGCGATTCGGACGCCATGGAAAGCCAGCTTACGGAGCAAATCGCCGATCCCCGCGAGATCGTGCCGGGCATCCCCGGCTGTGTGTGCTCCCTGCTGGAGCGGATGATGGTCAAGGATCGCGAAGGGCGGCCGGCCGATTGGTCCAAGGTGTTGGCCGACTTGCGGCGGGTTTCGAAGGGGCTGATGCCCTTGACTCCGGCTCCGGCCGCCGGCGCCAGCACCATCCGGTGCCGCAGGAACGTCGTGGTCAAGGGTGAGGCAGGAGCCGTAACGACGGAAAAGCCGAAGCGTCGCGGCGTTTGGCGGCTTCTGTGGCTTGCGGCGTTGTTGATTGCCGCGGTTGCCGTGTTCTGGATGCGAGCCTGGTCCCGTTCCACCCGCCCGCGGACGGAGGAAAGCGGGTCCAGGGTGCCGGCGATTTTCCGGGCGGAGCCGGATCCGGAACGGGCGGCGGAATCCCTGCGGATGCTGGAGGAGGCCCTGCGGTTCAGCCGCGCGAACAGTCGGTCCTATGATGCGGCGGTTGCCAGGTATCGGGCCGTTGTGGAGCGTTATCCGGACTCGAAGGCCGCGCGTCAGGCCCTCGATGAAATCCGGAAACTGAGCGCCCGCCAGTCGGGCGAAATGGAGAACGCGTGGAAAGCCATCGCATTGCGCGCCGACCAGCTTGTCCGGGAGCGGAGGCTGGAAGAGGCCTTGCGGTTCGTGGAGAACTATTCGGGGGCGTGGGCGGCGGAGACGGCTTCCAACCGCATGGAATTGGCCCGGGGATTGCGGCGCCAGAAGGTGGAAGGCGAAATGGCGCGCATCGAGGATGAGCAGTGGAGGCAATTCCTGGACAAGACCGCGGATTGGATCCTGGCCGGACGATTCCGCGATGCCCAGGACGGATTGCTGGCGGCGCTCAAGGCCGGCACGTATCCGCGGCAGAAGGACGCGATGGAGGGAGTGAACGCGATGCTGCAGGAATCCCTCGACGCCTCCGCCCGCATCCGGCAGTCCTTCGAGGCGGATGTGGGCCGGGTCCTGCGGATGCCGATGGGGCGCACGCAGATGCCCATGCGCATCATAGGGATCAGTGGCCAGAAGATCGCCGCCATCCTGGTGGAGGGTGGCGCCCAGGTGCTGATTCATCCGGACGATTTGCCGGCGGAGGAACGTTTGAAGAGAATGGGGGATCCCGCCTCGCCGGGACTGGCGCTGGCCAAGGGAGTGCTTGCGGCGGGAACGCGCCAGTTCGCGGTGGCGGAGGATATGTTCGGGCGTACAGGGCCCGTGCTGTCGGGGGTGTTGGTGGAGAAGCTTCGCCTGGCCAGGGCGGGGATGGGGGCGGAACAGGTGACGGCGGCTTTGGCCGGCGTGCTTGGCAGCGGCGGCATTGCGGTGGGGCCCTATTCCGAGGAGGACTGGGTCAAGGCCCTGGAGCAGGCGCGGCCATCCCGCGACCGGCTGCAGAAGCTCATGGAACAGCGGGATGAGTTCCTGGCGAAGTATGGCGCGTCGGAGAGCGCCTTGCGGATGGCGCCGGTGCTGCTGGTCCTGGAACGCCAGTGCCAGTTGTGGTCCGGACGAAAGGACCTCGCGCAGGAAACCGTGCCGGCCACACCCGGGACCGGCGGTCCGGCGGATACAAGCCTCCGGGGGATCACGCGCCGTTTCCTGGAGCGGAATCCGGGAATCCAGGAGAGGCATGTCTCGCCGTATCCAGCCCATGGCGGCGGCGGATTGCGGGTGGTGTCGGACTCCGTGGTGGAACTCGCGCCTCTTGGCGAAGGCGACGGAATCAAGGGGCTGTGGCTCGAGACAAAGGGCGCGGTGGACTTGAAACTCGATCTGCTGCCGCTGGCGCGTTCAGGCCTCAGCGAGCTGCGGCTGAAAGGGTATCTTCCCAGGGACGCCAACGTGCTGCACGGGATGGCGCTGAAGCATCTGACCCTCACGGGAATCAACCTGCCCAGTTATTCCTGGCTGGAAGGCCTGCCGCTTGTGGAGCTGGATCTGACCGGGGCCGGGATCCGGGAACTGAGTCCGTTGCGGGGGATGAAGCTGGAGAAGCTCACCCTGAATGGCACCCAGTTGAATGGCGTGGCGCCTCTGGCCGGCATGCCGTTGCGCGAATTGAACTGCGGCGGAACCCTGGTGCGCGATATTACGGTCCTGAGGGGGCTTCCCCTGACGTGCCTGGATCTGTCGCAGACACCTGTCGCGGACTGCAGTGTCTTGCGGGGGATGAATCTGGTCAGCCTGGATCTCAGCGGGACCGGCGTGCGCGACATTTCCATGTGCGGGGCGATGCCGCTGGAGCGGCTGGCCGTGGCGGGGACGCGGGTGGAGGATATCTCCTGCCTGCGCGGCAAGAATCTCAAGCGTTTGATCCTGGCGCGGACGGCCGTGACGGACATTTCGGCGCTGGCGGGGTCCTCGATCGGCACCTTGGACTTGAGCGGGACCCGTGTGCCGCCGGTCAACCTTCTGCGCACGATACCCAAGATGAGGATCCAGGAGCTTGCGTTGGAAGACATGGATGTCGCCCGGTTGGACTGTCTGAAAGGCCAGTCGTTGACGCGGTTGAGCCTGAAGGGGACGAAGGTGGCGGATATCGCCCCCCTGTCCGGAATGCCGCTGAAGATTCTCGATCTGCGCGGGCTACGCTTGCTGGACGTGGGTGTGCTGGATTCCTTGCCCGACCTGGAGCAGGTCTGGTGCGAAATGGATCCGTTGCAGGTCAAAGTGCTGTTTGACCGCCACCCCAAGGTGCAGAGAATCAACGGCGAGCCGCGGCCGGGTGCCGTCAGGTTGTAAGGGCCTTCCCGGCCGCGTTCCGCAGGGCCGGCTCGTAGGGAGGCCGGAGAATGCCGTGCTCGCACACGATCCCGCTGATCAGGGCGTGCGGGGTCACGTCGAAGGCGGGCGAGCGTGTCCTGACGCCGGCGGGGGCAACCGTCTGGCCTTGTATTCTTGTGATTTCCTCCGCGGGCCGCTCCTCGATCGGGATGCCGTCGCCGTTTGCCAGGGCAAGATCGAACGTGGAGGAAGGCGCCAGGACATAGAAGGGGATGCGGTGGGCGTGGGCCAGGACGGCCAACCCGTAGGATCCGATCTTGTTGGCGGTGTCGCCGTTGGCGGCGATGCGGTCGGCGCCGATGAAGACGGCGGCGATCGGGGTGGTTTTCAGGATGTAGGCGGCCATGTTGTCGCAAATGAGGATGACCTCCACGCCGGCTTGTGAGAGTTCCCAGGCGGTGAGCCGCGCCCCCTGCAGCAGCGGGCGGGTTTCATCGGCATACACGCGGATGGCCCGCCCTTGTTCACGGGCGACATAGACGGGCGCCAGGGCCGTGCCATATTCCGCCGTGGCCAGCGATCCGGCATTGCAGTGTGTGAGAATGGCGTCGCCGTCCTTCAGCAGGGCGGCTCCGTGGCGGCCGATGGCGCGGCACATGCGGGCATCCTCGTCGCGGATGCGGATGGCTTCCCCGGCCAGGCGGTTCTTGAAGGCGCGGGGCGGGAGAGCGGCCCCCCCGCGGGCGACGGCCTTCATCCGGTCGAGCGCCCAGAACAGGTTGACGGCGGTGGGCCGGGACGTGGCGAGGTAATCGGCGGCCTGGCACAGGGCATCGTTCACGGCGGGGGTATCGCCGGGATGGTCCTGCACGGCGGCGACGAGCCCCATGGCGGCGGCAATACCGATGGCAGGCGCGCCGCGGACCTGAAGGGTGCGGATGGCGGTCCAGATTTCCTGGAGATCGCGGGTGCGCAGATAGGCCAGTGTGGCCGGGAGTTGCGTCTGGTCAATCATCACCACTTGTCCCGGGATCAGCGCCGGGGCGTGATCCGGTTGCCAGTCAATCGTGCGCAGGGTCAAGGGGGTATCCTCCAGTCATGGGCTTAACAACCACAGCAGAACGACGTTCACACCGTTGAAGAGCGAGTGCATGGTGATGGGGACCCAGAGGGATCCGGAATAGAGATAGGCCACGGAAAACCCGACGGCCATGAGGCAGAGGGGGGCGAAGGAAGGCAGGTGAAAGTGGATGGCGGCAAACAGCAGCGACGTGGCCAGGACCGCTGTTCCGGTGCCGAGGCGCCGGGACAGCAACGGCAGGGCGATGCCGCGGAACAGGCATTCCTCGAGGACGGGTGCGAGGAGGATGGCCAGGAGGATGAGATAGGTCCGCATCCAGAGCGGATGGTCGCGGGTGAGCAGGAGGGCCACTTCCTGCAGGGTGGGGGGATAGCCGTGGACGGAGAGGATGCCCTGATAGACCAGGGAGGAGAAGAAGATCATCGGAAGCATCGCCAGATAGAATACGACGCCGGCCCGCATTCCGCGCGCCGGTGTGATGGAGGGATGGCCGAAAGCCGTTGTCCAGGAGCGGCCGCTGAACCTGAGGAAAACCAGCAGGAAGGCGAGTCCAAGGACGTTGAAAAACATGGTTTCCAGGACCATCAGTTCGCCGACGGTCGGCTGGTGGAGGAGCCGGGAGACCAGCACGGCCACCAGGAGGAGCAGGAACTGTGCGGACAGCACGGCGCCGGCATCGTGCCAGGTCCAGTCACGGCCGCGGAGGGTGGCGGCAAGGGAGTGCCATGGCACCGTGGTCTTCCGGAGTCTTGCCATCAGGACGATGGCGGCGGCTGTGCCGGCGGCCAGCAGCACAAGGTAGAGGGCAACCGCCAGACCCGCCATGGCGGGGGAGACGATGTCGAGGGAAGGCGATGGGCTCCACATAGGCTGTGGCAGGAACGGCCGGTTTACCCGGAGCCGCGCGGCGGGCGGGTCTCGCGGATGACGTATACGGGTTTGGACTGTGTTTCGTGGTAGGTGCGGGTTTGCATTTCGGAAAGCAATCCCATGCTGATGAACTGGATGCAGAATCCGAGCAGCATCAGGGGGGTGATGATCCAGAAGGGGCGCTTGAGCAGGTAGTCGCTGGCGAGGTGGACGATGAAGAGCCGGTCCACCAGGATGGCGCCGAGCATCAGGGATGCGACCAGGGCGAAGAGCATTCCGATACGCCCGAAGATCTGGATCGGGCGGGTGCTGTAATGGAGCAGGAATTTGACAGTCATCAGGTCCAGCACGACTTTGAACGTGCGGGAAATGCCGTACTTGGACGTCCCGAACCGGCGGGGGTGATGGCGGACGGGCACTTCGGCGACACGGCCGCCGACCCAGCTTGCCAGGGCGGGGATGAACCGGTGCATTTCGCCATACAGATGCACATCCTTGATCACCTCGGCGCGGTAGGCCTTCAGTGTGCAGCCATAGTCATGCAGGGCGACGCCCGTGATCCGGCTGATGAGGGCGTTGGCAATCATGGACGGGAGCTTGCGGTTGAGGAAGGTATCCTTGCGGTCCTTGCGCCAGCCGCTGACAACGTCATATCCCTTCGCGATCTGTTCCATGAGCGCCGGGATATCGGCGGGGTCGTTCTGCAGGTCGGCGTCCAGGGTGATAATGACCTGGCCGCGGGCGGCGTGGAAGCCGGCGCTCATGGCGGCGGTCTGACCGAAGTTGCGCCGGAAACGGATGAGGTGGAGGAAGTCGTGTGTGTCGGCCAGCGCCTGCATGGCCGCCCAGGAGCCGTCCTGGCTCCCGTCATCCACCAGCACCACTTCGTACGACAGGCCGGAGCCGGACAGTGTTTCGTGCAGCCTTTGGACCAGGAGCGGGAGGCTCTGCTCTTCGTTGTACACCGGCACGACGATGGAGATGTCTGTCATGGGATCAACCTCGGGTCATTGCTGGCCTGTTTGTAACAAACGGGGGCTGCCTTCGCACGGACAAAGTGAAGGCGTCAGGGGGCGGGAAGGAACGAGCGGCCCCGTTGGAGCGGCGCGATGCCGAAGAACGCGGCGATGGAGGCGGCAACGTCGAAGAATCCGTCCCGGATGCCGAGAGGGACGCCCTTGAGGGCGGGACCGGCGGCCAGGAGGGGCACGAATTCGCGTGTGTGGTCGGACCCGCGGAACGTCGGATCGTTGCCGTGGTCGGCGGTGACGATGAGCAGGTCATCCGGCGCCAGATTCCGCAGGAGTTCGCCCAGAAACAGGTCCGCGGCCTCGAGTGCCCTCGCGTAGCCCGCGGGATCGCGGCGGTGCCCGTATTGCATGTCGAAATCGATCAGGTTGGCAAAGCAGAACAACGGGCCTGTGCGGCGGGCGACTGCGAGGACGGCGGAACACGCGTCGGGGTTGTTCTCCACGTGGAAGGACTCGGAAATGCCGGACCCGGCGAAGATGTCGTCCAGCTTGCCGACTGTGAGGACGGGGAGGGCGGCGGCGTGCAGGCGGTCCAGGAGCGTGGGTTCCGGGAGCGGGTAGGAGAAGTCCCGGCGGTTTTCCGTGCGGCGGAAGGCGCCGGGTGTTCCGATGTAGGGTCGGGCAATGACACGGCCCACGAGGAGGGGATTGCAGAGTTCGCGGGCGACGCGGCAGGCGTCATACAATTCCGCAAGGGGAATGACGTCTTCGTGGGCGGCGATCTGGAAGACGGAATCGGCGCTGGTGTAGACGATCCATTCGCCGCCTGCGATTTGGCGGGGGCCCCATTCGGCGATGATGGCGATGCCGCTGGCGGCCTTGTTGCCGAGAACCTGTCGCCCGGTGCGGCGCTGGAATTCCCGGATCAGGGCGTCGGGGAAGGAGGGGGGGCCTTTGGGAAAGACGTGGAATCCCCGTTCCATCAGCAGGCCGGTCATTTCCCAGTGGCCCGTGGTTGTGTCCTTGCCCCGGGAGCGCTCCTGCATGGCCCCGTAGGCGCCCTCGGGTGCGGGATGCGGCGGGACACCGGCGATGGGAATGCCTCCGGGCAGAAGAGCCGGGATGTTGCCCAGGCCCAGGGATTGCAGGAACGGAAGGCGGAGTCCGGCGACCGCCCGGGCGACATGGGCCAGGGTGTTGGCCCCGGCGTCGCCGTAGGCGCCGGCGTCGGGTGCGGCGCCGATGCCGACCGAGTCGAGTACGATCAGGAAGGCTCTCATGGGCTCCATGGATCCGGCAGGGAGGTTGTTGCCACCCCTGCCTGCTGGTGTTACAGTACTGTAGGACGGGGGCGTATACAAGGTGTAAGAGGTACGCGGGGAGGATGGGAACATGAAGGCGAATGGAAAGAACTGCCGGGATGCCGAGTACTGGAGCGTCGGGGAAGACGGGGTCGTGGTGTGCGGCTTGTGTCCGCACCACTGTCATCTCAGGGAGGGGCGCGATGGGCTCTGCAAGGTTCGCGGCGTGCGGGACGGGCGGCTCAAGGCCCTGGGATACGGGGTGATTTCCTCGGCGCACATCGATCCCGTGGAAAAGAAGCCGCTCTATCATTTCCATCCCGGCGCGCCGGTGTACAGTATCGGCGGCTGGGGTTGCAATTTCGGCTGCGTCTTCTGCCAGAACTGGTCGATTTCCCAGCGCATGGAATATCACGGCACGATGCATCTTCCCGGGGAATTGATTCCCAAGGCGGCCGAGACCGGCTGCGAGCTGATTGCCTACACGTACAACGAGCCGCTCGTCGGCTTTGAATTTGTGCGGGACTGCTGTGTCCTGGCCCGGGAACGGAGGCTGAAGAATATCCTGGTGACGAACGGGTACATCGCTCCCGTTCCGGCGAAGGAACTGCTGCCGCTGGTGGACGCGTTGAATGTGGACATCAAGAGCATGAGCGAGGACTTTTACCGGCGCCAGTGCAAGGGCTCGCTTGCGCCGGTGCTGGAATTCACGCGCATGGCGCGCGAGACGGGATGCCACGTGGAGATTACCAACCTGGTGATCCCGGGATTGAACGACGGCGATGAAGCCTTCGAAACCCTGGCGCGGTGGATCGCGGGGACGCTGGACGAACGGGTTCCGCTGCACCTGAGCGCGTATCACCCGGACTACAAGGCATCCTTTCCGGCCACGCCTCCCTCCCTGCTGATCCGGGCGGCGACCTTGTGCCGGCGATTCTTGAAATACGTCTATATCGGCAATGTGATGCTGGGGGAAGGGCAGGCAACGATCTGTCCGGGATGCGGGCACCCGCTGATCGCGCGGGAAGGGTACCAAATCTATGCGGAGGGAATCCGCAACGGGGAGTGCCGTCACTGCGGGCGGAAGGCCGACGTTATCGGCCCGGCGCCTTATTCCTCTTCGGGTTCGGGAACCGCTGCCGGATCGGTTTTCCGGCCGGAGCGCAGAAGGTAGTCCTGGAACTCCGTGAACACCACGCGTCCGCGGCGGCGGACGTTTCCGGAAAGGATCTGTCCGCGGGCGGCCTGGATGTCCTCGTCCTGCCCCGGCTTGCGATCCACCACGTAGGCGATGATGTATTGCTGCTCCAGGGGAATCACGCTGGTCAGTTCTCCGGCGTTGCAGACCGACAACTCCTCCAGGACTTCCGGCGTGCTGAGGGCATCCGGCGCCGTGTAGGCGGAGAAGTAGCCGGTTGTGGCGACGTTCATGACCTGCAGGCGGGCAAGCGCCGCGAAGGATTCCTTCTGTTTCAGCCCGGCGGCAAATGCCTGGCGAAGGGCATCGGCCCTGGCCTTGACGGCATCGGCCACAGCCTTGCGCTGCGCCGGCGCCCGCACGGCATCGCGGACGGCTTCGAAGGCGGGGATGTACGGGTCGGTGTTGGTGGACAGGGCAAGGACATACACCGCATCGCCCGCAACCACGGCATCGCTGAAGTATTCATCCGGTGTCGGGCGCAGGCGGAACGCAGCGGTGACGAGGTCTTCGGAGCCGGTGACGCCGGGGAAGCCCGACACGGAATCAAAAAGGGTGGAGGTGTACACCGGGAGGTTGAGTTTCGCGGCGACTTCCTCGAAGGGGGTGCCCGTGCCATCGCGTCCCGGGGCGAGGGCGATGACCATGTCGGTCGCCTTGTCCCGGGCGGCCTGGGTGGCTTCCTCCCGGACGAGATTGTTGGAGATGGCGCCCCGCACCTCGTCGATCGGGGTGATGACCTTGGCGCCGTTGGTATCGGTTGTGGTGAATTCGTCGGTATGGGTGTCGTAGTACTCGTCAATGGCATCGGTCGAGACAACGGCCGAGGCCAGGTTGGAGGCGATGGGGAAGGAGGTGTAGCGCACGGCGACCTTGGGGGGGACCTCGAATTCGTTGGTATTGGCGGCGTAGTAGGCCTTGAGATCCTCTTCCGTCACCTGGATGGCGGAGGGATTTATGGCGTTCGTCCCGATGGTCACGTACTCGATGTCGTACTTGTCGGTGTATCGTGCGATGAGCCGCTGCATGGTGGAGGGGGCGATCCAGGCGGCGGAAGCGGTGAGGTTCTGCAGTTTCCGGAGCGTGATGCTTTCCGCCAGATACAGTTCGAACTGGGCGGCGGAGGCGCCGAGGTTGGCGAGGGATGCGCTCACGAATTGCTGGTAGCGGGCCTTGCTGAACACGCCGCCTTCCTGGAAGTCGGGATTGCGGGTGATGGCCGAGAGGACTTCCTCGCGGCTGGCGCGGAGGCCGAGCCCCTCGGCCGTCCGGAGGGCCGCGATACGGCGCCAGGCTTCCTCGCGGAGTTCCTTGTCGATTTCCGGGGTGAGACGGAGGATGCGGCCCGTGCCCAGGCAGAGTTCCATGTAGGTGTGGAAGCGTGCCTGCCGGATGTCGGCTTCTGAAACCGGCTTGCCTTCGAGAGTGCTCGTCCCTTTTGCGGCGGGCGCCGTCTCGCAACCGCCGCGGGGGCTGAACCAGCCCACGAACGTGATGATGACGACACCGCCAATGATCCACCAGACAATGCGGTTGCGGATCATGCTGTTGAACTTTGTAATCAGCATATGCGTCCAGTCCCTTTCCGGCGGGATTTGTACCCAAAAAGAACGCCTTGAATACTGGGTTCGGCGGTTTGTGTCAAGCTGTTTGCCGGTTTGGCGGGTTGACTTCAGGTCGCAAAAAGGGTTTACTACAGGCCTATTCCTGTTTGCGAAAGTCGCAAAGGCCTTTCTCTTTCACTCATCCGGAGACGAGAACTGATGGAATCCGGATGAATGGACAGAGAACGATGAACAACGCCCGAAGAACGGAACCCCACACGACACACCACCACCATCCCGGCTTGAAGCCCGGCGCCGGCCCTGCGGCGGCGCATTCCCCTGCGATGCCACCCCGGGCCCATGGGCATCCGGAAGGGGTTCCGGAGCGGGAGCCGCTTTCGCGGGAGGCCGCCCCGGAGGCTTCCGCCGTGGGATCCGCGGTGTTTTCGACATTGATTGAGCCTTTGCGCCGGGCTGTGGCGGAAGAAGGGTATACCGTGCCGACCCCCATCCAGGACGCGGCCATGCCGCATATCCTTGCCGGGCGGGACATCTTTGGCGTTGCCCAGACGGGGACGGGCAAGACGGCGGCGTTCATGCTGCCCGTGCTGCAGCATCTGGCGGGAGCGCCGCGCCGGCCTGTCCGGGGCCGTCCCCGTGTACTGGTGCTGGCGCCCACGCGCGAGCTTGCCGCCCAGATCGGCGATAGCATCCGCGCCTACGGGCGGCATGTGGCGGCGCCCCACTGCGTGATTTTCGGCGGTGTGGGGCAATACCCCCAGGTGGCGGCGCTGAACCGGGGGGTGGACATCGTGGTGGCAACACCCGGTCGCCTTCTCGACCTCATGAGACAGGGGCACGTCCATTTCAGCCAGTTGGAAATCCTGGTGCTGGACGAGGCCGACAGGATGCTCGACATGGGATTCATCCGTGACATCCGGGCCATCCTGGCGGCGCTTCCGCGGAAACGGCAGTCGCTGTTCTTCTCCGCCACGATGGCGCCCGAAGTGGTGGAACTGGCCCGCGCCATGGTTGTGGATCCCGTGCAGGTGACCATCCGGCCGGAACAGCCGACGGTTGACCGGATTGCCCAGAAGGTCATGTTTGTCGACCGGGACAGGAAGGATGACCTGCTGGCGGACCTGTTGCGGGATCCTGCCGTCAACCGGGTGATCGTATTTGTGCAGATGAAGCATGCGGCCGACAAGGTTACGCGCAAGCTGCAGAACGCCGGTGTGCCGGCGGTGGCGATCCACGGCAACAAGAGCCAGGGGGCGAGGACGCAGGCGTTGGCGGGGTTCAAGACGGGGAAGATCCGGGCGCTGGTGGCCACGGATATCGCGGCGCGCGGACTGGATGTGGACAACATCACCCATGTGATCAACTACGATCTGCCGCATGAACCGGAAACCTACGTGCATCGGATCGGACGGACTGCGCGGGCGGGAGCGGATGGGGATGCCATTTCGTTATGTTGTGCCGGGGAGCGTGATTTCCTGAGGGATATTGAGCGGTTGATTCGCAAGGCCATTCCGGTGGATGCCGGTCATGCGTTGCACTCCGAGGCGGCCCGCAC
>CAYWKN010000015.1:0-23742 GCA_964458765.1 uncultured Verrucomicrobiota bacterium
GGGCGGCGGCGGGGCCTTTTCGGCAAGCGGGAAAAGGACCGTGCTCCCGTCTCCGCGGGGGCCGACAACACCCTGCAAACTGTTCAAGCCAGCATGCCTGCCATCCGCCGCAAGGTCCGCCGGCGCAGGTTCAGCGCCTTTGCCGACCGCGTCGTTCCATGGATCACTTTCGTCGTCCTGACCCTCGTCTTCTGCTGGCTGCGCTACTGGCCCGGCGCGATGCCGGCCGCCCGGCTGCGGATGCTGATGGACGGGGCCGCCTGGGCGCTCCTGTTTCTGCATGTCGCCGTGATCGTGTTCGCCTTTGGCGAAGACCCCTTCCAGGGCGTCCTGTGCGCGCTGATCCCGGGGTATACCCTGTACTACCTGTTCACCCAGGCCGATCAATACATCCTGCGTTCGCTGGTGGCCGCCCTGCTGATCGCGTTCGGGTGGGACAGCGCCCTGGCCCTCCGCGGCGCGTGGCGCGGTTTCTACAAGACCGCCACCCTGTGGCTGCAGGACACCGATACGTTCCGGCAGGACATACCCAACCAGATGAGGCGAAAATGAACCTGGCCGATGCGATTGCAACCATGGGCCCCCTCTGGCAGGCGTATGCCTGCGGGCTGGTGTTCGCGTTCGGCGCCTGCCTGGGCAGTTTCCTCAACGTCTGCATCCACCGCATTCCGCGGGAGGAGTCCGTGATCCGGCCCCGTTCCCACTGCCCCGCCTGCGGCGCCCTGATCGCCTGGCACGACAACATCCCGCTGGTGAGCTACCTCGCCTTGCGCGCCCGCTGCCGCCAATGCGGCATCCGGATCTCGCCGCGGTACTTCCTCGTCGAACTGCTCGTCGCGGCGCTGTTTGTTCTCGTCTGGCTGAAGTACGGGACCGCCGATACGGCCCGGCCGCTGGGCCTGGCCCCGGTGACGGAGTTCGGCCCCGTCCTTGTGTACTGGCTGGCGGTATTCGGTCTGACGCTCGGCACCTTTGTGGATTTCGAGCATATGATTATCCCCGACCGCGTGACCATCGGCGGCATCGCCACCGGACTGCTGCTGAGCGCCTTCTTCCCGGCCCTGCATCATCAGGGCGCCTTCTATGGCGGAATCGGATCGTCGTTCATCGGGGCGGCGGTCGGCTTCGGCCTGCTGTGGGGCATTGCCGTTCTCGGCAAGCTCGCATTCCGGAAGGACGCCATGGGATTCGGGGACGTGAAACTGATGGGGGCCATCGGCGCCTACCTCGGCTGGATTGCCGTGCTGTTCACCGTCCTGGTCTCGTCTTTCCTGGGTGCGATCGTGGGAGTAAGCCTCGTGGTTGCGGGCAAGCGGGAGATGCAGAGCCGTATTCCGTATGGTCCCTACATCGCGATTGCCGCCCTGATCTGGATCCTCTGGGGCCCCACCCTCTGGAACGCGTACCTGGATTTCCTCATCCCGCCCGTCGCTCCAACCCCGTAGTCACCGGCATATCAAGACAGCGTGCCGGGACCACAAACGGGGGACGTCGGAAAGCCTGCCTTGAGTTTGCCAGATCCAGCCCCCTTGCCATGTCCACAAATGGTGATATCATGTTGGCGGGCCAGGGGAACCAGTCACCGGAACGGCGGTGGAGCCGCAATAGGATTCCAGTGCGGGAGAAGGACACACGCATGACGGCATCTCCGGAACAACCGGCAAAGACCATCGAGAAGCGGACGGAACAGGCTTTGCGCGACAGCGAAACCCGGCTCCGGGCGATTATCGACGCCGCTCCCTACGGCGCACATCTCTATGAACTCGACGCCAACGGCCGTTTGATCTTCTGCGGTTACAACAGTTCGGCCGAGCGCATCCTGGGCATTCCGCACGCGGCTTTCACGGGAAAGACCCTCGCGGAGGCGTTTCCCGCTCTTGCCGCCACGGATATCCCCGCGCGGTATGTGGAAGTGGCCACAACCGGAAGGCCTTTCGACACCGAACAGGTCGAGTACGACCATGGCGGGATCCGCGGCGTGTTCGAAGTCCATGCCGTCCAGACCGGGCCGGGCCGCATGGCCTCCTTCTTCCGCGACATTACCGTCCGCAAGCGCATGGAGGATGCCCTTTCCAACGAACGCAATCTTTACATGGACCTCGTAAACTCCCAACCCGCGGGCGTATACCGACTGCGCATTTCCGCCCAGAAACCCTGGGGAGAGGCCGAATGGGTGGGCAAGGTGGAAACCCACTACAAACTGGAAATGGTGAGCGACCGATTCTGCCTGATCCTTGGAGCCACCCGGGAACAATTGGAAGCCAGCGCGGCAACCGTGGTGGAACGCATTCACCCCGCTGACCGTCCGGATTTCGTGCGCCGGAACGTGATTGCCCTGGAGACACTCGCACCCTTTGAATGGGAAGGCCGCGTCCTGAACGGGGACCATGGCCGGTGGGTGCATTTCGAATCCGTTGCCCGTTGCATGCCGGACGGCGATGTTGTCTGGACCGGCGTTCTTCTGGATATCTCGGAACTGAAAAAGACCGAGGATATCCAGCGCCGTGTCAGCGCCCTGGAAAGCCTCGGCACGGTCGCCGGAGGGCTGGCGCATGACTTCAACAACCTGCTCATGGGTGTGTTCGGCTACATCGAACTGGCGCAGTACCACCTCCCCGCCGATCACCCCGCCCGGGCGGCACTGAGCACCGCGCACCAGGCCATGGATAACGCCAAGCGGCTCACAACCCGCCTCCTGACCTTCGCGCGGGGCGGCAGCCCCGTGCTGGGATCGCTCGACTTGAGGGAGAGCATTCGCGACACGGTTCAGTTCCACCTCTCGGGCAGCAACGTGGCGGCCCACTTTGACATTGCCGCCGACCTCTGGCCCGTCAAAGCCGACAAGGGGCAGATCGCCGAGGTGATCTCCAATCTGACCGTGAACGCGAAGGAGGCGATGCCCGCGGGCGGGACATTCCATGTGACCGCCCGCAATGTCCCCGATATCCGGCACCCGCCCGCCCCCAAGCTGCAAGGCAACTGTGTCCAGTTGACTTTCCGCGACGAGGGCACTGGGATTCCCGCCAACCTGCTTGAAAGGATTTTCGACCCGTACTTCACGACCAAACAGGCGGGCAGCGGGCTCGGACTCGCGATTGTCCACGGGATTGTCACCAAACACAACGGTCACATCGCGGTCGAATCGGTGCCGGCGGCCGGAACCACCTTTACGGTTTTCCTTCCCGCCGACCTCGCGCCCCACTCCGCTTCAGGAATGGCCCTCGCCCCCCCTCAGGATACCCTGCCGCTCGTGTCCGGACGAGTTCTTATCATGGATGACGAGGAGGGCGTCCGGAACATAACTTCCATGATGATCGCCCAGCTGGGATACACCGTCGATACGGCCAGCGACGGACAGGGCGCCGTGACCAGGTATGCGGAAGCGATGCGACAGCAGACGCCATACGACGCGGTGATCCTGGACTTGACCGTGCCAGGCGGCATGGGCGGACGGGAAGCCGTCCTCGAAATCCTGTCGCTTGACCCCTCGGCCAGAGTCATCGTGGCCAGCGGGTACTCCTCCGATCCGGTCCTGGCAAACTTCAACGAATACGGTTTTGTCGCCCGGCTGGAGAAACCCTTTTCCCTCCGGGAAGTAAGTGATACGCTCTCCCGTGTTCGCCGTCCGTCATGACGTCGATCAGGATGACCCGAAGGTCCAACCACACGAGGAAAGCATGAAAGAAAAATCCCCCCGCAAGCAAGGCGCCACGCGTCCGGATTCGGGCCCGGCCCTGGAGGAAGCGCTCCGGCAACTCGGCGGCCGCATTGTCTTCCTCAAGTACCAGTTCCCCGATATGCAGGGAAATATCCGGGAGGTCACCCTGACCCGGGAAAGCGTCAAGGGCGACGGACGCACAAGCGTGGACGGCTCTTCGGTCTTCGGCAAGATTATACCCCCCACCGAAAGCGACATGCTGCTCATTCCCGACCCGGGAACCTTGCGGGCCATCCCCTGGCAGGAGGACACCGGGCGGGTCATCTGCGATGTCAGCCATCCCCCGCGCGAGGAAGGCCGGAACCCGGAACCATTCGAAGGATGCTCCCGGAGCGTACTCGCCGCCGTGGAGAAGCGGCTTGCCGAAGTTCTGGGCGAACCCGTCGCACGCCGTTTCGGCAAGCCGGAGAAGTTCCATGCCCATATGGCGCCGGAAGTGGAGTTCATCCTGCTCCCCGCCGATTACCCTTGTGACAGTCTCCATACCGACCAGGGCCTGGCCAACGACCACTACTTCACCCCCCCCCAGAACCGGGTGGATGCCGCCTTGAAGGAAATGACCGCATGCCTGGCTGCCATGGGCATGAAGCGCGAGAAGTACCACACCGAGGTCACACGCTACCAGTACGAGATCGGAGTGGGCCACGGCAACGCCCTGGCCATGGCAGACGCCACCGTGACCCTCAAGAATGTGATTGTCAATGTGGCGGAGCGCCACGGGCTCCGCGCCTCGTTCATGCCCAAGTTCCGCAAAGGGGTGAATGGCAGCGGCATGCACGTCCACCAGAACCTCGCTGTGACCGTCGGAGGGCGGGAATATAATCTCTTTTTCGACGAAAAGCGGCAGGACGGCTTGTCGGAGATCGGCATGCAGTACATCGCCGGACTGATGGCGCATGCCCGGGAGATCACCGCCATTACCAACCCCATCCCGGTCTCCTACAAGCGCATCGTTCCCGGCTGCGAGGCGCCCACCTATATCGCCTGGGACTGGGAAAACCGGACGGCCCTATGCCGGGGACACTCCAGGGGCACCCGGAAGGTCAGGGTCGAGTACCGGGCGCCTGACCCCACCTGCAATCCCTATCTGGCATACGCCGCGATGCTTTCCGCGGGCCTGGATGGCATCGCCAGGAAACTCCCCCTGCCAACCGCGGACAAGCGGGACTTCTACCACGACAACGAAGGCGTGCAGGAACTTCCCGCCAACCTCGGTGAGGCCCTGGAGGAAATGAAGGCCAGCCGGATTCTGCGGAAGAACCTCGGCGACTTTATGGTGAACACCCTGTATTCCATGGGTCGCGGCATGTGGAAGGAATACTGCCAGGAAGTGACCGATGTGGATATCCGCCGCTTCCTGTAACCATCCCTGCAAAGCTCCAGGCCCTGCTTCGGGACAGTCCGGGAATCGAGGTGCGGATCCGGAAACAGCAATAGCGCGAAGGGTGGTGGGCGTTACTGGACTCGAACCAGTGACCTCTTGCATGTGAGGCAAGCGCTCTAACCATCTGAGCTAAACGCCCTCGAAAGAACCGGCATAATGCAAGGATCCGGCATCTGTGTCAAGTTCCTCGTTCCCTCGAACTCCCTCGAACACGGAGCCGCCCTGCGGACCGACACCCGACATCCGGAGGCATCCGCAGGCGATCGGCACATCCAATCTGCTGTTCCATCTTGCCTGCCCACACTTCCCGGTGTACATAGTGACAACAACCAACGAGGTACTCCATGGTATCACGAACCAACCACCCCGGCCACGCGGACGGCGAACGGCAGGATGTCGCAGGTTCCACAAAGCCGCTCTTGTTTGAAATTGCATGGGAAGTCTGCCAGCAGCTTGGCGGGATCTACACCGTCATCCGGTCCAAGGTGCCCAGTATCGTCGAGCAGTGGGGGAACCGGTACTGCCTCGTGGGCCCCTACAACCCGCAGACATCGCCCACCGAATTCGAGGAAGCCCAGCCAACCGGCGCCTTGCGCGATACCCTGACCATCCTGCGCGAACAAGGCGTCGAGGCCCACTACGGCCACTGGCTGATCACCGGGCGTCCCCGGGTCATCCTCCTGAATCCCGAGTCCGTCCGCCCCGCACTCGGATGGGTGAAGTACATCCTCTGGGAACACCACGATATCAGCCTGCCGGCGGATGATCCCCTCCTGAACCAGGTGATCTCCTTCGGCCACTGCGTCGAGCATCTGTTCCGGGCCGTTGCAAAAGTCCAGACGGGACGCCGGCCCATCGTCGCCCATTTCCATGAATGGATGGGCGCCTCCGCCATCCCGGAAATCCGGCGCGCGGAAATCCCCGTCTCCGTCGTCTTCACCACGCACGCCACCTTGCTGGGCCGATACTTGGCCATGAACGATCCCTGGTTCTACGACCATGTGCCGTTCGCCGATTGGCTGGCGGACGCACGCCGCTTCAACATCGAGGCGCAGGTCCGCATCGAGCGCGCCGCCGCCCACGGCGCCCACGTCTTCACCACCGTCAGCGAAATCACCGGCTATGAATGCGAACATCTCCTGGCGCGCAAGCCGGACGTGCTCCTGCCCAACGGGCTGAACATCGAACGTTTCGTCGCGTTGCACGAATTCCAGAACCTGCACCGCGTCTACAAGGAAAAAATCAACGAATTCGTCATGGCGCACTTCTTCCCCAGCTATTCGTTCGACCTGGACCGTACAGTCTATTTCTTCACCTCCGGCCGTTTCGAATACCGCAACAAGGGGTTTGACCTGACCCTCGAAGCCCTGGCGCGCCTGAACTGGCGCATGAAGCAAGCCGGCACCAACAAGAACGTCGTCTTCTTCATCATCACCCGCCAGCCCATCCGCTCGATCAACGCCGAGGCCCTCCGCCGGCGGGCCATGATGCAGGAAATGCAGCACGACTGCCGCGCCATCGCCGACCAGGTCGGCGAACGGCTCTTCGTGGCCGCCTCCACCGGGAAGTTCCCGCCCATCGAGGAACTCGTGGACGACTACTGGCGCCTGCGCCTGAGGCGCCTGATGCACGTCTGGCGTTCCTCCAGCATGCCGACTGTTGTCACTCACGACCTGATGGACGACAGTCATGACGAGATCCTGAACCAGATCCGGAACTGTTCCCTCATCAACCTGCCAGCCGACCCGGTGAAAGTGGTGTATCATCCGGACTTCGTGACCACCAATGACCCGTTGTTCGGGATGGATTACGACCAGTTTATCCGCGGCTGTCATTTGGGCATCTTCCCCAGCTCCTACGAGCCCTGGGGCTATGCGCCGCTGGAATGCGCCGCGCTTGGGCTGCCTTCCATCACGAGCAATCTCGCAGGCTTCGGCAACTACGTGGAACACAACATCCCGGACAACGTCCGCAACGGCATGCTGGTCCTCAACAGGCGTTTCAGCACCTTTGACGACGCCGCCAACCAGTTGACCCAGATGATGTTTGACTTCCTGCAGATGGATCGTCGCGAGCGTATCGCCCAGCGGAACCGCGTGCAGAATGTCTCGGAGCAGTTCGACTGGCACCACCTGGGAAGCCACTATGCCGCCGCCTACCAGGATGTACTCAATCGAACGGGCTTCGGATAAGAGCGTCCGCGACTCCCCTTCCCCGACGGCCGGATGGGTTCCGGCGGCAGGGTTCGTGACTTGTCCTGCGCCCGTCCTTCCGCGTTGTATCATTCAATTTGCGCGCATTCACATTGCACTTGCTATCCCAAAGGCGGCGCCTATTATGATGCCTCGTCGGCCACAGAGGGACCATCAAACGCAGCGAGGAGCAAGACCATGAAACTGATCAACACGCCCAAACTCAAGCTTGGCATCGTCGGCGTCAGCCGCGACTGCTTCCCGATCGAACTCACCCGCACCCGCCTTGCGAATGTCGTCGCGGAGTGCAAACGCCTGAATCTCCCCGTCATCCCCTGCTCCGTGGTCATCGAGACCGAGTCGGACGCCGTCAAGGCCGTGGCCGAAATGACCCGCAAGGGGGCCAATGCCGCCGTGGTCTATCTCGGCAACTTCGGTCCCGAGGGGCCCCTGACCATTTTCGCCCAGCGGTTCGGCCAGCCGTTCATGCTCTGCGCCGCCGCCGAGGAATCGCGCGCCGACCTCATCAACGGACGCGGCGACGCCTATTGCGGCATGCTGAACGCGTCCATCAACTGCAAGCTCCGCAATCTCCGCCCCTACATCCCGCAAATGCCCGTAGGGCTTCCCGCCGAGATCGCCGGCATGATCGCCCATTTCGTCGATGTGGCACGCATCGCCGTCGGCATCCGCAATCTCAAGACATTCTCCTTCGGGCCCCGTCCGCAGGACTTCTACGCCTGCAACGCACCCATCCAGCCGCTCTATGATCTCGGGATCGAGGTGATGGAGAACTCCGAGCTGGACATGTACGTGCTCTTCCAGTCGGTAGCGGGACGCAAGAAGGAAATCCAGGCCATCGCCAGAGACATGGCCGGCGAACTGGGCGCCGGGAACCGGTATCCGAAGAAACTGATGCAGCTTGCCCAGTTTGAACTGGCCCTGACAGCGTTCTTCGAGGCGAATCTCGGGTCCCGCCAGTTCGGCGTTTTCGCCAACAAGTGCTGGCCGGCCTTTGAAAAGGCCTTCGGATTCGTGCCTTGCTTCATCAACAGCCGCCTGGCCTCGCGCGGCATTCCCGCCGCGTGCGAAGTGGACATCTACGGAGCGGTCTCGGAATACATGTGCCAACTGGCTTCGCTCCACCCGGCGACCCTGCTGGACATCAACAACACCGTCCCGTCCGACCTGCCCATCTCCGACCTCAAGGGCGCGTCCCGCGTGGACCTGTTCATGGGATTCCATTGCGGCAACACCCCCTCCTGCTGCCTGTGCGAGGGCTGCTCCATGAAGTACCAGCTCATCATGCACCGTCTCATGGAGCCGGGGAAGGCCCCGGATATCACCTGCGGCACCCTCGAAGGAACGCTGCGCCCGGGACCGTGTTCGGTGTTCCGCCTGCAGGGCACTGCCGATTGCCGTCTGCAGAGCTACGTCAGCGACGGACACATCCTCAATGCCGACCCGGCATCCTTCGGCGGGATCGGTGTCTTTGCGATCCCGGACTTTGCCCGGTTCTACCGGCACGTCCTGATCGCCAAGCAGTACCCGCACCATGCCGCCATCGCCTTCAAGGCCTGCGGACGGACGCTCTTCGATGCCGCGACACTGCTCGGCGTCCCGGACATCTCCGCCCCGCGCCCGGCCGGTTCCCTGTATCCAACCGAAAACCCCTTTGAGGTCTGAACACGATGAAACGTTACGCACTGGGTCTGGACTATGGAACCAACTCGTGCCGCTCCCTGATCGCCGATCTGGATGACGGCACCGAGGTGGCCAGCCACGTGTTCCCCTACCCCAGCGGGAAACAGGGCATCCTCCTCGATCCGAAGGACCCGAACTGCGCCCGCCAGGACCCCCGGGACTACATCGCAGGGTTTGCGGCTATCCCCGCTGCCATCCAGAAGGCCCGGCGCACCCGGCCGGGATTCCATCCCGACCAGATTGTCGGCATCGGGGTCGACACCACCGGAAGCACTCCCATCCCGGTGGATCGCGAGGGCAACCCCCTGTCGTTCCAGCCCGCCTTCCGGCGCGACCTGAACGCCATGGCCTGGCTGTGGAAAGACCACACCGGACATGCCGAGGCCGCCTTCATCACCGCCACGGCCGCCCGGCTGAGACCTCAATACCTCGCGAAGTGCGGCGGAACCTATTCCTCGGAATGGTTCTGGAGCAAGATCCTTCATTGCCGCCGTGTCGCTCCCAGGGTCTTCAAGGCGGCCTATAGCTGGGTCGAATGCTGCGACTACATCCCCGCCGTGCTGGCCGGCGACACAAGCCCTGAGCGCATCTCCCGCGGCATCTGCTCCGCCGGCCACAAGGCCATGTATTCGGACTCCTGGAAGGGACTGCCGGACAAGAAGTTCCTGGCCGCGCTGGATCCGGCCCTTGCCGACTTGCGCGACCGCCTCTTCGACAAGGCCGTGCCCTCCGACCGGCAGGCCGGAACGTTGTCGAAGTACTGGGCCGGCAAGCTTGGCCTGCGGGAAGGCATCGCCATCGCCACCGGGGCGTTTGACGCCCACATGGGCGCCGTCGGCGCCGGCATCAAGGTCGGCACCCTGGTCAAGATCCTCGGCACAAGCACGTGCGACACCATGGTGTGGCCGCAGAACCGCAAGCTCGCCGACATTCCCGGCGTGTGCGGAATCGTGGACGGCTCCATCATTCCGGGGTTCCACGGCATCGAGGCCGGGCAGTCCGCCGTCGGGGATATCTTCCTTTGGATCGTCAACCATCTCGTCCCCGACAACTATGGCAAGACCCAGGACGAGAAGTTTGCCCATCTGAACCGGCTGGCGGCTCGCCAGAAGCCCGGCGAACATGGCCTGCTGGCGCTCGACTGGAACAACGGGAACCGGACCATCCTGGTGGATCCGCTGCTCAGCGGCCTGCTGCTGGGCCAAACCCTCCACACCACGCCGGAGGAAATCTACCGCGCCGCCATCGAGGCCACGGCATTCGGCGCTCTCACCATCATCAACCGCATCGAGGAATACGGCGTCCCTGTGCGGGAAGTCGTCAATTGCGGCGGCTTGGCGGTGAAGAATCCCCTGCTGATGCAGATCTACGCGGATGTCACCGGACGCCCCATGAAGATCGCGCGCAGCGACCAAACCTGCGCCCTGGGCGCCGCCATCTTCGGAGCCATCGCCGCCGGCCGCCGGAACGGCGGGTTCAGCAGTGTGGCCGAGGCGCAGAAAGCCATGTGCGGCACCCGCGCGAAGGTGTATACCCCCATCGCGGCCAATCACAAGGTCTACCAGGAGATGTACAGGCTTTACAGGGAACTCCATGACTCTTTCGGCACGGCCGCCGGTTCGGGCAAACTCCACCATGTCATGAAGTCGCTCATCGCCATCCGCGAGAAACAACGCAAGTAAGGAACGGGTTCCATGCTGCTCGAAGATCTGCGCCGCGACGTCTGTGCCGCAAACTGCGACCTGGACCGTCACGGTCTTGTCCTGATGACATGGGGTAACGTCAGCGGCGTTGACCGGGAGAAGGGCTTGATGGTTATCAAGCCCAGCGGCGTTCCCTATGCGGAACTGACACCGGAACAGATGGTCGTGATGGACATGGAAGGAACCGTCGTGGAAGGGCAGCTTCGCCCCTCTTCCGACGCTCCGACTCATCTGGCGCTGTACAATGTCTTCCGGGATGTCGGCGGCGTCACGCACACCCACAGCACTCACGCCACCATGTTCGCGCAGGCGGGGCGGCCGATCCCCTGCTTCGGCACGACGCACGCGGACCATTTCCGGGGTGAGATCCCGGTAACCCGCGCGCTTCGGAAACCAGAGCTGGAGGGGAATTACGAGCACAGCACCGGGCTGGTGATCATCGAGCGGTTCGCTCGCCTGAACCCGAAGGAAATGCCCGCCGTGCTCGTCATGCACCATGGCCCCTTTACGTGGGGAGTCTCCCCCGCCGCCTCCGTTGTCAACAGCGTAGCCCTCGAGGAAGTGGCCCGGATGGCCGCCGGGACCCTGAGCCTGAACCCCAGGCAGGAACCCATTCCCACGGCGCTTCTGGACAAGCATTTCCTCCGGAAACACGGCTCGGGCGCCTACTATGGCCAACCCTCCCGCGCCCATGCCTGAACACCCCCGCACAGCCGGCGCCGCGGAAGGCAGCAGGTTTCGTGGCCAGGATCAGGCCGGCAGTTTCCACTGGCCGGAACCGCCGCTCGAAGTGGCGCTCGCGGAACCGCAGATACCGCCCAATACCGGCAACATCGCACGCCTCTGCGCCGCCACCCAGTCCCCGCTCCATTTGGTGGGACAGCTTGGATTCCGTCTGACGGACGCGCGCCTGAAGCGCGCCGGGCTGGACTACTGGCCATCCGTACGGCTCGTCCGCCACGACACGATCCGGGAGTTCGAACTGTCACTGGCCGGACGCCGTGCCTTTTTCCTGAGCACCCGGGGCGCCGTTCCCTATGCCTCCGTCGATTTCCAGCCCGGCGATGTCCTCGTCTTCGGCTCGGAGACCGGGGGATTGCCGGGCGACCTCCTCGAACGCCATCCCGGAAGCGTTCTTGCCATTCCCATGCACACGCGGCATGTCCGCTCCCTGAACCTTGCCGACTCGGTCGCCATCGTGCTATACGAGGCTCTTCGGCAGATTGACGCGAGATACTCATGCAGTGGCGATGGGAGTGGAACCCGGTAACCGTGAAGCGCTGGCGGCGTTTCCAGCAGATGAAACGCGCCTCGTGGTCGTTACGCATTCTTGCCAGTCTCTACGCCGTCAGCCTCCTCGCCGAATGCATTTGCGGCGAAACACCGCTCTATATCCGCTTTCAGGGCAAGTCGTTCTTCCCGCTCGTCCGCTACTACCCGGAGTCCGCTTTCGTCGCGGGCGGCAAAGGGACACGCCCCGACTACAAGCAGCTTCGCCAGTCGCCGCTGTTCTCCGCCGGAAGCGGCAACTGGATGATCTTCCCGCCGGTGCCGTACGGCCCTTTTGAAATTCTCAACCCTGCCGACATCCGGCTGCCGGATTCGTTGCGTCTTTCCCTCCGTCCCAGGCCGCGCGTCGCTTCCGTCAACCTCCGGCCCGATGGCGCCATCGAGCGCGCCACCCAGGCGGGGTTTTTCTTCGACCGCCCCGACACCGAAGTGCCCGGACTGTCATTCACGAACTTCTGGGCCTCCGGCGCCGAACTCTCCGACGCCATGCGAACCCGTTTCCGTAACGAGGCGGCTCCCGCTGTCTCCGTTCGAGCCCAATCTCTCCTGCATCCCTCGCGGACCGCAGACCTGACGCTGTCCCCGTACGAACCCCGCTCTTCCCCTCCCACGTCCGTCCGCCTCACACTGCGGGAACGCATGGATGCCGCCGCGGGAGCCGGTTTTCTGGAACTCGACGCGAATCTGGCGCCGGTACGCGTCCGGGTTGATCGCTGGAACCGCCTTGCCCCTGAGGACCGCTCGAACCTCCTTGCATTCGCGTCGCAGTCGCTTTCCGGGGGAACACAGACAACAACTCTCGAACTGGACGGGTTATCCTTCGAGGTCCAGGCCGAGCGGCCCGAGGTACGGTGGCCCTTCCCTCCGGTGCGCGGCCATTGGCTCGGGGTCGATAACGCCGGACGCGACGTCCTGGCCAGGATTCTCCACGGGTTGCGCACTTCCATGACTTTCGGACTGCTTCTGGTTCTTCTCTCCATGACCCTCGGCACCGTCCTGGGCGCCATCCAGGGGTATTTCGGCGGCGGAACGGACATTGTCGGCCAGCGGTTGACGGAATTGTGGAGCGCCCTTCCCTTTCTCTACGTCATGATTCTTCTGGGCGCCGTATACGGCCGCGGATTTGCCCTTCTGCTGTTCTGCTACGCCATCTTCAACTGGATCGGCATCTCGTACTACATGCGCGCCGAGTTCCTGCGCCTGCGGCACATGCCCTTTGTGGAAGCCGCCCGCGCCACCGGTCTCCCGCACCGGAAGATCCTTTTCCGCCACATGCTGCCCAACGCACTGACTCCACTGGTCACGTTCTTTCCGTTCCAACTTGTCGGCGCCATAGGCGCATTGGCCGCCCTGGACTATCTGGGATTCGGCCTGCCCCCGCCCACCGCCAGTTGGGGCGAATTGCTGCAGCAGGCGCATCAGTTCCGCTGGGCCTGGTGGCTTATCCTGTACCCGTCACTGGCCTTGTTCTCCGTCATGCTGCTGGGTGTCTTCGTCGGCGAGGGCATCCGCAACGCCTATGATCCCCGTCCCTTCAGCCGCTTTGAGTAGCCACATGGAACCCCCGCCCCCCCAGTATCAGGACCGCGAAGCAGGCACCACCTCCGGCGCCGGGCCGGACGTGGTTCTCGCTCTGCGCAACCTTGCCGTGGAGTTCGCCACCGACGAAGGCATCGTGACGGCGGTCGACGATGTCTCGCTGGATGTGCGCAAGGGCGAAACCCTGGGCATCGTGGGAGAATCCGGCTGCGGGAAGTCCGTAACCGCCATGAGCCTCCTGCGCCTCATCCCCTCGCCTCCGGGACGGATTGTGGCGGGCTCCGCGCTCTTCCGGGGGCACGACATTCTTGCCCTGCCGCCCGCGGATCTGCGACATGTCCGGGGCCGCCGGATCGCCATGATCTTCCAGGAACCATCCGCCGCCCTCTCCCCGCTGCTCCGTGTGGGCGACCAGATGGTCGAAGTGCTGCGAACCCATGGGGACATGACGGACGAAGCGGCCCGTCGCATTGCCACCGGATGGTTGCACAAGGTGGGAATTCCCGATCCGGAGGAGCGGATGCTCGCCTATCCCTTCCATCTGTCCGGAGGCATGATCCAGCGGGTCATGATCGCAATGGCCATGATGCTGGAACCCGACCTCCTCATTGCCGATGAGCCCACCACCGCTTTGGACGTGACCATCCAGGCCCAGATCCTGGACCTGCTCCGCGCCACGCGGCAGAGCGACACCGCCCTCATCCTGATCACCCACGACATGGGGGTGGTCTGGGAGATGTGCGACCGGATCGTGGTGATGTATGCCTCCCGGATTGTCGAGGAAGCCCCCTGCGAGCAACTCTTCCACGCCCCCGGGCATCCCTACACAAGGGCCTTGCTTGACTCCCTGCAGAGCATGAATCAGGCGGGATCCCGGCTCACGGCGATCGAAGGCCAGGTTCCTTCCCCGCTCGCCTATCCCCCGGGTTGTCGCTTCGCCGCACGCTGTCCCCACGCGATGGATCGCTGCCGCCGGGAACAGCCGCCGCACCAGCGCATCGGTCCGGATCATCACTCGGCCTGTTTCCTGGCCGGCACGTTTGGCGCAACCCGCGGGCCGCGGAAGGAGGCAGGCTCATGACGGAACCCCTCCTCCGTATCCGCGATCTGAAGACCTGGTATCCGGTTCACCGCGGGGTCCTGGCCCGCCTGGCCGGCCATGTACGTGCCGTGGACGGCGTCTCCCTGGAAGTGTACCCCGGCGAAACGCTCGGTCTCGTGGGCGAATCCGGCTGCGGCAAGTCAACGCTTGCGCGCACAATCATGGGGCTTGAACATCCGACATCCGGCGAAATGCGTCTCGGCGGGGCTGCGCTCTGGCCCCGCCGCCACCGCGACACGCTGCGGTTGCGGCGCCGGATGCAGATGGTTTTCCAGGATCCCTATTCGTCCCTCAATCCTCGCATGACGATCCTCGACATCCTGGCGGAAGGGTTGATCGAGCACGGACTGATCCGCGTCCGCGACCGGGAGGCCGCCGCCGCGGCCCTTCTGGCGGAAGTCGGCATGGAGCCCAGCGTGCTGCACCGGTATCCGCATGAGTTCTCCGGCGGGCAGCGGCAGCGCATCAGCATTGCCCGCGCCATGGCCTTGCGGCCGGAACTTGTTCTTTGCGACGAAGCCGTAAGCGCGCTCGATGTCTCGGTTCGCGCCCAGGTGCTGAACCTGCTGCTGAACCTGCGAACCTCCCACAACCTTGCCTACCTGTTCATCGCCCACGATCTGGGCGTCATACGCCACATCGCCCATCGAGTGGCGGTGATGTACCTGGGAGTGCTGGTCGAAACCGGGCCTGTGGCGGAAGTTCTCGATGACCCCGTGCATCCATATACACGGGCGCTCCTCTCCGCCATCCCGGTTCCGTACAGCCGGGGCCGGGAACGGATCGTCCTTTCCGGCGATGTCCCCTCCGCCGCGCGTCCGCCGTCCGGATGTCGTTTTCACACCCGCTGCCCCTACGCGGTCACGAAGTGCGCCATCGAAACGCCCGCGATGGAACCCTTCGGCGCGCCCTCCGCGCGGCGCTCCGTCGCCTGCTTCCGCGCGACCGAACTTCCAGGCGCATCTGCGCGTATTGTTAAACCGTCAAGGAATTAACAGTTCTGCTTGACCTTGTAGCTGCGACGCGCGATTCTATTGTCAAACATTTGTCGGTTTTCCGTGGGAACCCGTAACTCAGGAGTCACCACATGCTGCGCACCAAGCTCTTCATGGCCTTTGCCGTCCTCGTTGTCATTATCGGCAGCCTGTCCGCCTTCTTCGGCGTCCGGATGATCCGCACCCGTGTCCTGCACGAGGCGCAAACACGCGTGAACCTTGACTTGGGGAGCGCCTGGGAAGTCACCCGCTACAAGCAGGCGGAGATCGAGACCATCCTGCGGATGACGGCCGGCAAGAAACTTCTCACGGACGCCTGCAGTCAACACGCATGGGAAAACGAGGAGGTCCGCAACCGTCTGCAAATCGTTCGGACAACGTTCAAACTCGATTTCCTAACACTTGTGGACCCCGAAAGCAAGGTGGTGTTGCGCGCCGCCCCGCCCTTCAACAAAGGGGATTTCCTCGCGGCCGATCCGGCCATCACCCGCGCCCTGCGTGGCGAAATTGTCAACGGATTCAAGGTCTTCAGCCAGAACGAACTCACGCGCGAAGGCGATGGGCTCGCCGAGCGCGCCCTCCTGAAACTGGAGGACACGCCGCATGCCCGGCCCCGGGCCAAGGACGTCGAAACCCGCGGCCTGACCATGATTTGTGCGGCGCCTGTCATTGACGGCACCCATATTGTCGGCGTCATATACGGGGGTGTCCTGCTGAACCGCAATTTCGATCTCGTGGACCGCGTCAAGGATACGGTGTTCCGCAACGAGGAATACAAGGGCCAACCGACGGGCACCGCCACCCTGTTCCTGGAGGATTGCCGCATCTCCACCACGATACGTCTGTCGAACGGAAACCGCGCACTGGGAACGCGAGCCTCCAAGGAGGTCTCCGACCGCGTCCTTGACAATAACACGCCATGGATCGGACGCGCGTTTGTTGTCAGTGACTGGTCGCTGACCGCCTATGATCCCATCCGTGACATCAACAACAACGTCATCGGGATGCTGTATGTGGGTCTTCTGGAGGAGCCTTTCACGGCCATTGGTCGCAGCATGATTATCCGTTACGCCGCCCTTCTGGCCGTCGGCTTTGTTGTTGCGCTCTGGCTGGCGTACGTGATGGCCACACGCCTCTCCGCCCCGATCCACAAACTGGTGGAAGCCTCGACCGTCATGCGCCACGGCCGCCGGCCGGATCCCGTGCCCGTGCATGCCTCCTGCATGGAAGTCGAGAACCTGGTTGACTCGTTCAACGACATGATGAAAACGCTCGCGGAGAGGGAGGACAGCCTCAAGAAGGCGAACGACCAGCTCGCCACCACCAATGAGACCCTTTCCACCACCAACCGGGCCTACATGGAAACGCTCGGTTTCGTGTCGCATGAGCTCAAGAACCCGCTATCCACCATGCTGAACTACACGTACCTGCTGAGGGGTTCTTTCATCGGCCCCGTGAACGAGAAGCAGCAGAAAGCCGTGAGCGTGATCGAATCGAACATCAAGCGGCTGGTGGAAATGGTGCGTCACTACCTGAACCTCTCGCGCATCGAAAACGGGAACCTCGATCCCATGATCGGCGACATCCAGCTTACCGAAGATGTCTTGCAGCCTTTGTTCCGGCCATGGAACCGGATATCATGGCGCACGGCATCCGGCTGGACAACCAGATCCCGCCGATGCAGATCAGGGGCGACACCAACATGATCCGCGAAGTCTTCGAAAACCTCGTGAGCAATGCCGTGAAGTACGGGCGGCAAGGCGGCACGATCACATTGCGCGGTACGGCGTTGGACCGGTTTGTCCAGTTTGCCGTCCGCAACGAGGGGGAAGGCATTCCCACCGACAAGATCGGCACGTTGTTCAGCAAGTTCTCGCGTCTGAAGACGCATGCCAGTCATCCCAAGGGCACGGGGCTGGGACTGTTCATCACCAAAGCCATCGTGGAAGCGCACGGCGGTCAGATCGAGGTGGAATCCGTGCCGGAACAGTGGACGGAGTTCCGCTTCACCCTGCCGGTGTAGGCGTCCTACTCCTTCAGCATGGCGTCCGTGGTCCGCAGCCGCTCCGCCATTTCCCGGAGGAGCGCCATGACAATCCTGGGATTCTGCACGAGAACGCGCTCCATGTTGGCCGCCGAAATGGGAATAAGGGTTGCTCCTCCATCCCGGATCCTCGCTGTTGCCGCCCGTCCGGCCTTCAACAGCAGCGCCATTTCGCCGAAATACTCACCGGTCTTCATGACCCGCAACACCTGGCTGCCCTTGGACAGTTCCACGGAGCCCTCGACAATGAAGTACATGCTTTCGCCGGGCTCTCCTTCGCGAAAGATCACGCTCCCGGCCTCGTGGGACTCGGCCATGCGCCCGAGCCGCCGGATGTTGCGGTGCAGGTTGCCCTTCGTTTCGAACAGATCCCGCACGAGCAAGGCTTCCCGCCGCAGGACATGGGCCGCCACCTCCACCCCGATCAGGATTGCCGCGAAAGCGGCATGCACCCAGAGAAGCAGGATGAACACCGCCTTCAGCGAACCGAAGGCCACGCCGAAACTCGGATTGAACCGCATGAAGGCCGTCATCACCGGCCCGATCAGCGCCAGCAGGATGGCCGTCACCAGCGCTCCGGCCAGTGCCGCCCCCCATTTCGCGCGCCCCGGCGTAAAGGCGTAGTGGAGGAACGAGAGCAGCCCCACGGCGATGGCGATCGGCAGGACCACGTCCGCCGCCCGGACCAGAAATGGCATCCGCCCCGCGAGAAGGGCGATTACCACCGCGTAGGCGATTTCGGAAATGACCAGGAGCACAAGCAAGACCAGCAGGAGCATGACAGCCAGCGCATCCAGCAGGCGTTCCTTGAAGAACGCCCGTTGCTCCTCGCGCCCGTGCGCCTGGTCAAACGCGCCACGCATGGCCGAAGCCAGAGGAGCCACCGTCCACAACAGGATCGGCAAGCTCAACAATCCCCATACCCGCTTCTCGGAAAGCGCCCTGACCTCCGCCATGATACTGTCGCTGCCCAGTGGAAAGAGCTGCGCGGCCATCTTCTCCACGGCTCCCATGGCCGCCTGCGACGACGCCATGACCTGCCCCACGACAAACAGGACCAGCAACAAGACGGCAAACAATGCGAAAAAGCTGTTGTAGGCCAGGACCGCCGCCTTCTCCAGACCGCGGTTCCTGAAAAAGGAACCTATGGCCTCCCGCAGCACAAACAAGGCCACATCAATTTTGCGCCATAAATCAGCCGCCATGCCTGACTCCAAGGTTTCGCTGGACGGTTATCTGTAGATTCAGGTATCATTACGCGCCTTCCAAATCAAGGAAGTATAGTTAGGCAAAGGAATAGCCCAATGAGCAAGACGTACAAGATCGCAGTTCTTCCCGGTGACGGAACCGGCCCGGAAGTGGTCCGGGAGGGAGTCAAGGTCCTCCAGGTCGCCGCCGTCAAGTTCCGTTTCAAGCTGAATCTGACCGAGTATGACTTCGGCGGCGACAGGTACCTGAAGACCGGCGAAGTGCTTCCCGCCAACGCGGCGGAGGAACTGCGCAAGCACGACTCCATCTTCCTGGGCGCCATCGGCCATCCGGACGTCAAACCCGGCATCCTGGAAAAGGGCATTCTGCTGAAGCTGCGCTTCGACCTCGACCAGTACATCAACCTGCGTCCCGTGAAACTCTACCCGGGGGTCGAAACACCCTTGAAGAACAAGGGCCCGGAAGACATCGATTACATGGTCGTGCGCGAAAACACCGGCGATCTCTACACCGGTGTCGGCGGCTTCACCCTCAAGGGAACCCCCAACGAGGTTGCCATGCAGACCAGCGTCTACAACCGTTTCCAGGTGGACCGCTGTCTCCGCTACGCCTTCGAACTGGCGCGGCGGCGCGACAAGAAGAGAACCCTTGCCCTGTGCGGCAAGACCAACGTGCTGACGTATGTATATGACCTGTGGGAGCGCGCGTTCCATGAGATGGGCGAAAAGGAGTTCCCCGACATCAAGCGCGAGTACTACCACGTGGATGCGACCTGCATGTGGATGGTCAAGAACCCGGAATGGTTTGACGTGATCGTGACCGGCAACATGTTTGGCGACATCATCACCGACCTGGGGGCCATCACCCAGGGCGGCATGGGGATCGCCGCCGGCGGGAACATCAATCCCGAGGGCGTGAGCATGTTCGAGCCCATTGGCGGGTCCGCCCCGAAATACACCGGCAAGAACGTCATCAATCCTCTGGCCGCCATCTGCGCCGGCGCGATGATGCTGGACACGCTGGGCGAGGCCAAGGCCGCCCGGGCCATCGAAGCGGCTGTCATGGACATCACCGCGAACAAGCTCAAGAGCCTTGCCGCGGGCAAGATGGGGTATTCGACCACCGAGGTGGGTGACCTGGTGGCCGAACGGGTTTGAGGCGTGACCGCGAACGGGAATCCGGATCGGAGAAGCATCATGAAGCAGTACAATGTTTGCGTGGTCGGTATCGGCGCAGTCGGAACCGAAATGATTCGCCTGCTCAAGCAGCGGAATTTCCCCGTCAAGTCCCTTACCATTCTGGCCCGCAGCGAACGGGATGAGGTGATTGACGGCGTGGCCTACCCTGTGAAAGTGGCGGCGCCGGAAGCGTTTGACGGCATGGATTTCGCCTTTTTTGCAGGGACAGAAGGCGCCAAGGGCGCATCCCAGACTCTCGGATGGGAAGCCGTCAAGCGCGGTTGCATCGTCATCGACAACGGCGATGATTTCCGCATGGATCCGCGCGTTCCGCTGGTGATTCCGGAGATCAATCCGGAAGCAATGAAGGGCCACCAGGGATTCATCGCCAACCCGAACTGCAGCACCATTATTGCCCTCATGCCGCTGGCCGCGCTGCACAAGGCAGCGAAGGTCCGTCGGTTGATCGCCAGCACCTACCAGGCGGTCTCCGGCACCGGCAGCGCCGCCGTGCGGGAACTGGAGACCCAGGCCAAGGCCTGGGCCTCCGGGCAATCGTTGACTCACGAGGTGTATCCACATCAGATTGTGTTCAATCTTCTCCCGTCCGTGGGATCGTTCAAGGATGACTCCGGCGAAAGCACCGAGGAGATCAAGATGCGTCGCGAGACCCATAAGATCCTCGGCGACAGCACCATCCGCGTGGCAACCACCTGCGTGCGCGTTCCCGTCTTCAATGGTCACAGCATTGCCATTCACGCCCAGTTCGAGAAGCCTCTCTCCCCAGAGGAAGCCCGCGCCCTCCTGGCAAAAACCGCCGGCGTCAAGGTTGTCGATGAACCCAAGAAGAATGTCTATCCCATGCCAATCCACGCATCAGGAAACTATGATGTGCTGGTCGGGCGCATCCGCAAGGATCTAGCCACCGACAACGGCCTTGTCCTGTGGTGCAGTGGCGACAACATCTGGAAGGGCGCGGCACAGAATGCCATCCAGATCGCGGAAGTCATTGTCGAACGCAATTACTTCCTTACAAAATAGACACCGTGGTGGTATACTATAGGTGGAGAGCCGGGGACACCAGTCCCCATTCAACGGTCCCTCCCCCGCCCTGGCCTCCCCGGGGGGCTGGGGCTCGCTCTTGTCTTCTGACCGTCCTATGTTAGACCCGCCTCACGCAGGCAGTCCGGCAAAGACAGTACCCAGTTGCGGATTTCGTCCCTCACCCGGCGGTATAACCCGATCCGTTCCTCTCCCGTGCTGACATTGCGAGCCAAGGAAGGAGGATCGTCGAATCCCGCATGAATGACCTTGGCTTTTCCTTTCAGCCACAGGGGACACGTCTCATTCGCGTGGCCGCAGACGGTCACGACGTAGTCGAACGGAACATCTTTAACCGCGTCGACGGTCTTCGATCTCTGCCCGCTGATGTCGACACCGGCCTCCGCCATGACCTTGACAGCCAATGGGTTGAGCCCGTGCGTCTCGATCCCGGCCGAATAGGCTTCAATCACGTCGCCTCGGAGCGTACGAGCCCAGCCTTCCGCCATCTGGCTCCGGCAGGAATTACCGGTGCAAAGGAAGAGAATCTTCGCCTTTCTGCCCGGTTTGACGCCCTGCACGTCCGCCGACCGTACGTATCGTTTGCGTACCATCTCCCGAACCCGCTCACTGTTGTGCGTTGTCATGTCACTCCCCTCATGTCCATCAGCCAGTTCGTTGCGCCCGCGTATCCCTAAACCAATGCTGCGTCCGCAGGCATATCTTCACCAGCCAAAGCATCACCGGCACCTCGATGAGGACGCCGACCACCGTTGCCAAAGCCGCACCTGATGACAGGCCGAACAGCATCGTCGCCGTGGCAATGGCGACCTCGAAGTGATTGGACGCGCCGATCATGGCGGCGGGGGCTGCATCCTGGTAGGGCAACTTCAACAGCTTCGCCCACCAGTACCCAAGCCAGAAGATCAACATCGTCTGAATGAAGAGTGGGATCGCCATCCACAGGATTGTCAGCGGATTCCCCAGGATAGTCTCACCCTTGAAGCTGAACAGCAACACGAGGGTGGTCAGCAGGGCGATGATCGTAATCGGGGTCAGCACATGCAGGAACTTATCCTTGAACCAGGTCTCGCCCTTGGCCTGGATGATCCACTTCCTCGAGTAGTACCCAGCCGCGAGCGGCAGCGCCACATAGATGCCGATGGAGAGCAACAGAGCCTGCCAGGGGACCGGCAGACGTCCGACACCCAGCAGGAATCCGCCCAGCAACCCGTACAGCACCAGCATGGTCAGCGAGTTGATCGCTACCATCACGAGTGTGAGTCCGTCGTTCCCGCGAGCCAGATATCCCCACACCAGGACCATTGCCGTGCAAGGGGCGATTCCCAAGAGAATGCAGCCTGCGAGGTAGCTGCGCCACAGCGGCACCTGAAGCATCTTCACGCCGTCGATCAGCACCACAGTTCCGGCCCCGTGCGTGGCACCCACCGCCAGGTCAAGCCCGAGCGGCATCTTCACCAGATCGGTCGCCTCCACGCCGATTAGCCCACGGAAGAGTACCCCCAGGAAGAGAATAGCGATGCCATACATCGTGAACGGCTTGATCGCCCAGTTCACGAACAGCGTCAACCACACCGGCTTGCCGCTCTTGCCCGCCTTGATGACCGACGCGAAGTCGATTTTCACCATGATGGGGTACATCATGAAGATAAGGCATATCGCGATGGGGATGGACACTACGGGTGCCCCGTTTACGAAGACGGACAACCCGTCCAGGTACTTCGCCACGCCCGGAGCGACCTTGCCGAGCAGGATGCCGCCCACGATGCAAAGCCCCACCCAGACGGTCAGATACCGCTCGAAGGCGTTGGTCAGTTTGCGCTCGCCGTTGTTAGCCTGATTCATCCTTGCCGCTCCTTCGCGCTACCGCGCCGTGTAGATGAGATAGAGCCCGCCGAGAAGGACCAGTACGCCGCAGATTCTCTTGAGGATCACTGCGCCCTTGGACTTTTCGTTCCAGTTCAGATAATGCTGAACGACCTCGGTGAACGTGCCCGCGAGGACGATCACCGCGCAGTGTCCCACGCCGTAGATCGCAAGCAGGAGTATCCCGTAGGGCAGGTTCGTCGCCGCCAACTTGAACGTCACGGCCAGCATCGGGGCCATGTAGGCAAAGGTGCATGGGCCAAGCGCCACGCCGAACATAAGACCCAGAATGAAGGCCGCCAGCATCCCCTTGCGCTTCACGCCCGGCTGGGCGGCTCCCGGCATCGGGATTCGGATCGCATCAAGGAGGTACAGTCCCACAACAAAGAAGATCACCGCCACGCCGTAGTTTCCCCATCGGCCGACATCTCCCAGCATCCGGCCTGCCGCCGCCGTAATGACGCCGATCACGGCGATGGTGATCAGAATGCCGACCGAGAACAGCAGGGAGATCGTGAACGCCCTTCGCGTCGTCATTCGGCCTTGCTGGTCGATGAATCCCACGATCAACGGGATGCTCGCCAAGTGGCACGGGCTCAGCAGGATGCTGAGCACGCCCCAGACGAAGGCTGCGCTCAACGCCAGGGCGGCCGCGCCTTCGACGGCCCGGGAAAGTGCCGTGAAGAGTTGCTCCATTTGACCAGACCTTTCATTCCGTGGAAGCCGACAGGTCCACACCCAGTTCCTTCCACTTCG
>CAYWKN010000016.1:0-22708 GCA_964458765.1 uncultured Verrucomicrobiota bacterium
GCGAACGGCAACCAAGGGCAGTCCCTGTGGCAGTCGGCGTGGGCGCAGCTGCGCCGGCGCCGACTGGTGCGCGGCTGCCTCTGGGTCCTGGCCGCGTTCTTCGCCGTGGCCCTCTATGGCGAGACGATGCACCAGTGGTACCGTTTCAAGGACGAGACGCCCCCGTACCAGCGGGTGGATCTTCAGAAGCGCTACCTGCCGCCAAGCCTTTTCCGCGGTCCCCTGGCACAGGCAGCGGACGGGACCGCGCCGGGACTGCTGACGGTGGTGAGCCGGCTGTCTCACCATCCGCTGGGAACGGACAACCTCGGGCGTGATGTCCTGCAGCGGACGGTACAAGGCGCCCGGATTGCCTTCCTGGTGGGCGTGGTGACGTCGCTCATCGCCATCCCGATCGGGGTGGTTCTGGGCTGCCTGGCGGGATATTTCGGGCGCTGGGTGGATGACCTTGTCGTCTGGTTGTATACCACGGTGGCATGCATGCCCGGTCTTCTGTTCGTACTGGCCATTGCCATGGTGGTCGGGAAGGGGCTGACGGGGATTTACGTGGGAATTGGCCTGACAACCTGGGTGGGTTTATGCCGGCTGGTGCGCGGGGAAGTCATGAAGCACCGCGAACGCGCGTATGTGATGGCCGCGCGTTCGCTGGGCTACAGTCCATGGCGCATCATATTTCGTCATATCCTTCCCAACGTGTTTCATATTATCATTATCACCTTTTCCCTGCGATTCCCGGCGGCGATCGGGACGGAAGTGTTCATGAGCTTCCTGGGAATCGGTGTCCAGGGCGAGCCTTCGTGGGGCGTCATGGTCAGCAATGCGCGGCTGCGCTTGTGGCAGGGAGTCTGGTGGGAAATGACCGCTGTAACGGCGGTCATTGTGGTGGTGGTCCTGGCGTTCAACCTGGTGGGGGATGCCCTGCGGGATGCGCTTGACCCCAGGTTGAAGTCGCAGGATTGAGGATGGGAATGGAGAAATCTATGGGAAACCGGCGGACTGGGCGACAGGTGGATCACGACACGGTCATGGAACTGCTGCGTCGGCCGGACTATGCGCCGATGACCGTTGACGAAATGGCCGGGGCCTTGGGCCTGGGCGGGGCCGGACGGAAGGCGCTGGCCGATCTGCTGCGGCAGATGATGGCCAACGGCGAGATTGTGGCCATCCGCAAGATCCGGTACACGCTGGGCGCGCCGGCGGATCTGGTGACCGGCCGCATCGAGGTCAAGCGCTCCGGCGCCGGGTATCTGGCAGACAGCAGCCAGCCATTCGGGGTGATGGTGGACCGTGGCGACATGGGGACGGCGCTGCCGGGCGACCGGGTGGTGGTCCGGCTGGAACCGCCGCGGCACGGCGCGCCGGAATGGCAACGGCACGGGCAGGTGATCCGGATCGTGGAACGCGCCAGGCGCGTTGTGGTCGGGACACTGCGGAGCACGGGGAAGTTCTTCTATGTCGTGCCGATGGATCCTTCCTACCAGCAGGATTTCTACGTGCCGGACGCCGCCGGCGCAAAGCTGGACGACCGTGTGGTCGTGCAGTTTACCAACTGGGAAAACCGCCACGTCAACCCCGAGGCCGAGATTATCGAGGTGATCGGGCCGGCGGACAACCCTTCGCTGGACACGCTGGCGATCCTGAGGAACTACGACCTGCCGGAGAAGTTCCCGGAGGATGTGATGGCCGAAGCGGAACGGTCGGCGGCGCGTCTGGCGGAACCCGGCCGGCGTCTTGACCTGCGGCAGAAATTCATCTTCACCGTGGATCCCGCCACGGCCCGGGATTTCGACGACGCGCTTTCGCTGGAGTTGGACGGGCAGGGGAGGCGCGTACTGGGGGTGCACATTGCGGATGTGAGCCATTTCGTGCGTCCCGGCAGCGCCCTGGATCGCGAAGCCACGGAGCGCGGCAACAGCGTGTATCTGCCCGACAAGGTGATTCCGATGCTGCCGGAGGAACTGTCCAACGGGTTGTGCAGCCTCAAACCGGGGCAGGATCGCCTGACCTTTTCGGTATTCATGACGTTCGACGGCGAAGGCCGGATGATCGGGGCCCGCTGCGAACGCAGCATCATCCACTCCAAGCTGCGGCTGACGTACGAGCAGGCGCTTCAAGTCCTGGAAACGCCTGCGGGAATGCGGTCGAAGGTTCCCGGCGTGACAGACGATTCCCAGCGGTTGCTCCAGGATATCTGCGGGCTGGCCATGACCCTGCGGCAAAGGCGGATGAACCAGCACGCGCTCGACATTGACCTGCCCGAGAGCCAGATCCTCATCGGGAAGGACGGCATGATTGAAGACATACGGCCTGTGGTCAACGATATCTCCCACCAGATGATCGAGGAGTGCATGGTGGCCGCCAATGAGGCGGTGGACCGGGAACTCAGCCAGCGGGGTGTGCGCCTGATTCACCGGCTGCACGAGCCGCCTGCGGAGGACAGGATTGAGCTTCTGCGGGATGAGTTGCGGGACATGGGGTATCAGCCCGGCGACCTCCGGCAGCGGGGGAACCTGATGCAGTTTGTCCGGCGGATCCGGAGCACCCCCCTGGCGCACTCCGCCCAGATGGCGGTGCTGCGCAGCATGAAGCGGGCCGTGTACTCGGCGAAAGAGGGCGGTCATTTCGGCCTGGCCAAGAAGTACTACGCGCACTTCACGTCGCCCATCCGCCGGTATCCCGACCTGGTCATTCACCGTCTGCTGGCAGCCGCGCTGGAGCGGCGAGCGACGCCATACCGGCCCGAAGATCTGGACAGGCTGTCGCTCCACTGTTCCGAGACGGAGCAGGCGGCGGAGCAGGCCGAACGGGACCTGATGGAGATCAAGAAATACCGCTTCCTGGCGCAGCAACTGGAGCAGGGGAAGCCGCTGGAATACGAGGCGGTGGTGGTCAAGGTCGCCAATTTCGGGTTGTTCGTGGAACTGGACGATCTGGACGTCCAGGGACTCGTGCATGTCAGCACGCTGTCGGAGAGCTTTGTCCGGTTTGATGCGGGGGCCCGGGCGTTGCGGGCAGGGAAGGACGTCTACAAGGTGGGAACGCGGCTGCGGGTGTTTGCGGCCCGGGTTGATTTTGACAAGCGGAGAATCGACTTTGCGCCGGTGCGCGCCAAGGCGGCGGAGGCGCACAGGCAGCGGAATGAAGGCAGGTCCAGGGGGAGACGGAGAGGATGATGCGGCGACGGCTGGTGTTCGTGATCCTCCTTTTCGTGGCGTCTGTACGGGTGTACGGCGCGGAATCCCTCGCGGAACTGGCACGGCGGTTCCATGGGCAGTGCCTTCCGGTGAAGATGACCTACGACATCCGCTACCGGTTCCTCGGCATGGATCTGGGGCAACTGGGCCGGATGGAGCTCGTCAGCACGATCGGCCAATGGGACCACCGCGTCACGGGGGCCGCTGTTCCCGCCGTTTTCCTTGAGATCCGGGTGCGTTCGATGGACAGCCTGAGGGGCGCGGGGGGGAGGACCCGGATCAACGACAGGATGGTCGCTGTTCTGGACTTGCCGGGCATGAACGCGCTGGTTTTTGCCAAGGAGTTGGACCAGGAACTGAATCCGGTATTTGGACGGAGTTCCACCAGTCGCGCCGTTTCCTGCTACGACACGCAGGGGGGTGCGATGGAGTACTGCAAGCGGGATTTGCGGACGGGTGTCGTGAGCACTAACCTTACGGCGCCGGAGGCCATGTTTGCCCTCAGTCGCAAGGTCGGCGGGATACTGTCATTCCTTGACGACAGTTACCGCGGCACAGCCGTCAACCGCGGCATTTCCGGCGGGGATGCCGTGGCGGTGAATCTGGAGGGCCGCGTGGTGAGCATACGGCTGGTGACAGAGCCGGCGCGGAGCCCGTCTTGCCTGGATCGGCGGCGTTTCGAGGCGTTACACATCCGTGCGGTGCCGGAGGGGGGCGCGGCGGTGCGGGCGAGGGATTTCCAGGCCTGGGGACTGCCTTTTTCCGAGTTGGCCCGGGTGACGGGCGACAACGCGCTACGGGAGGCGGCCCGGCAGGCGCCGGTGGATGCGATCGTGCCGCTGGTCATGGACTATGAACTGGCCCTGGGATCGGTTCGGGTGGTGCTGGCCGGGAGCGGAGTGGAATCCTTGCCGGACAGTCTAGCGGCGGCTCCTGAAGGTCCAGAAACGATGGGTCAGGAAGACCCCGCTGCAGGCGATGGCCTCGGCGCACAGTTTGGCCAGCATCGGGCGAAAGCCGAGCCGGTGGTGGAAGAACCACAGCAGAGCCTCTGATGCCAGGTATGCGCCGAACCAGGTCACGGCAAAACGCAGGAATTGCAGCGGGGTTCCGGCCAGCGAGCGGCGTTCGAACGTCCACACCTTGTTTCCGGCAAAGCTTACGAGCCCGCCTGCCGGGCGGCTGATGAGATTGGCGATAACCGGTGCGACACCGGCCAGCCGGACCAGGAGTCCGTAAAGGCAGAAATCCGCAAGGGCCGCAAGCGCTCCCGTGGCAAGATATCTTCGCAATTGAATCAGCATCCGCATGGGGAAGTGGTCCTGCCTGTAACGCTGGAACTGTGGCGAAAACCCGGGAACGGGTCAAGTGTTGTGCTTCGAAGAGTGTGCTTCGAAGAGTCTGAATATAAGTTGACTGCGATGCCTGTTTCGGGTTGAATATCGGCGTTTTGCAATTCCCACAGGAGGAGTAGGACCCTTGGATGTTGAAATTCTGCGCCACAGCACGGCGCATGTGATGGCGGCAGCGGTAACCCGGCTGTACGAGAACGTTCAATTGGATATCGGGCCGGCCACCGACAGCGGGTTCTACTACGACTTCGACCTGCCGCACCGATTGGCCCCCGAGGATTTCCCGGCCATCGAGAAGGCCATGGCCGATATTGTGCGTCAGGATCTTCCCTTCGAACGGGTGGAGATGACGCGGGAGCAGGCCAGGGCGTATCTCGAATCCCGCGGGCAGGGATACAAGCTTCATCGCCTGGCGGACATTCCGGGGGACGAGACCATCACGTTCTACCGGTGCGGCGATTTCCAGGATCTCTGCCGGGGCCCTCATCTCGATCGCACCGGTCAGATTCGCGCGTTCAAGTTGCTGTCCGTGGCCGGCTCCTATTTCCGCGGCATCGAGACCAACCCGATGTTGCAGCGGTTGTATGGCATTGTGGCGGAGTCCCAGTCGGTATTGGACGAGCAGGTCCGCCGGCTGGAGGAGGCGCAGAAGCGTGACCACCGGAAGCTCGGCAAGGAACTGGACCTGTTCAGCATCCAGGAAGACGTGGGCCCCGGCCTGATTCACTGGCATCCCAAGGGGGCGCGCATCCGGTCCATCATCGAGGACTTCTGGCGGCAGGAGCATTTCAAGGCCGGCTACGAGATCCTGTACACCCCGCACATCGGGCGTTCAGGCTTGTGGGAGACTTCAGGCCACTTGGGGTTTTACCGGGAGAACATGTACGCCCCGATGGATATTGATGAAGTGTCGTACTTCGTCAAGCCCATGAATTGCCCATTCCATATCCAGATCTACAAGATGCACAAGCGGTCCTACCGCGATCTGCCGCTGCGGTGGGCCGAGTTGGGGACGGTGTACCGGTATGAGAAGACCGGGGTGCTGCACGGGCTGTTGCGTGTGCGGGGCTTCACCCAGGATGATGCGCATATTTTCTGCACGCCGGAGCAGATCGAGGGCGAGGTGAAACGCACCGTCCAGTTCGCCCTTGGCATCTGGCGGGCCTTCGGCTTTACGGAGATCACCGCCTACCTGGCGACCCGCCCCGAGAAGGCGGTTGGGGAGCCGGAGCGCTGGGAGCAGGCGACGCGTTCGCTGGAGCAGGCCTTGCGCGCCGAGAACATCCCGTTCGTCGTGGATGAGGGAGGCGGAGCGTTTTATGGTCCGAAGATTGACCTCAAGGTCAAGGATGCCATCGGTCGTGAATGGCAGATGAGCACGATCCAGTTCGATTTCAATCTGCCGGAACGGTTCGATCTGGCCTATCACGGCGACGACGGGCGGGAGCATCGTCCTTTCATGGTTCACCGGGCATTGCTCGGGAGCCTGGAGCGGTTTTTCGGGGTGCTGGTGGAGCACTACGGCGGAGCGTTCCCCTTGTGGCTGGCCCCGGAACAGGTGCGTGTCCTGCCGATCACGGACAAGCAGGCGGAGGCCGGGGAGCGTGTTGCGGCGGCGCTTCGCGAACGGGGATTCCGGGTGGGGCTGGATCGGGGGGCGGAAAAGATCGGCGCGAAGATTCGCGACGCGCAGATGGCAAAGATCCCCTACATGGTGGTGTTGGGGGGGCGGGAGGTGGAGCAGGGCACGGTCTCGGTGCGGCACCGCGTTGCCGGGGACCTGGGCGTCATGACGGTGGACAATTTGGTGGCCCGGCTGGCCGAAGAGGCGGCGGGGAAGGCAAGCTAGGAACAGAAGGACTGAAAGCAGGTCCGCAGCAAGGAGGTAGGCAATTCGTCCGACGGTCAGAGTAAATCACCGGATTCGTGCGCCGCAAGTGCGGTTGCTGGATCCCAACGGTAACATGATCGGGGTAGTCTCGATCAGTGAAGCCATGTCGACGGCGGTGCGCAGCGGTCTGGATCTGGTGGAGATCTCGCCGAACGCCGAGCCGCCCGTGTGCCGCGTGATGGATTTCGGCAAGTTCAAGTATGAACAGAGCCGGAAGGACCGCGATGCGCGCAAGCATCAACACTCGGCGGAGATGAAGGAAATCAAGTTCCACGCGAACGTGGGCGATCATGATTTCCAGACCAAGGTGAATCATATCCTGGGGTTCCTGGAGAAGGGTATCAAGGTCAAGTGTTCGCTATTCTTTCGCGGCCGTGAAAACGCGCACCGAGAACTCGGGTTCGAGGTCATGGAACGCGTGGTAAAGTTGTGCGACGATGTCGGGCAGCCGGACCTGGCCCCGAAACTGATCGGCAACAGCATTGTCATGGTGTTAAGTCAGCGAACTGCCAAAGCCCAGCCCAAGGCCGAGAAGGACGGGAGCGGGTCTCCGTTTTCCGGATTGAAAGCGCCCTCCGCCGCGCCGGCGGTGACGGTGGCCGGACAGGCGGCTCAGGCGGCGGCCCCGGCTTCTCTGCCTGTGGCGGCGCGATAGCGTGGACGCTGACTCTCCTCAGGAATATGTCCCCGGCGTTGTTGACATGGGCGCCGGGGTTTTGCTATCAAGAGCGTCTCTTTACAGGGCGATGAGGGTGTAGCGGACTCCAGGGAAGGACAACAGTATGGCCACGAAGATGAAGAAAGCAGCCGCAAGAAAGGCGACGCCATCCAAGGCTGTCGGCAAGACCGCCCGGAAAACATTCGCGGTCAAGAGCGTCAAGGCAAAGCCGGTCAGGAAGGCCATGCCGATTCGGGCCGTGAAACCTGTCAAGGCCGTGCGATCCGGGAAGAAAGCTTCCGTCGGGAAGGGCGCCGCGCCGACGGCGGCCAAGGAGCGGAATCTGGATGTGAAAACGACGGAGCGCATCCGGAACATGCTGATCCGCATGCGGTACCGGCTTACGGGGCAGATTTCGGCCCTGTCGGACGAGTCCCTGAAGTATGTGGACGACAGTTCGTCGGAGGATCGTACGGATGATTTCGACCGCGAGTTCGCGTTGAACCTTGTCAGCACCGAGCAGGAGTCCGTGTTTGAGATCGACAGTGCGTTGCGGCGCATGAAGGAAGGGTCCTACGGGATGTGTGACCTGTGCGGGTGCGCCATCGAGGTGGCCCGGCTGCAGGCATTGCCTTTCGCGCGGATGTGCATCAAGTGCCAGTCGGCATCGGAAAAGGGCCGTACGCGGTTCCGCCCGTTCGGCGAAGCGCTGGAGCAGGGGGTGGAACAGGAAGCTCCCGAAGTCGTTGAGCCGGAAGAGAACGAATAGCGGCAGCCCCCGGTGGGAGTGGCGGAAGGTTGTTGTTCCTGCGCGCACCCGGTGATTTATGCTTGCCCTGCTGTTGAGCATAGCGATTGTCGTTCTCGATCAGGTCACCAAGGACCTGGTGATGGCTCGTTTCTATCCCGGTGAAGGGTTGCCCGTTATTCCCGGCTTCTTCAACCTCGTGCATGTGCGGAATACCGGCGCGGCCTGGGGAATGTTCGGCGGGCTGAATGGCTGGCTGGCTGTGTTCTCCATCCTGATGCTCCTGACGATCGTGTTGTTCCGGCGTTCGTTCCTGAGCGATACATTGACGCATCGCATCGCCCTCGGTTGCATGGCCGGCGGGATTGTCGGCAACCTCATCGATCGTGTACGGCTGCAGTATGTCGTGGATTTCCTGGATTTCCACTGGCGCACTCATCATTTTCCCGCGTTCAACGTGGCGGATTCGGCGATTTGCATCGGCGTGGGACTGTACATGATCACGGCCTTCCTCGCGTCCTCTCATCCACTCCGGGAACTTGGCGCCAATGGATCGAATGAGCCGCCAGGCTGAGGCCCCCACGGACCGGCGTCCGGAGACTGCGGGTGCGCCGGGCGGCGAAGAGCCGTCAACACCCTCCATCCGCGGGTACATCCTTGTGGGCCCGACAGCGGCGGGCAAGTCCGCGGTGGCCCAATGGATTGCGGAACGGAATCAGTGGGCGGTGCTGTCGGCGGATTCAATGCTGGTGTACCGCGGGATGGACATCGGGACGGCCAAGCCGACAGCCGGGGAACGGCGGAAGGTGCGATACTGGGGAATCGACGTGGTGGCGCCGGACTGCCGGTTCAGCGCGGCGGATTTCCGGGAAGAGGCGCGGCGATGCGTGGCATCCCTGGCTCCGGGAGAACCCCTCATCGTGGTGGGCGGAACCGGGCTGTATTTGCGTGTCCTTCTGGAGGGGCTGGCGGACGGCGCGGGCCCGGCGCCGGGGCTCCGGGAGAAATGGCGACAGGTTCTGGAGCAGTCCGGCATCGAGGCCTTGCAGGAGGCCTTGCGGGAGCGAAGCATGTCATGGTACGAGGCGCTCGCGGATCCCCGGAATCCGCGCCGGCTGATCCGCGCCTTGGAACGGTTGGAAGCCGGGGAACAGCGTCCGCCCGAGACCTGGAAGGAGGGGGCGGCGGAACCCGTTGTGGCAGGACTGACCCTGCCCCGGGAGGCCTTGCACCGGAAAATTGAAGCCAGGATCCATGCGATGTACCACCATGGCCTGATCGAAGAGGCGGCGGGATTGCGGCAAACCTGCGGCGAACTGTCGGACACCGCGTTGCAGGCGATCGGATACCGGGAAGCACTGTCCTGTCTTCGGGGAGAGTTGTCGCAGGAGGAAGCCGTGCGGCAGACGCTGGTCCGCACGCGGCATCTGGCCAAACGACAGATGACCTGGTTCCGTGGACAGATGTCCGTGGCGTGGGTGGAATGCGAATACGACACAAGCGTGGAAACGGCCGGAAGGCGTGTGATGGAAACCTGGGAAAGGGTGGGGGCAGCCCCCCTGCGAGTCTGACGATGAAGAGTGATCCAACCATACCTGTGTACGGTGAGGAAGCAAAGCCGTCGGTGTACCGGGTGTGCGACATGCCCATGCGCCTGCGTCCCCGCGAGGCGATCGAGCGGCAGGGCATTGAGCACGTTTCCGATGTGGCCCTGCTGGCGGTCCTGCTGCGGAGCGGCGCGGCGGGAATGAATGTTGTGGAACTGGCGGAAGCCATCCTCCGGGAGTACGGGACCCTCACGGCGATTTCCCGGGCGTCCGTGACGGAGCTTGCGGCCAATCGGCTGTTCAAGGGAATGGGAAAGGTCAAGGCGCAGACCTTGAAGGCGGCGCTGGAACTTTCCCGGCGGCTGGCGGAAGAGTGTCGTGAAGAAGGAGAGCGTTTTGTCCGTTCCCCCGAGGATGCCGCCGGCATTCTCAGGGCGACGGCAAAGGTCCTCGATCACGAACGGTTCTGGACCCTTCATCTCGATACGCGCAACCGCGTGAAGGGTGTGCCGCAGGAGGTATCCAAGGGTATTCTGGACGCGAGTTTGGTGCATCCCCGTGAGGTTTTCAAGCCGGCGATTCAATCGGGTTGCGCCGCGCTGGTTCTCGTGCATAATCATCCCTCGGGAGACCCTACGCCATCCGCGGAGGATGTGCGCATCACCCGCCAGATTGTCCAGGCGGGGCAGGTGATCGGCATCAAGGTGCTGGATCATGTGGTGCTGGGGCGCGCCTCGGCTCTGCGCGATCGGGACTTCATGAGTATGCGGGAGTCGGGACTGGTGGAATTCCTCAACTAGGAGCGGTTATGAGCGAGATTCATCCCACGGCGGTGGTGCATCCTGGCGCGAAGATCGGCGCGAACGTGCGCGTGGGTCCGTTTGCCTTTGTGGACGAGCATGTCGAGATTGGTGACGGGTGCGTGCTGGCATCGCACGTCGCCGTGGTCGGCCATACGACGATCGGCGAGGGATGCCGCCTTCACTCGGGCGCGGCGGTGGGTGGCGAACCCCAGGATCTTGGTTACAAGGGAGAGGTCTCGTATGTGCGGGTGGGCAAGCGGTGCACGATCCGGGAGTATGTGACCATCCACCGGGGCACGAAACCTGGAACCGTGACGGAAGTGGGCGATGACTGTTTTCTCATGGCTCTGGTGCACCTGGCCCATAACGTGCGGCTCGGGAACCGGGTGATCATTGCCAACGGGACGATGCTGGGAGGGTACGTGGAAGTCGGGGACCGCGCCTTCATCAGCGGGAGCGTCACGGTCCACCAGTTCGTGAAGATCGGGCGCCTGGCCATGGTGGGCGGAGCCGCGGGACTGTCCAAGGATGTGCCGCCGTTCTGCCTGGTCCAGAGCATGGGCCGCAACGTTATCGCGGGGCTGAATATCGTGGGGATGCGCCGGGCGGGGATCACGCCCGATGAACGCAAGGCCATCAAGGAGGCGTTCCGGACCCTGTACCAGGGGGGCATGAATGTGCATCAGGCGGCGGAGGTCCTGAAAGGGCGATTCGCGCAGGGGCCAGCCTCGGAATTCGCGCCGTTCATTGCGCAGGCGCATCGGGGGCTATGCCGTTTCGCGGCGGGGGCGGAGACGGAAGAGGACGAGTAGGCATTGTCAGGGACAGGCGTCCGCCACAGCGTTTCTCGAGTTCCGGGAATGGAAGATCGGTCTCCAGGGTTCCCATTGCCCGTCCCAGCAAAGCCGCTGTGCATTCCGAATCCCACCCGGCACTGTGGAAGCGCCGCTCCCGCGAGACATCGTTTGTGGCGGCAGCCTGCGCCATCAGGATCGGGCACAAGTCCGCGGTCAGGTTGGCCAGGGAATAGCTGCGCCGTTTCGGGAAGCACCGCTTGAACAAACGCAGGGTGTCCAGGAGCACGATATCCGGCGGCGTCAGATTATGGCGGCGGATTTCGGCCACAAGGAATTTGCAGTCAAAGCGGGCGTTGTGGCTGAACAGAATGCTCCGGCCCACGAAATTCGTGAATTCCGTATAGGCGGCGGGAAAACCGGGGGCATCAGCCACCATTTCCGGCGTGATGCCGTGAATGCGTTGCGAGCCCGGCGGAATGAGAACACCGGGGTTGATAAGCCATGACCGGCGTTCCGTCACCTGACCGTTGCTTATCCGCACGGAACCGATTTCAAGAATCCGGTCCTCCTCTGCCTTCAAACCGGTGGTCTCGAGATCAAAAACCACACACGAAATGCCGCGAATTGTGTTTTCCATGGCGGGGAGTGGCGGGTTGGTTGCGGCGTTCAGCCTGAAACAGAATAGAAGAATGGCAAGCGATGTATGCGCAACGCGGCATGGAGGGGTGGACATCCGACGGAGCCTCAAGCCGGTGAACGCATGGCCCAGGCTTGGGCAATTTCCGTCTGAATGGCGCGCGTGGCGGCTGCCGGATCGGGAGCCTCCATGATAGGACGGCCTACGACAAGGTAGCTGGCGCCTGCCTCCACCGCCATGGCCGGCGTGGCAACGCGTTTCTGGTCGCCCACATCAGCGCCCGCGGGGCGGATTCCGGGAGTCACGAGAATAGGTGCGGGGCCGAAGGCCCGGCGCAGGGCGGCGGCTTCCAGCACGGAAGTGACGACGCCATCAATTCCCGCGGCGAGCGCCAGTTCCGTAAGACGGAGAGCCTGGTCCGTCAGCGAGCGCGCAATCCCAAGATCGGCAAAATCCTGCTGGTTCAGGCTGGTGAGGGTGGTAACGGCCACCAGCCGCGGACGGTTGGGGCCAAACGCGGCGGCAGCTTCCGCGGCGGCCTGCAGCATGGCCTTGCCGCCCGTGGCGTGAACCGTCATAAGGGCGGCGCCCAGGGATCCGGCTGCCGTTACGGCGTTGGCCACGGTCCTGGGGATATCGTGCAACTTCAGGTCCAGGAAGATATGGCGACCACCGCTTGAAAGCGTCCGGACCAGATCGGGGCCGGCCGAAGTGAAGAGTTCCAACCCCACTTTGAACCATGCCAACCCCGGCGGAAGTCTCGGCAGGAGCGGTGATAGCGAGGAGGCATTGGGAACATCGAGAGCCAGGATGACTTCAGGTTTCATGAGATGGCTATCCACTGGAGATTTCGCGGAACACGGTATCTGACGGCACCCGCAATTTCGAGAATAAAGTGCGGTCTTTTGACAGTTGTCGAAAGGCCGGGGTTGGACTATAAGAGAGGCATGCGGTTCCTGCTTTACAACGTGCGGTACTGCGCCGGTGTCGGGCGTCGTTTCCACATGCCGTTTCCGGGCAGCGGGTATCTCAAGCACACGCATGACGTGCTCGACCAGGTCACGGCATTCGTCGGTGCGACGAACCCGGACATTGTTGGCCTGGTGGAAGTGGATGGCGGATCGTTCCGGTCCGGGCGGACGAACCAGGCGGAATACATTGCGTCCTCGCTGGGCCACTATCATTCCTTCTGCACCAAGTACGGGGACAGGTCGTTCGTCCGCTTTTTTCCCGTGGCCAACAAGCAGATGAATGCGTTCCTGAGCAGCGGCGTCATCCAGGAGGAGCGCTTCCTGTATTTTGACCACGGGATCAAACGGCTTGTGATCCAGCTTGAACTGGAACGGCTTACGGTGTTCCTGGTCCACCTGTCGATCCGGTTCCGGCACCGGCAGCACCAGTTGTGCGACCTGTATTCGCTGGTGAAGGATCTCCGGAAGCCCTACCTGGTGGCGGGTGACTTCAACGTGTTCTGGGGTGACCCCGAGATCGAATTGTTCCTGGCAGCGACAGGGTTGCGCAGCGCGAATACGCACGGGATGCCAACCTATCCCAGTTGGGCGCCAAAGCGGGAACTCGACTTCATCCTCCACAGTCCCGGCATCAAGGTTACCGGCCTGGAGATTCCCCGGGTTACGTATTCGGATCACCTGCCTCTGATCTGTGATTTCGAAGTGGAGGATGGAACAAGCGCCGCACCCAGCGCGGATGCGTGACCGGGCCATGACCATGGGGCGGATACTGGTGTGCAGGGGTGGGGCCTTGGGGGACTTGATCCTGACCCTGCCGGTATTCGAGGGAATCCGCCGCCGCTGGCCTGGAGCGCACCTTTGTCATGCCGGTTGCTTTCCGCAGGCGCGGCTGGTTCAGGCGGCGGGTTTGGCGGACAGTCTCTTTTCCCTGGACTCGGCACAAGCCGCGGAATGGTTCGCCCCTTGTGAAGACGGCATCGTCCGGAGGAACGATTGGCTGGGGGCCTTTGACATGGCAATTACGTTTCTTCCTGACGCGGATGGACGATTCCGCAAACGGCTGGCGCAAGCAGGTGTCCGACAGGTGCTGTATCGGTCGCCCCACGTGGTCGAGGGACACGCTTCGGACTATTTTGCGGGTGTTCTGGAAGGAGTGAAGGCTGACGGGGGCCTGCGGTTGCGGCTCCCTCAATCGGTACTCGAAGCGGGACGGCGCAGGGTGTGCGGGATGGGTGAGAAGGTAGTGGCCGTGCATCCGGGAAGCGGCAGCCCGCGAAAGAACTGGCCTCTGGCGAACTTTGCCCGACTGGCGGACCTGATTCGCAGCGAAGGGGCGTGGCAGCCGGTATTTCTCGCGGGTGAGGCGGAATCCAGAATTTTCCCGGAATTGCTCGCATTGTCCCCTGGCACGAGGGTCGTTACGGGGCTGGACGTTGTGGAACTGGCTGGTTTTCTTGCTGGCTGCGCGGCGTTTGTGGGCAACGATTCGGGGGTGACGCACCTAGCGGCGGCGATGGGGATTCCGGTGGTTGGGTTGTTTGGCCCCACGGATCCGGCCACTTGGGCGCCGAGGGGACCCAACGTGCGCAGCCTGGAACGTCGAGACCCGACTCGTGGGAATCCATGTATCCAAGTGGCGGAAGTGGCGGCAGCGCTTGGCAATCTTCTGTCTCGCCATTGATTCCTCTTCGATTGCCTGCCTTGGGTTGCCAGGGCAACACCAGTTGACCGGCAGCAATCCTTTTTGTTATTCATTCCGAGCACACAAGGCAGGGGCCGGGCGAAAGGGCCGGAGCAAAGCCGTGTCAGCCGCAAGCGCGGCGGGAAATGCCTTTGAGGAAATGCTTGATTGGATTGGGGCGAATGACGGGACTCGAACCCGCGACTCTCAGATCCACAATCTGATGCTCTAACCAACTGAGCTACATTCGCCGCGATAAAACAGGCGTGAATCATCCACGTCGGCGCGATTCCAATCAAGAAAATAATTGAGGCAAAGGCGTGGAAGGCGAACGGCGTCCGGAAACGAAAGAGAACGGCTGGCGGATGAATGTCAGATGAAAACATTGGCCATCGAGATGTCCACGGATACAGGCAGCCTGGCGTTGCTGTCGGGACGTGACGTTGTGGCGCAACGCTGCTGGACGGAATCTCATGCCGAGCGGCAGGTGTTTTTCGCGGCGCTGGCGGAGTTGTTCGAGGCGGAGCGGCTGGATCCGGCGGAGGTGGACCGGATCGCGGTTGGAGTGGGACCGGGTTCGTTTGCCGGGTTGCGCATGGCCGTTGCGGCCGCGTGTGGTTTGGCGGCGCCCGGCGGAAGGACTGTGATGGGCATAGGCAGCCCCGATGCCGTCGCGGCGGATGTCCTGGCCGTCTCGGATGCCGAAGAGGTCGTGGTATGGGGGGATGCCCGGCGGCAGGAACTCTGGGCTGTGCGGTTCCGGCGCGGGGCGGACTGGCCCGAGCGGCAGGGTTTGTTGGCGGTGGGCGGAATGACGTCGGTTCCGGGAGACTGGCGTCGCGACAGGTCTGTCTGGGTCACGGCGGATTGGAATCGAATCGGTGCCCGGCTGGCCGCCTTGCGGCCCGGCGGGGTTATTCTGCAGGAACGGCCGTGTATACCTTCGGCCTGTTCCCTGGGGCGGCTGGCCGTGGCGCGCTGCGAAAAGGGCGCGCCGACGGAACCCCTGGCGCCGGTGTATGTGCACCCGGCCGTGGCAGTGAAGCCGGCGGGACCGGCGGACGGTGGATAGGCGGGAGAGTAACAGGCAAGAGGCAAGGGTGGAGGGATGTATGACATTGCGAGTGAATGGACGGAATATTCCCGAGGCGGCGATACTGAACGAGCTCAAGCGCCTGCTGGAGTTCTACAGCCAGCACCTGTCCCGCGCGGAATTGGGACAGCATGCCGACGAGCTGGTGGTCAAGGCGCGGGAGCATGCGGTGGGAACGCAACTGCTCATTGAGGAGGTCAAGCGGCGGCATATCGAGGTTGCGGATGCCGAGGTCGACAAGACGGTCGGGGAGATGGTCCGCAAGGTTGGCGCCGAGGACAAACTCCGGGATATGCTGGCGAGGCAGGGGTTGACGCTGGATCAGTTCCGGGCCAGCGTAAAGGCCGGCAAGCAGTTGGATCAGTTGGTCCGGCGGGTGACGGCCGGCCTTCCCGAGTGTACGGAGGAGGAAATGCAGGCCTATTTCGATAAGCATTCCGACCGGTATGCCTCCCCGGACCAGGCGCTGGTTCGGCACATCCTGATGAAGTCGGCCTCGGGACAGGAACAGGACAAGGCTGTGACGCGGTCGCAGTTGCTTTCGCTCCGGCACAGGGTCATGGAGGGGGAGGATTTCGGGGAACTGGCGGCGGCGCATTCGGAGTGCCCGAGCGGGAAGGAGACGGGGGGGAGCCTGGGATGGATTGTGGAAGGGACGACCCTGCCGGAAATGGACAACATCATTTTCGGGATGGACATCGGGGAGCTCAGTGACGTGGTGGAGACTCCGATGGGCATGCACATAGTTGAGAAGGTGGATGAGACGCAGGGCGAGCGGATGGGGTTTGAGGAGGTGCGGGAGCGCATTCGTGACCTTTTGATGCACGAGCGCAGGGGCAAGGCGCTTTCGGAGTATGTGGCCAAGTTGCGCGCGAGCGCGGTTGTGGAGGATACGCCGGACGGCGACAAGGAGATTTGGGAGCGGGTTTTTGATTCGTTCCTTGACGGGCAGAAACCCAATTGATAGGTTCCGTGCGTTTCAAGGCGGCCTGAAGGATTTCTGTATGCCTTCGCGCGGACTGTTTTGGATACGTTCCTGTACTTGGGTTGGCGCGCGGACTGGCGAGCCAGGCGGAAGCCTGGACCCCACCGCTGGTTGCAAAGGGCGCGGATTCCGGTCAGGGGGCGTTAGAGCGGGCCGTAGCGCAGACTGGTAGCGCGTCTGCTTGGGGTGCAGAAGGTCTGGGGTTCAAATCCCCACGGCCCGACCATACTTCGCTCGCAGCGCACCACGCTGCGAGCTACGTATGGCAAGCCAGCCGGGATGAGGGGGTTCGTGACGAGTGGCGCTGGCGAGCTGCGTGTGGCATACGGCAAGCTGGTACCCCGGGCGCGGCTCGAACGCGCGACCTACGGTTTAGGAAACCGTTGCTCTGTCCAACTGAGCTACCGGGGCCTCGGAATGGCCGGGATCATAGGGCAGAAGACAGCCTACCGGCAAGGGGAAAGGAACAACCAGTAGCCGGTCAGCGGCGATGGCGCCGCGTCTACGAGAACACCGTCTACGAGAAACACTTGCAGCCTCGGCCTGCGTGCGGTAGAGTTACCAGGTAGTAATCACTACGGATAAGCGATTCCATGGTCACGACAGCACAGGTGGAGAAGCGGGTAGCCGAATTTGCGAACGCCTGCCGCCGGAACGGTGTCCGGGCCACCCATCAGCGAACGGAAATATTCCGCGAACTGTCCAGCACGGAGGAACATCCGGATGCGGAGACGCTCTATGCGCGTGTGCGCCGGCGCATTCCTGCCGTATCGCTGGATACGATCTACCGAACACTGCGGATGCTTGAGGGGAAGGGCGTCATCAGCCGTGTGGGGTCCATAAGGGACAGGGCCCGGTTTGATGCGAATTCCGAACGCCATCATCACTTCGTCTGTTCGGAGTGCGGCCTTGTCGGGGATGTCTACAGCGAAACGCTTGACCGGGTCACGGCCCCACCCGGGATATCGGCGATGGGCGGCGTCCAGTCCGTCCATGTGGAACTGAGGGGGCTATGTCGCAGGTGTCAACGGAAGGCGCCAAGGAAACGTTGAGGAGAAGGCGACGGGCATGGTTGTCCGTCAGTTTCATGTGGGTAATGCAGATTCATAAACATCCAGAAGGAGGCAGGATCATGGCGACGATAGAGAACTTGCAGGCGGCGTTCGCGGGCGAGAGTCAGGCGAACCGGAAGTACCTGGCCTTTGCGAAGAAGGCGGAAACCGAGGGATTCCCCCAGGTGGCAAAGCTGTTCCGGGCGGCAGCCGAGGCGGAAACGGTACACGCCCACGCGCACTTACGGGTCATGGGCGGGATCAGGACGACGGCGGAAAACCTGAAGGCGGCCGTGGAGGGCGAGGGCTACGAGTTCCAGACGATGTACCCGAAATTCGTCGCCGAGGCGGACGCCGAGAAGAACCTGGCCGCCGGCATTTCGTTCAAGAACGCGATGGCGGTGGAACAGATCCATCACGGTCTCTATGCCAACGCGCTGGCGGCCGTCGAGAAGGGCAAGGATCTTGCCCCGGCGACTGTCCACATTTGCAGTGTGTGCGGCAACACCGTGACCGGCGGCGCGCCGGACAAGTGCCCTGTCTGCCAGGCTCCCAAAGCCAAGTTTACCGAGGTCAAGTAGGCGGGAAGGGCTTCGTTGCATGAGTCAGGACGGACGGCAAGAGGGTGGCAGCGGGGCGGCTGCCGCCAGGGTGTGGCGGTGCGGCGCTTGCGGCTACATCCACCGGGGGGACGCGCCGCCTGAGGAGTGCCCTGTCTGCGGGGCGCCAAAGGCGGAGTTTGAGCCCTACGTGGAAGCGGCCGCAGCGGCGCCCGTTGTGGCGGTCAGCCACTGGCGCTGCCTGAACTGCACCTGCATGCATGCCGGCGATCGCCCCCCGGACGCCTGTCCGGTCTGCGGCGCGCCTGCTGACCGCTACGAGCCGCTTGCGGCCTCGGAAACGCAGGCGGCCGGCGGCGCAACCGTTCGGCGTGTGGTGGTCCTGGGTGGCGGTATTGCCGGGATCTCGGCCGTCGAGTCGCTGCGGCAGTCCGCCCCGGAGGCGGAGATCGCCTTGCTCACGCGGGAAGAGGGGCTGCCCTATTACCGGCTGAACCTGACGCGTTACCTGGCCGGCGAGATTGGAGCGGAAGAACTGCCGATTCATCCGCGGTCGTGGTATGACGACCAGCGCGTCGAATGGATTGCGGGTGTCGAGGCGGCCGAACTCATGCCTGGCGATTCCGTTGTTGTCCTGGCGGATGGAAGACGGGTTTCCTTCGACAGGTTGATCCTGACGGCGGGAGCGCATCCGTTTGTGCCGCCGTTTCCCGGAACGCAACTGGAGGGTGTCACGGTGCTCAGGACCCAGGCGGATGCCGAGCACATCCTGCAGGCGGTTCGTTCCGGCGCCTCCTGCGTGGTGGTTGGCGGGGGGATTCTCGGGCTGGAGGCGGCTGGCGGGATCGCCCGGCGCGGGGGGAAGGTGACCCTGCTCGAGAGCCACGAATGGCTCATGCCCCGCCAGTTGAACCGGCGGGCCGGCGGACTGCTGGCCGATTGGCTTGCGAAGATCGGGATCGGCTTGCGCACGCAGGCTGTTACCGAAGGATTGCTCGGTCACAAGCGAGTTACGGGTGTGCGTCTGAAGGACGGCAGCTCGATCCCGGCGGATCTGGTGATCCTGGCCGCGGGCGTACGGCCGAACAGCCATCTGGCCTGTCGCGCAGGGCTGGCGGTCGGACAAGGGGTCATCGTGGACGACCACCTGTGGACCTCGCACCCCGGTATCCTGGCGGCCGGCGACATCGCCGAGCATCGCGGCCTGCTGTACGGCAACTGGAGTGCGGCGCAATACCAGGGTTCGATCGCCGGGATGAATGCCGCGGGGGCGAAGGTGGAGTTTGGCGGAATCCCGCGCTCGAACATGCTCAAGGTGCTGGGGGTGGATCTGGTCAGCATCGGCAAGTTCGAGCCCGAAGACGGCAGCTACCAGGTTGTGGAAGAGGCGGAAGACGGACGGTATATGCGTTTCGTGTTCCGGGACAGCCGGCTGGTGGGCGCGATCCTCATGGGAGACGCCTCCATTGCCACGGCGCTGAAGAAGGCCGTCGAGAGCAAGCGGGACTGCTCCGCCCTGCTGCGCGGGCAACCCACAGCGGCGAGTGTCTTCCGGGGCATGGCACAAGGGTAGCACATCGGAGTCCTTCTGCCGGGGTCCGATTTCTTGACCTTGCGGTCTGTTATGGCATCATGTTCCGTTTGGCGGGCACAGATCATGACGGCAGACCAGGACATACCGAATAGCGATTGGCTCAAGGACCTGAATCCCGAACAGCGAAAGGCCGTGACGCATGGCGACGGCCCGCTCCTGGTGGTGGCCGGAGCCGGCAGCGGCAAGACGAAGACCCTGGCGTACCGTGTGGCTTATCTCATCGCCAGCGGCGTGGCCCCGGAGCGGATTCTCCTGATGACCTTCACGCGCCGCGCTGCCGAGGAAATGGTCAAGCGCGCCGCCGCCATCTGCGAACAGGGGCCCCTGGTGACCGCGCGGGTGTGGGGCGGGACGTTCCACGCCATCGCCAACCGCATTCTCCGCATGTTCTCCCGGCAGGCCGGGTTGTCGCCCGACTTTACCGTGATGGATGAGGCGGACGCCGCCGACCTGATGAACGTGGTCCGCCACGAACTCGGCCTCGCCAAGGGCGAAAAGCGGTTCCCCCGCAAGGGGACCTGCCTGGCCGTGTATTCCCGGTGCCTGAACGGGGGCGAGCCGCTGGAAAACGTCCTGCGGCAGTTCTACCCCTGGTGCCTGGAGTGGAAGGAGCAACTCAAGTCGCTGTTCACCCACTACGTGGTCCGCAAGCAGCAGCGGGGCGTGCTGGACTACGACGACCTGCTGTTCTACTGGCGGCAGTTGCTGACCGACGACGCCATGGCCCGTGAGCTGTGCGGGCGTTTCGACCATGTCCTGGTGGACGAGTACCAGGATACGAACGTCGTGCAGGCCGATATCCTGCGCGGGATGCGCCGGCACAACCACAACATCATGGTGGTGGGCGATGATGCGCAGAGCATCTACAGTTTCCGGGCGGCCAATGTGCGCAACATCCTCGACTTCCCCTCGCAGTTTCCCGGGACGACGGTCGTCACGCTCGAGCAGAACTACCGTTCCGTGGAGCCGATCCTGGAGACGACCAACGCCCTGATTTCCCACGCGCGCGAGCGGTACACCAAAGACCTGTGGTCCAGCCGCAAGGGTGGCGAGAAACCGCTGCTTGTGACCTGCCGGGACGAGGCCTCGCAGGACCGGTTCGTGGTGGAGCGGATCCTGGAGCACTATGAGCAGGGGATCCCGTTGCGCAAGCAGGCGGTGCTGTTCCGGGTGGGGCATCTCTCCGACTCGCTGGAGATCGAGCTGGCCCGCCGGAATCTGCCGTATCACAAGTATGGCGGGCTGCGGTTCCTGGAGGCTTCGCACGTCAAGGACATGGTCAGCATCCTGCGTGTGGCGGAGAATCCGCTGGATGAAATCGCGTGGTTCCGGGTGCTGCAACTGATTGAGGGTATCGGGCCGGCGACGGCGGCGCGGGCGATCGCACACGTCGCCAAGTCGCGCGACGCGCGGGACATCCGCTCCTTCGAGGCGCCTCCGGCGGGGCGGGAGGGTATAAAGGTCCTGGCGGGGCTGATGCAAGATCTGATTCACCAGGGGGAGGCCAATCCTTCCGGGCAGGTCCAGCGCATACGAGGGTTTTACGACGACATCCTGGCGGCGCGTTATGACAACGCGGCGCAGCGGAAGCGGGACATTGAACACATCGAGCAAATTGCCGGGAAGTACCGCTCGCGGCGCCAGTTCCTGACGGATCTGACACTGGATCCGCCCACCTCCACGAGTGATCTGGCCGGAGCGCCGCTGAAGGATGAGGACTGGCTGGTGCTCTCGACGATCCATTCGGCCAAGGGGTGCGAATGGGATGTGGTCTACCTGATCCATGCGGCGGACGGGTGGTTGCCGTCCGACATGTCCACGGGCAGCGACAGGGAAATCGAGGAAGAACGGCGGCTGGCCTACGTGGCGATGACGCGGGCGAAGAACTTCCTCTACATCACGTGGCCGCTGCGGTACTACCAGCGGCGGTCCAGTTTCACCGACCGTCACTCCTACGCTCAGTTGTCGAGGTTCCTTTCGGACGATGTGAGGGCCACCTGCAAACTGGCTTCCTCCGGCGGGAGTGTCTTTCCCGGGGAGGACGAAGGCGCGTACACGGGCGACATTGTCGGGCGCGTGCGGCGGGAGATCAATTCAATGTGGGATTGACCGACGGGGATGGGAGGGCGCTCAGCCAGGTGTTTTCCCGCAGGGCGAGGGTTGTCATGATTTTCGGGACGTACACCTGGGTTTCCGGCGGCAGGTAGGCGGCAATTTCGTCGAACGAACCGGCCTGGTGTTTCTTCAGGAGGCGACCGACGCGTCCTTCGCCCGCGTTGTAGGCTGCCAGGGCGAGGGGCCAATCCTTGAATCGGGCGTGGAGCCGTGCCAGGTAGCGGGCGGCGGCGCGGGCGGACAGTTCCGGTTCGGAGCGCTGGTCACCGGCATCGGTGATCAGGCCGAACTCCTCGGCGGTGGTTGGCATGAACTGGAACAGGCCGCGGGCACCCGAGCGGCTGGTGGCGTCGGGGTCGAACCGTGATTCCACTTCCGCGACCCATACCAGTTCCGCTGGAAGGCCTTCGCTGGCGAAAATGGCCTTCAGGCGGGGGATGAGGGCCTCGGCCCGGCTCGGTTTGGGTTGGGATGCGGTGGTTTTCGACCATGCGATCGCCTTGAGGATACAGGGCCAGCGGGTGGTGGAAAAGGCAGGGTCCTCGGGGGCACCCGCTCCGAGCCGCGGGGCGGCCTGGGTGCCAAAGACTTCATTCCGGGTACGGATATCGGCAGGCGTCAGGCTGGATTCGGCAGGAAGGGGAGTATCTGCGATCCGGGCCGGAGGGGACAAATCCAGCACATTCCCGGCCTGCAGGAAGGAGCCGCAGGTCAGGAGCGCCGTCATCATTGCCCATCCCAAACGCTTACACATAGCTTTGTTATGCTATGACAATGAGCGGGTTATGACAATGGTAATTTTCACTGGTCGTCAGGGATGTGCCGGGAGGGCGGCATCATTCCGCTATAGGGGTATGCACTTGATTCATGGTGAGAAAGAACCCACCCCGCCCTTCGGGCACCCCTCCAAGGAGGGGAATGCGACTGCCTGCAAGGGCACCCCTCCAAGGAGGGGAATGCGACTGCCTGCAAGGGCTCCCCTCCTTGGCAGAGATTTTCAGGGGGGAGATGATTAGACTTCGGATTTGCG
>CAYWKN010000017.1:0-21401 GCA_964458765.1 uncultured Verrucomicrobiota bacterium
GCAGGAGACTCCTCCATCCGCACAGGGCTATCCCCATCGCCAGTGCGATCGCGCTGCCGGCGCAGGTCAAGAGGCGCCCGCGTCGTTCCCAAAAACTTTCCGGGGGCATCAGGACTTCCCCGCCTTCCGCCAGCGGTGCGGCTTGAAGTCCGGAACGGCGTACCGCGGCCAGGACGGCGCTGTCGGAGGCGCCGGACGGAAGGTCGAGCGACATCGTTCCGTTCAGCAGGTTGAAGGTGAGGCTGGAAACGCCGGGCACCTCGCCGACGGTGGCCTTCAGCGATTCCACTTCCTCGGCGCAGTCCAGCCCGCGCACGCGATAGGTACGGCGCATCCTCATGGCCCTTCCTCTCCTCCCGCACCAGTATAGGGCCTTGCGACCGGTTGGAAAGCGGAGTTTGAGGACCAAAGTGCTTGACCGCGCCCGCTTGCCGCCCATAGAGTACGCCGGATCATGAGTGTGCTTCCTTTCATTCTGGTGGTCCTGCTTTGCGGCTTTGCCTCGCATTCGGGCGCCGCGGGATACGACAGGGTTCCGGATGGGGACGTTCGTTCCGTGGCGGAAGAGGGGAAACCCCGCCTCAAGCGAGGTGTCCATTGGTATCGGCGCCCGTCCTCGCCAACCGATCTGGAGCAGGAAAAGCTGGCGTACGAATACTACAGGGACAAGGATCTGCGCAAGGCGGCCAATGCCTACCAGGCGCTGGTGTATGCCTGGCCGGATTCGCCCCGTGCCGCCGTCGCGCAACTGAACCTCGCGAACATACAAAGGAAACGGGGCAAAGTGGAGGCGGCGTTCGACGAGTATCAGTATCTGGTGGATAACTACCCCGGGCGTTTCGAATACAAGCAGGTGTTGGACGCCCAGTTCCAGATTGCCGAACAGGTGATGTCGCAGAAGGTGGGCCGGGTTTTCTTCCTGGGCGGGTTCCCGGCGCCGGAACGGGCGCTGCCAATGTTCGAGAAAGTCATAAGGAATGCGCCCTCGGGGGACTGGGCGGCCGAATCCCAGTTCCTGATCGGAAGAATTCATGAAATGAACCAGGAGGACGAGGAGGCCGTAGCCGCCTACGAACTGGCGCAAAGCCGGTATTTCGGCACCCGGTGGGCGGAGAGTGCCGCTTTCCGGGAAACCTGCTGCCTCTATCGCCTCTCGGAAGAACGCCGGAATGACGAAAATGCCCTGAACGCGGCACGCGCCGCGTTGTCGGCTTTCATACGGTCCTACCCGGCCAGCCCGGATGCGGCGGCCGCCGAAACGCATTTGAGAACGCTCAACACCCGCCTGGCGACGCTGGCTTTCGAGAAGGCGGAATTCTACGAACGGGTGGCGCGCAGGCCGGAAGTGGCGGAACGGATGTACGGCGAGTTTGCGGCAAGTTATCCCCGGTCACCGCTGGCGGAAACGGCCCGGCAGCGGCAGGCGGAATTGAAAGGAAGGAAACCATGAAGCGGAATCTGCGTCTGGCGATGGTCCTGTGCGTGACGGCGGTCGTTCCGGTTGCTTTCACCGGATGCGCCGGTTACAAGCTCGGCAGCAATCTGCCCCCCGGCATCCGTTCTGTCGCCGTCCCGGTCTTTGTGAACGAGACGGGCGAGCCCGGCCTGGAAACCTTGACCACCAGCGCCACCATCCAGGAATTCCAGAAGGACGGTTCACTCAAGGTGGCTGACCGCAGTGGCGCCGATACCGTCGTGGAAGTGACATTGCGGAAATACACCCTGACCCCCCTGCGGTACCGGTCGGACCGGGCCACGACGGCGCGGGAATACCGGCTGACACTGGTGGCGGATGTGACCTGGATGCGTTTGCCGGGACAGGAAGTGCTGGCACGGACATCGAAAGTCGAGGGGTACAAGGACTTCGAGGCCCTTGTTGATCTCCCCAGTGCGCGGCGGGACGCTTTGCCCGATGCCGCCGCCGATCTGGCGCACCGCATTGTGCGGACGATCGTGGAACACTGGTAGGACTTCCAGGAACGAAAAAACGCCGTGCACGGGGCTCCGGGCACGGCGTCTTGCTGTTGCCTGTTGTTGCCTCAGCCAATCCTGGCCAGCGCGGCGGAAGCGCGCGCCTTGCCGCGGTCCGCGGTATTCTTCATGATGATCCCGCGCTTGACCGACTTGTCGAGAATGGAACACAGGGCCTGAAACGCCTGAAAGGCCTTGGTTTTGTCCTTGGATTCAACGGCGGACAGGAAGGTCCGTCTTGCGGTGGCAATGGAGCTTTTCGTGCTCCGGTTCCGCAGGCGCCGCCTTTCGGCCTGCTCTGCGCGCTTGGCTGCACTCTTGATGTTCGGCATATGTCTGTATCCTCGCTGAAAATACCCCTGAACCGGCAAAAACCGCGCTATCATAGCCGCCGGACCCGGCAAGTCAACCTGTAAATTCCATAAAATATTCGCTGATTCCGGCCCGTTGATATAGAAAGACACATGCGGGGAAGGGAAAGGCATGGACGCATGGAGTTAAGCGACGAGCAACTGCTGGAAGGGTATATCCGGGGTGACTCAGAGGCCCTTGGCGCCTTGGTTGGACGGTACCGGAGGATGTTGTACGGGTTCATCTTCCGAATGGCCGGTAATGCACACGATGCCGATGAGGCTTTCCAGGAGGTGTGGCTGAAGGTTATCCGGAAGGCGCAGGACTATCGCCGGGGAAGTTTCCGGGGCTGGATCTTCCGAATTGCCCGCAATGTGGTGATTGACCGGCTGCGCAGCGCCAAGGGAACCATCAGCCTGGAGCAGGAAGTGGGCGGCGGGGAGGGGTTGGCACTGGCGGATTGCATGGCTGACAGCGGCGCCTCGCCGGGAACATTGGCCGGGCGGAAGGATGTGGCGGCGGCGATAGGGAAAGCGGTCGAGGCATTGGCTGCGGAACAAAGGGAGGTTTTCCTGATGCGGGTGCAAGCCGATCTTCCTTTCAAGGAGATTGCCCGCATTCAGAAGGTATCGGTCAATACGGCATTGGCCAGGATGCATTATGCCGTGGGGAACCTGCGGAAGCGTCTGGCGAACCTGGACTTACAGGGAGAACTCACATGAACTGTTCGGATGCGGAAAGAGCCATACTGTTGGATTCCACGCGGGAACTGCCCGCAACGTTGCAGGTCCGGCTGCGGGAGCACCTGGCAGGCTGCGCCAACTGTCGCGCCTATGCCGCGGACTGTCGCGCCCTGGGTGCGAGTCTTTCCGCCCATGCACCCGATGCCCCGGAGCGCGTTGTCGCCGCCGTGCTGAGGGCCGCCGACAGCCGTCCCATCCGGGCGCGGGGTGTATTGGACGCTTACCGCCGGGCCATTCTCGCCGCCGCCGCGGGATTGGTCCTTGGCTTCGGGGTGTGGCATGCGCTCCGCATGGAAGAAGGGGACCGTTCACAGGCAGACGATGCGTTGACGGCCCGGATTGCCGCGATAAGCGAGTTCCTGAATGCCATGAGCCATCCGGAGGCCATTTCCAGCGGGACTGCCGGGGAAGGAACTCCAGCCCTGGATCTCGAAGCGCTCGCCGATCAGATCCTCGCCACGCAAGGGCTGGATGCGGACTTCTCGGAGGAAATCGGGGATGTGGTCAATCTATCTGAGGAGCATCGGCCCACAACTCTTCAATGGCATAATAGTCGCGGACTTCCTGCAGGAAGATGTGGATGACCACATCCACGTAATCGAGGACGACCCACCCGTCTTCCGGCATTCCGGATCGCCGGAAGTGATGAACGCCGGCATTCTTGAACTCGCGATGGACGGCGTTGGCCATGGCCTTCAACTGGGGGGCAGTGGCGCCGGAGGCGATCACGTAGTAATCGGTGACGGGGGAAATCGTTCGGACATCCAGGATCAGCAATCCGGCTGCCTTTTTCGACAGCAGGGCCTCCTTTGCGTGACGCGCCATATCCATGCTTTCCATCGTGCTTAACTCCTGTAGAGGGAATGCTCGGCAATGTACATCTCAACGGCCGGATGCACAAGGTAGCGAATGGCCAGGCCTTCCGCAACCCGGTAGCGTATGTCCGTGGAGGAGATGCTGACCGTATGCCCGATCCGGATGCGTTGCTTGAGGCGTTCGGGCCAGGGATCCGGGAGGCGCAGGTCCGCGCCGATCAGCGAGTCGTACTCCGCGCCCGGCCTGGCCAGCGTGACAAACCGGCAAATCTCCAGCAGGGCCGGGATGTCCTTCCACAGGTGCAACTCCAGCAACGAGTCGGAGCCGAGGATGAAGTGGAGTTCGCTGCCGGGATAAAGGCGGGCCAGTTCCCGCGCCGTGTCTATGGTGTAGGAAGTGCCGCCGCGGTCGGTCTCCACCCGCGACACGTGGAAGCGCAGATCGCCCTCAAGGGCGGCCTCCAGCATGGCGATCCTGTGTTCCGCGGGAATGAGATCGCGAACGGGCTTGTGCGGCGGGCGGGCGCAGGGGACAAACAGGACGGAGCCCAGATCAAAATGCTCCATGGCGTCCTGGGCGAGAATCAGATGCCCCATGTGGACGGGGTTGAAGGTTCCCCCGAGGATTCCCATGCGGTTGTTGGTGTGAGGATCTTCCATTCGGTGGCAGGATGTTTTCCTTTTTGTCCGCCTGCCGCAATGCTTTTTTTCGGCAATCTCTTCCGGAGGGAAACTCAGCCAGGCACAACCTTTGCCGGAACCTTCCGGGTCCGGCCCGGGGTTGGCCCGGAGTGTGCCGGTTCCTCGGACTTGTACAGGAGCCAGGCGGCCAGCGTCTTGGCATCGCGAACCATTCCCTGCCGGATCAGGTCCTCGAAAGCCTGCCGGGTAAGATACTCGACGCTGATACGCTCATCGTGGTCGCCCTGGTGCCGGGTCGCGCGGGAGGCGGAAACCGTGGCGTGAAACAAGTGGATGACTTCGCTGTTGTAGCCCGGGGTTGGGTACACGGAGCCGAGAGGGCGGAGGGCAAGAACCTCGTGGCCGGTTTCCTCGTGCATTTCGCGCCGGGCGCAGGACTCGGGGGCCTCGCCCGGATTGAGCCCGCCGGCGACGACCTCCAGAAGGGATTGCTCGACGGCCTTGCGGAACTGGCGCACGAATACCCACCGGCCGTCCTGGCACTCCGCGACCACAGCGACCGCGCCGGGATGCCGTATGACTTCCCGCACGGCCCGTACACCGGGTTCGAGTTCCACATCCAGGACCTCGACCTTCAGCAGTCGCCCCGAGAAGGCTGTGCGGGCGGAAAGGGTGCGTTCCGGCACCGGCTGGACGGGGGCGGAAAGGTGCGATTCAACGGCATTGCTCATCGCGCCACCCGTATAGCTTTTCGTAGGCCTTCAGGTACTCGCCGCTCCGGATCCGCTGCCACCACAAAGGATGATTCACATACCAATCCACAGTGGCTTTCAGGGCGTCCTCAAACCGGTGCGCGGGCGTCCAGTCCAGTTCGCGCCGGGCCCGGGAACTGTCCATGGCATAGCGACGGTCGTGCCCCGGGCGATCCTTGACGTAGGTGATCAGGCTCTCGGGTTTGCCAAGGATCTTCAGGACGCCCTTGACGATCTGAATGTTCGGGACGTCATAGTTCCCGCCAAGGTTGTAGACGGACCCGGACTTGGCCCGGCGCAGGACGGTGTCTATGCCGGAGCAGTGGTCCACCACATAGATCCAGTCGCGGACGTGCATTCCGTCGCCATAGACCGGGAGCGGCTTGTCGGCCAGGGCGGTGGTAATCATCAGCGGGATCAGTTTCTCGGGAAACTGGCAGGGGCCGAAGTTGTTCGAGCAGCGGGTGATGACCGCGTCGAGTCCGTGTGAATGACTGGCGGCGCGGACCATGCAGTCGGCGCCGGCCTTGGTGGCGGCGTACGGGTTGTTGGGCTGGAGCGGCGTTTCCTCGGTGAAAGCTCCGGTGGGGCCGAGGCTGCCGTAAACCTCATCCGTCGAAACCTGGAGGAAACGCCTGACCTTGTGCTTGCGGGCGGCGTCCAGGAGCATCTGGGTGCCGAGGATGTTTGTGCGGATAAAGGTGCGCGGCCCCATGTGGAGACTGCGGTCCACATGGCTTTCGGCGGCGAAGTTGACGATGACATCGATTGGCTGATCCCGGAAAATCTTCGAGACGTCGCGCGGGGAAGCGATGTCGCCGTGCACGAACGTATAGCGGGGGTTGTCCTGGAGGTCGGAAAGGTTTTCGAGGTTGCCGGCGTAGGTCAGGGCATCGAAATTCACCACGGCATCCTCCGGGTGATTCGACAGGACGTAACGGACAAAATTGCTGCCGATAAACCCGGCGCCGCCTGTGACGAGGAGTTTCATGAAAGTGCCTCCATGGATGGCGGGATGTATAGCCTAACGGGGGGGGAGTGTCTAGAGCAATGGCGGGGGCGATGCCGGGCGGGACAGCGGCGGCCCGTCCGTACCGGACGCAGGACATTGCAGGGCCGGACGGAAGAGTCCCGGACCGCCGGGGGGCCGTATTGTCTGCCCCCTCGAATCGCTTGGATTTTCTTGAAACCCGCCTGCAGGTGGCATATCTTGTGCGGGTAGACAACGGGGCCGTGGAGCGGCAGAACCAATCATAAGGAAGAGAGAAGTATCATGGCGTTGATTGAAAGTATCGTGGCGCGGGAGATTCTGGATTCGCGGGGCAACCCGACTGTGGAAGTGGACATCACCCTGGAAAGCGGTGTCATCGGCCGCGCGGCTGTGCCGTCGGGCGCCTCCACGGGCGAGCATGAGGCGGTGGAACTGCGGGATGGCGACGCCAAGCGCTATCTGGGCAAGGGGGTGCGCAAGGCGGTCAAGAACGTCAACGAAACGATTGCCCCGAAGTTGATCGGCTGGGATTGCCGTGACCAGGTGGGTATCGACGGGGCCATGATCGCGCTGGACGGCACCGCCACCAAGGGCAAGCTGGGCGCCAACGCCATCCTGGCGGTGTCGCTGGCCGCCGCCAAGGCGGCGGCGGAGTACTGCGGGTTGCCGCTGTTCCGTTACATCGGCGGGACGAACGCCAAGGTCATGCCGGTGCCCATGATGAACATCATGAACGGCGGCGCGCATTCCGATGCCCCCATTGACATCCAGGAATTCATGATCATGCCCAAGGGCGCCAGGAGTTTCGCGGAAGGTTTGCGGATGGGCACGGAAGTGTTCCACGCCCTCAAGAGCGTTCTCAAGGGCCTGAAACTGAGCACGGCGGTGGGGGATGAGGGCGGTTTCGCGCCCAAGCTGGCCAGCAACACCCAGGCGCTGGATGTCATCATGGAAGCCATCAAGAAGGCGGGTTACAAACCCGGCAAGGATGTCTTCCTGGCGCTGGACGTGGCCTCCAGCGAGTTCTACGACGCCGCCAAGAAGCGTTATGTCTTCAAGAAGAGCGACGGGTCCGTCCACACGGCCGACGAGATGGCGGACTTTTACGCGAAGTTGTGCGCCAAGTACCCGATCATCAGCATCGAGGACGGCATGTCCGAGAACGACTGGGATGGGTGGAAGAAACTCACGGTCAAGCTGGGCGACAAGTGCCAGCTTGTGGGCGACGACCTGTTCGTCACCAACACGAAGTTCCTGCAGAAGGGCATTGCCCAGGGCATCGCCAACTCCATCCTGATCAAGGTAAACCAGATCGGGACGCTGACGGAGACGCTGGAGGCGATCCGGATGGCCACGCAGGCGGGATACACCGCGGTGGTGAGCCATCGGTCGGGCGAAACCGAGGATGCCACGATCGCGGACATTGCGGTGGCGACAAACGCCGGACAGATCAAGACAGGGTCGCTGTGCCGCACGGACCGCGTGTGCAAGTACAACCAGCTTCTGCGAATCGAGGAGATGCTGGGCTCTCACGCGGTGTATGGCGGAGTGATCTGAGGCGCATGTGTCGCCCGCCGGGGCGCCTGAACAGGGCCCCGGCGGCGGCTTGAGCCTCGGGACGGATGGCCAGGTGGAGGACAGGATGGGGACGGGTTCGTGAACTTCTGGGTAATGCTCTACCGCTTTGCGTGGATTGTCGTGATCGTCTGCGTGGTGATCGCGATCATTTGCGTGTTCGTTCCAAGGGCCCACAACTACCAGGAATTGCAGCGGCGCAAACGGGGGCTGGAGGAAGGCAACGCCCGGCTGGAGGCCCGCATCCGCGACCTGAACGAGAAGCAACAGCGGTTCCGGACGGATCCCGAATTTGTGGAGCGCTTGGCGCGGGAGAAGGGGATGGCCAAACCGGGAGAGACCATCTTCCGCTTTCCCGCCACCAATGCGCCGATAGGAGGCCGCCTGTGAAAAAGCCGTGGTTCAATGCATCGCCGAAGCGGATGACTCCTCTGCTGCTGCTCTTGGTGCTGGCCGGGGGGTGCATCAAGGTGGATTCCACGCTCGACATCGCGTCCGACGGATCCGGCACATGGCGTGTCGTCTACGCCATCCCCCTGCATATGATCCAGCAGATGGAAATGACGCAGGGTGTGGGCAGACAATTGGAGGGGGCGGGAGGCGCCAAAGCGCCAGTGCTGGTCAATCGCATGCAGGATATTCCCTACCTGTTCGACGAAGAGGCCATCCGTCGCCGTTTCAAGCCGTTGGAGACTCAGGGTGTCCTGCTGGGGAAGGTGCAGATCCGGTCGTCTGGCGGATGGCGCAATGTCGACCTTGCGGTGAAGTTTACCCGGGTGGACGCGCTGCTGCGGCAGCCCTTTTTCGACAGCCTGGGGGCCGCGCTGTCGGGCGCCGGCACGGCGGCCTGCAAGTTGTCGGTCAGCCTGCCGGAAATGGGGCCGCCGGAGAATCTCCCGGATCCGCTGGACCCGGTTGTCAGCGCCAAGATTTCCCCCTTCCTGAATGGAATGCGGATCGTCAGCCGGATCGGCGTCCCGGGCGATATCCGCAACACGACGGCCGTGAGCAGCGATGGCAGGCGCGCGACATGGGAGTGGGATTACGACAAGGATCCCCGCGCCCTCTCCCGGCTGGCCCGCGACAAGATGGTGATTGTTTTCGACGCCTCACAGACGCGTCTGCGTGACTTCTCGAAGGCCGCCTTGACGGAATAGGGGCCGGCGCCGGCGATCCGGCGTTATCGAGCGGCGCCCGGCGATGACGACGGCCGGCGGTCCGGCGTTTGGCGGCGCGGGGGCGGAATGCTGTTCCCGGCGGGAATGAAAACCAGCATGGACGCCGATCCGGTGGCTTGCGTCTCCCGCCACGCCATCGTGACCCTGGCCGCCCTGGGGAACATCCTGCCTCCCGCGGATGACCAGCGATTGGTCCATTGCCCGCCATCCAAGACCTGCACATCAAACCGCGTGATATCCTTCAGGATGGCATTGGAGGTGGACGGCGACATGGCGTCGGGACCCCAAAGGCATACGGACTCGCGAAACAGGACGGACGCCTTGCCGGAGTCCACAAGCGCATAACGCCGCTGATGGATGGCCAGTGGAGCGGTTTCCTCGTTGCCGGGGAGGTGTTCCGCCATCCGGAAGGCAAGCGTGGAGAGGGACGGAGTCCTGCCGCCCGATTCGGAGCACGCCACTTCAAACGCGGGAATGTTGCTGAAAACAGCCTGCACGCAGCAACTCAGGTCACGGCGGATTTCATCCATCGCGGAAGCGGCTTCCTGCCGCCGTGGCGAGGCCAGCCGGCGGAACGAAGCCGAGAAGGTGAAGTACAGCGAAAGAGCCACAGTGACTATGAGAGTGGCGACCGAAACCGCCACCAGAATCTCAACCAGGGTCAGCCCCCGGGAGGAATCCGCTTTATGAAACGCGGAGGACATCCGGACGCGCTGTCAGGATCCGAAGATCTTCTTCACAAAATACACGAGCGCGATCAGGACGAGCGCGATCAGGATGAAGGTCAGGATGGCCCAAGGCTTGCGGCTGTCCCGCCGGGTGCCAAAAGGCGACGCCGTGTGAAAGGACGGCGGCACGGAGGAAGGCTCGGACGACACTTCAATGCGGGCTGTATCCTGGGGAGCGGTATCCGGCAGTTCCACATCCTGCCCGTCAAACATGAATTCAATGCCGCCCGCCTGGATGATATCCTTCGGGCGCAGGCGCGCCTTGATGATCGATTCGCCGTTCAGCCGGGTTCCGTTGGTGGATCCGAGGTCCACAAGGGTGTACTTGCGTTCATCACGCAGGATGCTGCAGTGGCGGCCGGATACCGAATGGTCGTCGATGACGATATGGTTCTGCGGATTGCGCCCGACGAACGTTTCTTCCTGCACGAGTTCGTGCTTCTGCCCCTTGATGGAGGTGGACATGCCTATAAGAACAGCCATGGGAACTCCCCTTGTGTCGTCTGGATCCATAGTGCCATGGACGACACCTGGTGTCAACCCAAGGATAGCGACAGGCGGCCTTTCAGTCGCCGACGCCTGCGCTCTTGGCCCAACTGTCCCGGAGGGGAACGATCTGGTTGTAGACGGGGGCTGACTCGCGGAAGTCGGTGCAGTCCTGCACAAAATACCCCTTGCGCTCGAACTGGAACCGGATGTCGGGCGCGGCCTTGGCCAGGCCGGGTTCGACCAGCGCCCGCAGCACCTGGAGCGATTCGGGATTCAGGTTGGACTTGTAATCGACGTCTTCCGGAACATCCTCCGGATGCTCCACGCGGAACAAACGGTCATACAGGCGGACTTCCGCAGGGACCGCGTGGGAAGCGGAAACCCAGTGAATGGTGCCCTTGACCTTGCGGCCGTCCGGGGCGTTGCCGCCGCGCGTGGCCGGGTCATAGGAACAACGGATTTCCGTGATCGCGCCGGTGGCGGGATCCTTGACGACGCCCGTGCAAGTCACAAGGTAGCCGTAACGCAGGCGGACCTCGCGGCCGGGAGCGAGCCGGAAGAACTTCTTGGGCGCATCTTCCAGGAAGTCTTCAGCCTCGATGTACAGTTCCCGGGAGAACGGCACCGGGCGCGTGCCGGCAGAGGGATCCTCGGGATTGTTCACAGCCTCCAGCCATTCCACGCGGTCGGCGGGATAATTCTCGATGACAACCTTGAGGGGCCGAAGCACAGCCATGGCGCGGGGCGCCGTCTTGTTCAGTTCCTCGCGCAGGCAGAATTCCAGGAGCGCTATGTCCGTGTAACCGTCAAACTTGGTGACGCCGATTCGCTTGCAGAAACTCCGGATGGCCGAGGGCGTGAAGCCGCGCCGGCGCAGGCCGGCAATCGTGGGCATCCGGGGATCGTCCCACCCGGACACCAGACCGTCACGCACCAGTTCCAGCAGCTTCCGCTTGCTCAGGACCGTATAGGTGACGTTCAGGCGGGCAAACTCGATCTGACGCGGCGGATGGGAAAAGCCCAACTCGCGGAGGAACCAGTCATACAGGGGACGATGCACCTCGAATTCCAGCGTGCAGAGAGAGTGGGTGACGCCTTCAAAGGCATCCTCGAGCGGGTGCGCGAAGTCGTACGTGGGATACAGGCGCCATTTGTCGCCCGTGCGGTAATGGTGGGCGCGCATGATCCGGTAGATGACGGGGTCCCGCATGTGCAGGTTGGGGGAACACATGTCAATCCGGGCCCGGACGCAGAGGGTGCCGTCGGGAAACTCCCCGGCGCGCATGCGGGCGAAGAGATCCAGGCTTTCCTCGGCCGGCCGATCCCGGAACGGGCTCGGCTTTCCCGGCTGGGTCGGAATGCCGCGGTACTCCTTCCATTGGTCCATGGTCAGCTCGCAGACGTAGGCCTTGCCCTGGCGGATCAGCGTGCGCGCGGCCTCGTACATGCGCTCAAAATAGTCGGCCGAAAAATAGAAATGGGGCCCCCAGTCGAACCCAAGCCAGCGGACATCGTTCCGGATGGAGTCGACATACTCCATCGTTTCCTTGGCGGGATTGGTGTCGTCCATCCGCAGGTGGCACTCCCCGTTGAATTCCGCGGCGACTCCGAAGTCGATGCAGATGGCCTTGGCATGGCCGATGTGGAGATATCCGTTCGGTTCGGGCGGGAAACGCGTGATGATCCGGCTGTGCTTGCCGCTCCGGATATCCTCGGCAACGATGTCGCGGATGAAATCGGAAGCCTGCGCGGTGGCGGGTTCGGGTGTTGTCATGGGGTGGTCGTGTTGTGCGGTTAGAGGGTCAGGGAACGGATGGCGTGGTCCATCCGGGCCAGCGTGCGGGCGGGCCCCACTATGGCCATGGTTTCATAGATGCCGGCGCCAATGGAGGAGCCGGTGACCGCGACGCGCAGGAACTGGTTCAGTTTTCCTTCGCCCACAGCCATTTCCGCCTCGGCCTTCCGGATCGCCGCGTGGATTTCGGTATCCGAGAAACGTTCGGGGGACAAATGGCGGCGGACGGCTTCCAGCGCCGCACGGGCTCCTTCCTTGCGGAGGTTCTTCTGGACCGCCTTTTCATCGTAGTCCGGGGGCTCGACGAAGAAGTACTTCCATGTCTCCGACTGGGAAAAAAGGGGCGTGCGCGACTGCAGGAGGCGGCAGACATTCAGGAAAAGGGTTTCGTCAAGGTTCCGGCCCCAATCGAGGCGCTCCAGGTGGCGGCGGGCGCCGTCGGCGAACTCGGCGAGCGGCAGTGCCGCGAGATAGAGGCCGTTCATGTGGGTGAGCTTGCGCAGGTCCATTTGCGCGGGCGCGCTCTTGACCCGTTCCAGGGTGAACGCGGCAATGATTTCGTCGCGCGTCATTTTCTCGCGATCGTCACCCGGCGACCAGCCCAGGAGGGTCAGATAGTTGAAGAGGGCTTCCGCGGAATAGCCCATCTCCCGGAACTGGCCGACATAGGCGGCTCCGTCGCGCTTGGAGTAGGGTTTGCCCTGCGCGTTGACGATCATGGGCAGGTGCGCGTAGCGCGGGACGGGAGCGCCGAGCGCCTGGTAGAGCGCCACATGCCGGAAGGTGTTCTCCACGTGATCGTCCCCGCGGATGATGTGGGTGATCCCCTGCGTGATGTCGTCCACGACATTGGCAAGGTGGAAGACCGGCGAGCCGTCCGAGCGGACAATGACAAAGTCCTTCATGTCGGCCGCCTTCTTGGAAAGGTCGCCCTTGATTTCATCGTGGAACCCCATATCGGTTCCGGGCATGCGGAAGACCACGCATTCTCCCTGGCCGGTGCCGCCCTTGTCTTCCTTGTACGCGTGACCGCTCCGCAGGAGAGCTTCGGCGGCTTCCCGGTGGCGGGCGAGCTGGGTGGACTGGTACAGGGGGGGTTCATCATACTGAATGCCCAGCCAGGCCATGGCGTCGAGGATGGCTTGGACGGCCTCGGGCGTGGAGCGTTCCCGGTCCGTGTCTTCAATCCGCAGCAGGAAACGGCCGGAATGGTGACGCGCGAACAGCCAGTTGAATATGGCCGCGCGGATGTTGCCGATATGAACATGCCCCGTGGGGCTTGGCGCGAAACGAACACGTACACTCATGCGATCCAGACGCTCCTTCCAGACAAGGGGCAAACCATAGCAGAAAAGGCGGCGGAAGCGCAATCCCGCCAAGGATGTCCCGCCGGGAGAGGCGCTCCGTCATCCGGGGCGTGCCGGATGCCGCCGGGCAATGTCGCGGATCACGAGGCTGGCCAGTGTCAAACCGAAGGACGCCGTGACGTGCACCACGGTCCCGTTGATCTGGCGCTTGAGAGCGCACCAGTCCGGGTCGCTGGCATCGGGACTGCTTGCCTGGCTCTTCCGGCGGCTGCAGGCGCACTGGCCGGTGCCGCAGAGGGTTTCGGACGCAGGATCCACGGGCGGTTCCTCGCTGTAGACGCACAGGAAGTCCAGGGGAAGTCCCCGCCGGTACAGGCGTTTGCGAACCATGCGCGCGAGCGGGCAGATCCGGGTCTGCGAGAGGGGGGCGACGCGGATCAGGGTGGGATCCAGTTTGGCTGCCGCCCCCATGGAGGCGTAGAAGCGAACCCCGGCCTCGAGGCACCGTTCGATCAGAAGCACCTTGTTCTTCAGGCTGTCAATCGCGTCGAGGACATAATCGAAATCGGCCAGCGGGAACTGGCCGGCAGTGTGTTCCGTGAAGGCGCCATGGTGTGCGGTGATGCGGGCATGGGGGTTGATCTCCATGAGCCTCCGGCGCAAAGCCTCCACCTTCGATGTGCCGATGTTCAGGGCGGTCGCCTGGACCTGGCGGTTGACATTGGTCGAACAAAGCGTGTCGGAGTCCACGAGAAGCAGGCTCTCCACGCCGGTGCGCACGAGCGCCTCGGCGGCCCAGCTCCCGACGCCGCCCGCGCCGAAGACCGCCACGCGCGTGGAGGAGAGCGCCTGCATGGCGTCCCGGCCGAGCAGCAGTCCCGTGCGGTGGAAGAGGTGACCCCGGGAGGGGATGGCGTGTGTGTCGGCGCTCATGGGTGCTGGAGGCTGTGACGAAGAACTTGCCAAGAGCGCCCGCCGGTTGGCAACAGCAAAAACACGGGAATATGTTGTTGACGTCCGGCGGACAGTCCCTAGAGTATCTGTCCTTTCAGACCGGGGATGTCCGGACCGACCATAACCTTTGGCGAACCAAGGAAGGCAGGAACACATGATTGTCTCGACAAAACAGTTGTTTGGCCACGCGTACGGCAAGTATGCCATCGGGGCGTACAACATCAACAACCTCGAACAGACGATGGGCCTTTTCCAGGGCAACATTGACAGCAAGGCGCCCTTTATCATCCAGTTGTCCAAGGGAGCCCGCTCCTACACGAACAAGAAGATGCTGGAGGCGATGATCCGCACCGCCGACGAGATCTTCCCCGACGCGATCTTCGCGGTGCACCTGGACCATGGGGACGAGGAAACCTGCATGGATTGCATCAAAAGCGGCTCCTACAGCTCCGTGATGATTGACGCCAGCGCCGAGCCGTTCGACCAGAATATCGCGATCACCAAGCGCGTGGTCGATGCAGCCCATGCCCGCGGGATCAGCGTGGAGGCCGAACTGGGCAAGCTGGGCGGCGTGGAGGAACACGTTTCCGTCGCGGAAGCCGATGCCAAGCTGACGGATCCGGCGCAGGCGGAGGAGTTCGTTAAGAAGAGCGGTTGCGACAGCCTGGCCTGCGCCATCGGAACGAGCCACGGCGCGTTCAAGTTCACCGGTTCGCAGGGCCTGCACTTTGACGTGCTCGCCGCGATCCAGAAGCGGTTGCCCGGGTTCCCTCTGGTGATGCACGGGTCCAGCAGCGTCCCGCAGGACGAGGTGGCGCGCATCAACGCGGCGGGCGGCCAGCTCAAGGGCGCCAAGGGCGTGAATGCCGACGAATTCCGCAAGGCCGCGACGCTCGGCGTGACCAAGATCAACATTGATACGGACGGCCGCCTGGTGTGGTGCCGCGTGCATCGCGAGTCCTTCCGTGACGATCCCAAGAACTTCGACCTGCGTCCGCCGGGCAAGGTGTTCATGAAGGAATACGCCAAGTTCATCGCGGCCAAGAACGTCAAGCTTGGAAGCGCCGGCACGCTGGACAATGTCCGTGCGGCGCTGAAACTGGCGAAGTAGCCGTTTTGGGCTTGAGGCGGCGGGGCGGGGGCGGTACGTTGCTGCGCATGACTTCGCGCGTACTGCTGGCCCGTTGCTCCAGATATGAAGAGGCGGCGGGCGCCATCGAGCGCCTGTTGTCCGGCCTTGGCGGCATGGGCGCCTTTGTGCGACCCGGCCAGACGGTCCTCGTCAAACCCAATCTGCTTACCGACGCGCGGCCGGAGGAGGCGGTCACCACCCATCCCGAAATCATTCGCGCGGTGGTGCGTTCCGTCCGGGCCGCCGGGGCATCGCCATGGGTGGGCGACAGTCCCGCCAATGTGACGGACTTGTCGCAGGTGTGGGAGAAGACGGGAATGGCTGCCGTGTGCCGCGAGGAGTCCGTCCCGCTGGTGAATCTGGAGAAGGCCGGATCGGAGACGTTCCGGGACGGGGGCATCTCCTTCACCATTGCGCGGCCGGTGCTGGAATCCGATGCGGTTATTTCAGTGCCCAAGGTCAAGACCCATGTCCTGACCGGGCTGACCTGCTCGGTGAAGAACCTGTACGGGGTGATTCCGGGCTTCCAGAAGACCGCGCTGCACAAGCGGCATCCGCGCATCCGGGAATTCAGCGAAATGCTGGCCTTGCTGTACGGACGGGTCAAGCCGGTTCTTGCGGTGGCCGACGGGGTGGTGGCGATGGACGGCGATGGCCCGTCGGCGGGGCGTCCGTTCCCGCTGGGTATCGTCGGGATTTCCCCGGACGGTGTGGCGCTGGATTCCGTTGTTTGCCGCCTCATGGGCATGGACCCGGCGCGGATCCTGCATCTTGCGGCGGCGGAGCGTCGCGGGTTTGGAGCCGGTTACGGGGGTGGCATTTCCGTGGAGGGCGATGCAGAGGACCTGGCGCCTCGGCCTTGCCGCCCGCCGCGGACGGTTCCGACGGAGAGGATTCCCCAGTGGTTGATCCGGTGTCTGGCCCCGGTTTTCTGGCACCGGCCGGACTTTGGCGCGGCCTGCATTTCCTGCGGAAAGTGCGTGAAGGCCTGTCCCGCGAACGCGCTGCGCCTGGAACCCGGCGGGCGCCCGGTTCTCGATCCGCCCGCCTGCATTGCCTGTTGCTGCTGTCACGAAGTATGTCCAGCGCGTGCCATCCGGATGACGTCCGGCCCGGCCTTCCGGCTGGTGAATGCCTTGCGGCCCCGGCGAGCGAGGGAGGGCTCGTTCCGATGAAGTACCGGCTCAAGCATGTGGCGGAATATGCCGCGCTCCGGTGTGCGGCAGGCGCGATCGGCGTCCTGCCCTATCGCTGTGCGCTGGCGCTGGCCTGGGGGTTGGCTCTCATCGGGTTTTACGGCATGCGGTTCCGGCGCGCGGAAGCGGAGCGGCGGATTCGCGCCGTGTTCGGCGACCGGTTCCGCCCGCGGGAGGTCCGGCGGATCGCCTGGGAATCGTTCCGCAATCTCCTGTTCACAGCCGTGGATATCATACGGTCGCCGGCGCTGACGCTGGACCGGTTCCGGCACATGAGCGATTGCGATTTCCTGGAATGCTTGAAGCAGCACCGGGACAGCGGGCGCGGGGCGGTTCTGGCGGTGCCGCATATGGGATCGTGGGAACTGGCGGGGCGCGCGATGCAGCTTCTGGAGATGCCCGTATTCTCGGTGGCGGGGAAGCAGCGCAACCCGCTTTTCGATCAATACCTCAACCGGGCGCGTGAGCGCGCGGGTATCCCCATCACCATGCGCGGAGCCGGGGCGTTGCGCGAGATCATCCGGCGGCTGGAACGGGGCGGATTCCTGGCGGTGCTGCCGGATGTGCGGATGCCGGAGGAGGGGGTGCGTGTCCGGTTCCTGGGCGGGGAGGCCAATGTGGGGCCCGGGATGGCGATGTTTGCCCGGCATACGGGCGTACCCGTGTATCCGATTCTCATGCGGCGCATCGGCTGGGCCCGGCACGAGGGGCGCATGCAGGCGCCCGTGCGTCCGGATCCGGCGGTGGAGAAAGAGGCGGATATCCGCCGGATGACCCAGGAAGTCCTGGACCTTGTCGACCGGGCCATCCGCGAGGATCCGGGGCAATGGTTCTGGTATAACAAGCGCTGGGTGCTGGACCCCGTGCCGGCCCAGGGAAGACGATAAAAAACCCGCCGCGGATGCAGGCATCCGCCGCGGGTCTTGCGATAGGCCTGCCCGATAGGGCGGGCGGTCCCTTTAGCGCTTCGAGAACTGGAAGCGTTTGCGGGCGCCGGGCTGACCGTACTTCTTGCGTTCCTTCATGCGGGAATCGCGGGTGAGACAGCCGCTGCCCTTCAGGACCTCGCGGAGCGAGGCGTCGGAGAGGACCAGGGCGCGGGCAATGGCGTGGCGCAGGGCGCCGGCCTGGCCGACGATCCCGCCGCCCTTGAGATCCGCGAGCAGGTCATACTTCTCGCGCGTCTCGGTCAGCTTCATCGGCTGCTCGATGAACTTCACCACCGCCTCGGTCCCGAAATACAGCATCGGGTCCTTGCTGTTGACCTTCCACTTGCCGGTCCCCGGAACCAGGTTCACGCGGGCCACCGCCGTCTTCCGACGGCCTGTTGCACTGAATGTTGCGACTTTTTCGGACACGGGAGTATTCCTTCTCTGTTACAGTTTGATAACGGCCGGTGACTGCGGCGCATGCGGGTGATCCCCGCCGGCATAGACCTTCAGACGCTTGACGATGCTCCGGCTCAATTTGTTGCCGGGCAGCATTCCCTCGACCGCTTTCTGCACGATCCGCTCCGGATGCCGCTCGCGCATGCTCTTCACGGTGGTGACCTTGTGGCCGCTCCGGTAGCCGGAGTACCGCTCGTACACCTTCTTTTCGTTCTTGGCGCCGGTGAGCTTCACATCCCGGGCGTTGATCACGACAACAAAATCGCCGGTATCAATGTGCGGCGTGAACATCGCCTTATGGCGGCCCCGCAACAGGTTGGCCACTTTGACCGCAAGACGTCCGAGCGGCTTGCCGGAGGCATCCACCAGATGCCAGGCGCGCTGGATGTCGCTTGTTTTCGGAAGAGATGTCTTCATGAGTCTGTAACCTTTCAAGCCGTGAAAAAGCGACGCTGTTTACCGCAATCAGCGCCGCTTGTCAACCCCCTATTTCCTCACGGAGCCGTCCGGGACTCTCCAGCCGCGGCGCCGGGGCCGTTCTCCTGATCCAATTCACTGCGCAACGCCCTGTCGAATTCCGCCTTCGGGCAGCGCATCAGCACATAGACGTCGTAGAACCGGACGGCGGTGTCGCCGTAGATCATCTTGGACCACAGGCTGGGACCGTACTGCCAGACCGAGTAGCAAAGCTGGAATTCATCCATGCCATGCAGGCGGGTCTGGGAGACATGGACGGCCTGGGGGTTCCGGGTCTTCTTGGTCTCGACTTTGCTGTCGGTCCCGACGGCCTTGTGGGACCGGAAGATCGCCTGCGGAGCGTTGGGCATGTCCGTATGGGTGCTGGACAGTTTGTCGTTGCGGTCCGTCCGGTAGATGTCGTCCGCGGCCACGCTCACCCGCTCGGCGATCTTGCGGATGGCGTCATGGCGGGCATCGTTGATGCCTTCCTCGAGCACCATGTTGTAGGTGCTGATGCCGCTGGCGAAGATATACGCGTTGCTGTCGGCGCCGGACAGGATGGAGGGGTCGGCGACCCACTTCGGCGGGGCCACGCTGCCCTGGACGATGCGCAACGAACTGCAACCGGAGCCGGCGACTGCCGCGAGGGTCAGCGCCACGGTGAACACGAGAATCTTCTTCATTTCGTTCCTTTCCTGCGACTACTTCAACAGGTTCCGCCACCATTGCCCGACGCGCCCCCGGGGCGGTTCCGCCATCTTGCTGCTCGACCAGCCCTTCTCCCACATGCCGTCGCTCCCGATGGCCGTGGAGTTCTTGCGCCGGGCCGACTCGCTTTCGATCTCCTCGGGCGTGTCCAGCACGGTGGGCGTGATAAAGACGACGATTTCGCGGCGGAGGTTCTTGTCGGTCGAGGAACGGAAGGGGATGCCCAGGATCGGCAGATGGCCGAGGATCGGGATACGGGTTGCGCTGTTGTTCTCGGTCTTTTCCACCAGTCCGCCGAGCACGATGGTTTCCCCGCTGCGGACCGACACGGCGGCGGTCATTTCCCGGGAGGCAACGATGGGCCAGTTGCCCTGGCCTTCGATGGCCTGCTCGCCGGCGATGTTCTGGATCTCCTGCTTGATCTCCATGCTGACGAACTTCTTCGCGTTGATGCGCGGCTTCACCGTGAGCGTCAGGCCGATGTCCTTGGTTTCCACATCCGGCGCCAGCTGCTGTTCCGTCCCGGAGTAGCCCACGTAGCGGACGCCCTTGTAGAAATAGCGGTTTTCCGTGATCTTGATGACGGCTTCCTTGTTGTCGGTGGTCAGGATGATGGGCGAGGAGAGGACCTTGCCGCGGGAATCCGTCTGGGTCAGCTTGATGACGGCGTCCATGTTCAGCCCGAAATGCGTGAAATAGTAGGTCAGTCCGCCGCCCGCGGAGAAGGTGGAGGAGAGGCTCAGGGCATCACGGGGCGTGAGATTGCCGCCACCGCCGCCGCCGGCGAAGGCGAAGAGGGGATCGCGCCCGCCATTGACCTTGTCATAGGCCACCATGGAGCGCTGCACCCAGTCAACGCCGCGCTCCAGTGTCTTGTCGAGGGACACCTGGAGGATGACGGCCTCGATCAGCACCTGGGACAGCATGATGTCCATCTCCTTCAGCAGTTCCAGGATGGACGCCATGTCACCCTTGCTGGCCATGATGATGAGGGCGTTGGTGCGCTCGTCGGCCAGAATACGGATGTTCTCGGCCGAAAGCTGGCCGATCTTCGACTTGGCTGTCCCTTCCTTGCCGGTGCGTGTGGCCAACTGGCGCTGCTGTTCGATGAATTCCTGGAGCTGGCTGCTCCGGGCGGGTTCAGCGGCCTCCCCGGTCTTGCCGGTGGTCGCGGCGGTGGTCGCGGCGGTCTTCGGAGCCTTGGTCTCCTTGCCGGCGGAGGCGGCGCCGATGAGGGCGTTCAGCATGCTGGCCACGCTTTCGGCATCGGCGTATTCGAGGCGAATGACCTGGACGGTCACATCCGGCGCGGTGGGGACATCCAGCGCGGTGACGATTTGCTCGAAGAACAGCATGTTTTCGGGGCGGGTGATGATGACCAGCATGCCGGTGCGGTCATCGGCAATCACTTTCACCGTGCCGCGGATCATCTCGCCCTCTTCCGGCGCGGTGGTCTCCGGCGCGGTGGTCGTTGTGGGCGGACGCGCGCGGATGACGCCGGGGATGGTCGGGACTGTCGGGGTTTCGACGCCCGGGGCCCCGGTTTCCTTCAGGCGCCGTCCGGAAGTCAGCTTCTCCTTCTCCTTCTGGTCGGCAATGATCTCCTCCAGCCGGGCCTTGATGTCGGAAGCTTTGGCATGGCGGATGGTGATGATGTGCAGCTTCTCCTTGAGCTCCAGCGGCTGGTCGATCTGGGCAATGACATCCTTGATCCGGTTGAGGTTGATGGAGCTGTCGGCAATCAGCAGGCTGTTGATCCGTTCGAGCGGCAGGATCTTGCCGTAGGCGTGGATCAGCCCCGCAACAGCCTTCTGGGCCTCGGCGGGATCAATGTATTTCAGGGCGATGATCTCGCTCATCAGCTGGTCGTTTTCCTCGTGGCGGACTTCCTGCCAGATGTTGCTCTGGATGGGGAGCCCTTCCTGCTGGACGGAGGCGATGGGGACGACCTTGACGAACTTGGGGCCGGTGTCGACCAGTCCGATATTGTTCATGGCCAGGACGGTCTTGATGGCCTGGATGGCTTCGGGGATGGTCAGTTTGGTCTGGCTGCGGAGCGTGATGGTGGCGTTGATCCCCGGGGCAGGCAGAAGGGTGCGGCCGGTCAGATCGCTGTAGAACTGGAGAACCTGGTCCATCGGGGCGGCGTTGAACTTCAGTTCCACTGTCTTGTTGGTGCCGGCGGGAGCGGGCTCGGGAACGGCGGCGGGACGGCTGAGGCCCGGAA
>CAYWKN010000018.1:0-21308 GCA_964458765.1 uncultured Verrucomicrobiota bacterium
ACAGGTGTGCCTGCTGGGCCGCGACGGGGGGCGCCTGGCGGGGCGGGGCACTTGGGAAGTGATTGTTCCGGGAACGGAGACGGCACGCATCCAGGAGGCGCATCAGGTCCTGCTGCACATCTTCCTGGAGATTATCGAAAAGGCTTTCGCGTAGGACGAAAGAGCCATCCTTCCCGGTCCGGACAAGAGGGATGAGTCAATGTGCTGGAAACCGGTCATTGCCCTGCTGGCGGGAGCGATGATGGTCTGCGGTTGCGGGCGCCGTCCGGAAACTGCGCCGGCGGGTCCTGCGGTTCCTGTCGTGCTTGGCCTTGGGGTGGAGGCGGATAATGGCCTGGCATTGCTGGCCGAACGGCTAAAACTGTTTGATGCGGCCAGTGTTTCCGCCACGGTCTCCAACTTTGCCAGCGGCAAGCTGGCACTTGGCGCCTTGCTCCGGGGAGAGGTGGAGATTGCCACCGCGGCGCAAACGCCGATCGTGACCGAGGGATTCGAGCGTCGTGACCTGCGTATCCTGGCCGTGGTGGGCACCTCCGACAACATGATGAAGATTGTGGCGCGGAAGGATGCGGGCGTTCTGACGGCCGGGGACTTGCGCGGAAAGAAGATTGCGACGCAGCCGCTGTCCTTCATGCATTTCTTCCTGCACCTGTTCCTGCTGAAGAACGGTGTGCAGCCTGCCGAGACAGACATTGTGTTTGCGCAGCCCGACGTCCTGGCGGCGATGCTGGCGCAGGGCGAGGCGCAGGCGGCTTCCCTGCGTGAGCCGTTCACCGCCCAGGCGCTCAAGATGCTGGGCGGGAATGCAATTGTGCTGGAGGAACCCGGGCTATGCGTAAGGTACTACGTGCTGCTGACCACCGAGCGGGTTCTGCGGGAGAAGCCTGCGGCTGTGATGGGCGTTCTGCGCGCGTTGCTGGAAGCCGGCCGCCGGGCCCGGCATGACCCGGCCGCGATGGAAGGGATTATCGTGGATCGGCTTAAGATCGATGCCGCCGCCGCACGCCGGCTGTGCCGGGAGATAGACCTGCGGGTGAACCTGCCCCAATCCCTTCTGGTCAATCTGGAAGATGAGGCGCGATGGGTCGCATCCGTCCAGTCCGGTGCGGCCAGGGAAATACCCAATTACCTGGAACTGGTGGCGGTGGAGCCGCTGAAGACGTTGCAGCCGGACGCCGTGACGGTGATTCATTGAGGAGGGTCAGGCTGCCATTGCGTGGAGGCTGGCGGGTGGATCGGGAGGGTATGTATGAAAATCCGGATCAAGTTGTACATGCTGACCGTCTGCGCAGTGCTGCTGGTGCTGCTGGTTGCCGGAACGCTTTGGCGCAGCACACGTGAGGTCAGCAACGCCAGTTCCGAGAACCGGGTGGCCCACGAAATCATCCGCGATCTTGTCGATCTTGGCGGCCTGACGAGCGATTACCTGCTGCATGAGAGTCCCCGGGCGGAGGAACAATGGGTGCGTAAACACGGGGCCCTGATGGACCTGCTGGGGCGCCAGCCGTTACCCAATTCCGAAGATGCCGACATCCTTGGCCGGCTTCGCGACAATGCGGAGTCCCTCGCCGCCATCTTCCAGGCGCTTGTGCGGATACGGGGGGTGGAGAAAGGCAATGGCGACGGGATTGCGATGACGCTCAAGAAGCGCTACATGGGGCAGTTGGATACCCGCATCCAGGCGATTGTCTCCGATGCCGGGATCCTTTCCAGGCGCAGCACGGACCGGCTGGCGGAAGCCCGGCACCGCACCGGCATCGTGACCGTCGCAACCATTGCGATCCTGGCGGGATTCATGGTGGTCGTGTGCGTGCTCTTTGACCGCGGTATTGTGACGCCGCTGCGGAAGCTCCAATCGGACGCGGCCACCATCGGCTCCGGCAACCTGGATCACAAGGTGGATACGGGTATCCAGGACGAAGTCGGCGCCCTGTCGCGCGCGTTTGACGAAATGATCGAGCGCCTCAAGGTCGTGACGGTCTCGCGGGATGAACTGGCGCGCGAGGTCGAGGTGCGCAAGCGGGCCGAGGAAGAGGCCCGCCTGGCGCGGGCCTATGCCGAAAACGCCAGCACGGCCAAGAGCCGCTTCCTGACCAACATGAGCCATGAACTCCGGACGCCGCTCAACTCGGTCATCGGGTTTGCCAACCTGATGCTGAAGAACAGGGGAGGCCATCTTGACGATACGGAGTTGATGTACCTGCAGCGGATTGCCGCGAACGGGAAACACCTCTTGTTCCTGATCAACCAGGTGATGGACCTCGCCAAGATCGAGGCCAGCAAGGTGTATGCCGAATGGCGGATGGTGAACCTCCGGACATTGATCCATGACGTGGTCGGTCAACTGGAGGGGGCGGCCCACGTGAAATCCGTTCCGCTCGCCGCGGAGATTCCCGAAGGCATTCGGCCGCTTGTCACGGATGCCGCCAAGCTGACGCAAATCCTGGTCAACCTGATCGGGAACGCCATCAAGTTCACGGAGCAGGGGAAGGTCACGGTGGCGGTTGTTCCCGTCAGGGATGACGGCAGGGTGGCGGCGATTGAAGTCAGGGACACAGGCATCGGGATTCCGCCGGATCGGATGGGGGCGATCTTCGAGGCATTCCAGCAGGCGGAAGACGGAACGTCCCGCAAGTACGGGGGTACGGGGCTGGGTCTGGCGATTTCGCGGGCGCTGTGCGATGTGCTGGGCTACAAGATTGAGGTCGAAAGCCGGCCGGGAGAGGGCTCGACGTTCCGGATCGTCATCCCCGAGGCGGCGGCAGGTCACGAAGCGCTTCCGCCGGAGCGTGTGGCGGAGCCGCGGATCGTGTCCGTCGGCGTGCGCCGGAAGGTGCCCGTGGCGCTGGTGATTGACGATGACCCCGATGCGCGCGTGCTGGTCTCCCAGGTGGTGGAGGAAGCCGGCTGCCGTCCGATAACGGTCAGTTCCGGGGAAGCAGGTGTGCGGATGGCGCGGGAATGCCATCCGGACGTCATCACCCTGGACCTGTTGATGCCGGCGATGGACGGATGGATGGTGTTGCGTCAACTGAAGAGCGATCCGACGGTGAGCGATATCCCTGTGATTGTTGTCAGTATCGTGGCGCAGGAGCGGCGCGGATCGGTGCTGGGGGCCGTGGACGTTCTGCAGAAGCCCGTGTCGCGGGAGGCGCTGCTGGATGTGCTCGTCAAGGTGGTGAAGGCGCCTTCCCGGCAGGTGCTTGTGGTGGATGACAACGAGGACGACCTGCGGATCATGTCGGAGCACCTGCGGGACAGCGATTACACGGTGCGTTTGGCGGGGAGCGGCCGGGACGCGTTGCAGATGATCGAGGCAACTCCGCCGGACGCGGTGGTGGTGGACCTGGTCATGCCGGAAGTGGACGGGTACACGATGATCCATCTCCTGAGGAGGAATCCGCAGTTCCGCGACCTGCCGATTGTGGTGGTTACGGGGCGCGACTTGAGCCCCGAAGAGCGGCAGATGCTGCAGTTGCAGGCGTATGCCGTGTTGCCGAAAACGGGGAATCTCGAACAGGAACTGCCGCGGGTCCTGGACTTGATCCTGAGACCCGAAAGCGTCATAGTCTGAGGCGGCGGACACCCGGCAAGCACGTGAACAGGCGGTACGCAAGGAAGATTGCGAGATGACGTTTGCGGAACGAGTCTACCGGGTTGTGGCCGGAATTCCGGCGGGGCGTGTCTCAACGTATGGGGACGTGGCGGCAGCGGCTGGCGTTCCCGGGGGTGCCAGGGCCGTGGGGCAGGCGTTGAAGAGGAATCCCTATGCGCCGGCGGTGCCCTGTCACCGGGTGATTGCCTCGGACTTGCGCCTTGGGGGGTTCCAGGGCGGTTGCGGCGGCGGGGCGGAGCGCCGGAAGCTTTCCCTTCTTGCGGCGGAGGGTGTGCATTTTGCCGGCGGCAAGCTGCGGGATGCGGCGCGGCTGTTTCATTTTCGCCGGGAGGCGGGGCAAGGGACGGACAGGAGGCGTACATGAGCGAAGGGGCGTTGGATACGGTGCGGTACCAGGCGATGGACCGGCAGAGCGTATGGCATCCGTACACCAAGGCGTCGGTCCTGGATGCCGCGCCGCTGCCGTTGATCACCCGGGGCGAGGGCATCTACCTGTACGACAGCGAGGGCCGGCGCTACCTGGATGCGATTTCATCCTGGTGGGCGTGCAATCTCGGGCATAACCATCCGCGGATCGTCGAGGCCATTGTGCGGCAGGCGCGGGAGCTCCAGCACAGCATCCTCGGGAACCTGTCGCATCCGCGGGCGGTGGAGGCGGCCTCGATGCTCGTGGACCTGTTCCCCGACGAGCGGCGGGTGATGTTTGCCAGCGACGGGTCCAGCGCGGTGGAGGCGGCGCTCAAGATCGCGCTGCAGTACTGGCACAACTCGGGGAAGATCCGCAAGACGAAGTTCGCGGCGCTGGATTTCGCGTATCACGGGGACACGCTGGGGGCGGTATCGGTGGGGTATCTGCCCCAGTTCCACAAGGCATTCCGGCCGGTCTTGTTTCCTGTGTTCCAGGCGCCTTCGCCCTGCTGCGGGGCCTGCGCGTTCCATGAATCGCCCGGCGTCTGCCTGGAGGAATGCTTCGATACCATGCGGCTGATCCTGCGGGAGCACGCGCACGAACTGGCGGCGGTGATCATCGAGCCCATGTGCCAGGGGGCGGGCGGAATGCGGATCCATTCCGCGGAGTATCTCCGGCGGCTCGGCGCCCTGTGCGCGGAGAAGGAGGTGTTGCTGATCGCCGACGAGATCGCCGTGGGATTCGGCCGCACCGGCCGCATGTTCGCCCACGAGCACGCGGGGATCGTTCCCGACATCGTCTGCGTGGGGAAGAGCCTGTCGGCGGGGTATCTGCCGATCAGCGCCGCGATCGTGCGCGCCACGATTGCCGCGACCTTCCGCGACAAGCCGGAAGACCACACCTTCTACCACGGGCACACCTTTGCCGGGAACCCGATCGCGGCGGCGGCCGCGGTGGAAACCCTGCGGGTCTACGAGGAGGATCGCATCGTGGAACGCGCCGCGGCGGCAGGGGAGGTGTTGCGCCGGGACCTGGAGCCGCTGGGCAAGCTATCGGGAGTACGCAATGTGCGGTCGCTGGGCATGATCGGCGTGGTGGAACTGGAGGATGATGGGGACGGCCGGGGGACGGCCTGGGCCGCGCGCATCCGCGACGGGTTGCGGCGGAAAGGCGTTCTTCTCCGGCCGCTGGGCAACGTGGTATATGTGATGCCGCCCCTGGTGACAAGGGAGCCGGAACTCAAGGCCCTGGTTGCGATGCTGGGGGAAACCATGCGGGAAACGGCATGAAGATCATTTGCGCGACGAACATGCCTTTTGCGGCGGAAGCGTTCGGGACCCTGGGTGAAACAACGATCCTCGAAGGGCGTGGCATTGCGGCGGCCCAGGTCAGGGATGCCGATCTGCTGGCCCTGCGCTCGACCACGAACGTCAACCGGGAGCTTCTGGAAGGCAGCCGGGTGCGCTTTGTGGGGACGGCGACCATCGGGACGGACCACCTGGACATCGGATACCTGGAGCAGGCGGGGATCCAGTGGTGTTTTGCGCCGGGGTGCAACGCCAACAGCGTCGCGGAATATGTGACGGCGGCCCTGCTCTGCCTGGGGCAGCGGCACGGCATCCGGCTGGCCGGCAGGACGATGGGGATTGTTGGTGTCGGCAATGTCGGGAGCCGCGTGGCGCGCAAGGCCCGCGCGCTGGGCATGAACGTGTTGTTGAACGATCCGCCCCGCGAGCGGGCCGCGGCGGAGGGGGCCCCTGTGGCGGAAGGACTGGAGCCCGGTCCGTTCGTGAGCCTGGACCGTATCCTGTCCGGATCGGATGTGGTGACCCTGCACACGCCCTTGACGAAGAGAGGCGGGGACAAGACGCTGCACCTGGCGGACGAGTCGTTTTTCGGGCAGTTGCGCGACGGCTGTCTCTTCCTCAACGCGGCGCGCGGTGCGATTGTGAAGACCGACGCGCTGGCGGCGGCCCTGCGGTCCGGGAAGGTGGCGCACGCGGTGCTGGACACGTGGGAAGGCGAGCCGGGGTATCGCACGGACATGGTACCGCTGGTGGATATCGGCACGCCGCACATTGCCGGGCATTCCTTCGAGGGCAAGGTGATGGGCACGGTGATGGTCTATCGCGAGGCCTGCCGGTTCCTCGGGGTGGAGCCTTGCTGGTCCCATGAGCCGCTGATGCCGCCGCCGCTCGTGCCGGAGATCCGGGTGGATGCGGGTGGCCGCGAGGACGAAGCCGTGTTGTGGGAGGTCGTGGCGCGCGTGTATGACATCCGCGAGGATGACCGGCGGTTCCGGGCCTCGGCGGCCTTGCCGGACGCGGAGCGGATCAAGGAGTTTGACCGCCAGCGGCGGGACTATCCGGAGCGCCGCGAGTTCCGGTACACGACGGTGCGGGTGAAGAACGGATCGGACAATCTCAGGAAAACTCTGAAGAACTTGGGATTTGTGGTGGAGGGCTAAACGGGCTATGACGGCGGAAATACATTCGCAACTGGCGAACTTCATCTGGAGCATCTGCAACCTGCTCCGTGGTCCCTACAAGCGCAACGAGTACCGAAAGGCAATTCTCCCTTTGACCGTCCTGCGCCGGTTCGATTGCCTTTTGGCCCCGACCAAGGATCAGGTGTTGGAGGAATTCAAGGCCATCAAGACCAAACCCGAGGCCGTACAGCGTAGTCTCCTTACCCGCATCACCGGCCGCCCTTTCTACAATCTATCGAAGATGCAGTTCGACAAGGACGCCAAGCATTCCCTGCTGAATGACCCGAACAACCTCGCCCCCAACCTGAACAGCTACATCAACGGTTTCTCCAAGAACGTGCGGGACATCATGGAACGGTTCGCGTTTGATCAGCAGATCACGAAGATGGCCGAGAAGAACCTGCTTTATGAGGTCATCAAGGCGTTTGCGAAAGTTGACCTCGGCATCGAGAAGGTTGACAACATCCAGATGGGCTACGTCTTCGAAGAACTGATCCGGATCGGTGCAGAGCAATCGAACGAGGAGGCCGGGGAGCATTTTACACCGCGCGAAGTTATCAAACTCATGGTGAACTTGCTTCTGTCTCCGGAAAAAGACTTGGCGCGGAGCCACGTTGTAAAGACGATTTATGACCCGGCATGCGGCACCGGGGGGATGCTTTCCGTGGCCGAGCAGTACATCAGGACGTTGAACAAGGAGGCCAGTCCTTTGGTCTATGGTCAGGATTGGAACGATGAGGCTTGGGCGGTGTGCAAGTCCGACATGCTCATCAAGGGGGAAGATACAGACAATGTTGTACTGGGGGACACCTTCACCAAGGACGGATTCGCGCGGGATCGCGATGGGAAGAAATGGACCTTCGACTATATGCTGGCCAATCCGCCCTTCGGCGTAGAGTGGAAACAACAGCAGAAGTCCATCGATCAGGAGCGCGACACCCTCGGCTATGAAGGGCGCTTTGGTGCCGGGCTGCCACGCATCAACGACGGGGCGCTACTCTTCCTTCAGCACATGCTCGACAAACGCCGTGCGCCAAAGGACGGGGGCAGTCGCATCGGCATCGTGTTCAACGGTTCGCCGTTGTTCACCGGCGACGCCGGTCAAGGTGAATCGGAAATCCGCCGCTGGATCATCGAAAACGACTGGTTGGAAGCCGTCGTCGCGTTGCCGGACCAACTTTTCTACAACACCGGCATTTCCACTTATATCTGGGTCCTTACGAACCGCAAGGAGCGGGAGCGCAAGGGCAAGATTCAACTGATTGACGCTCGCAACTTCTGGGTGCAGATGAAGAAGAGTCTCGGCAACAAACGCCACCGCATCGGCGACCCGGAAGATGGCGACGCCGACCATATCGCCGAAATCGCCCGTATCCATGGCGCATTTAAGGACGGGGAAACGCGTGCCTTCACCGTAGAAGGCCAGGAAAAGACACTCGTTGTCAGCAAGATTTTCGACAACGAGGATTTTGGATTCAACAAGATCACCGTTGAGCGCCCGCTTCGGTTGAACTTTCTGGCAGCCGGCGAACGTATCGCCCTGCTGGATGAGGTGTCCGGCTTCAAGAGCCTTGCCACCAGCGCCAAGAAAAACGAGGAACTCCGCCAGAGGGAAATTGAAGCCGGCCAGAAGCGGCAGGAGACCATCCGAGAGCTGCTGAGAGCCTTTGGCGAGAAGACCGGGCAGAAACTCTACAAGGACCGCAAGGCATTCCTGGCCGACCTGAAGGCCGTTGACCGTGAACGCGGCGTCCATCTGGACGTATCGGAACTCAAGGCCGTTCTGAGCGCACTGGGTGAACGCGACGAATCCGCCGAAATCTGTCGCGACCGCTCCGGCGATCCCGAGCCGGACGCGGAACTGCGCGACACGGAGAATGTGCCGCTCAAGGAAAGCATCGAAACGTATTTCAAGCGCGAGGTTCTGCCTCATGTCCCCGACGCCTGGATTGACGAGAACAAGACCAAGGTCGGCTACGAAATCCCGCTCAACCGTCACTTCTACCGGTACGAGCCCCCGCGCCCGCTGAAGGCGATTCAGGCCGACATCCGGAAGCTGGAAGGCGAAATCATGGAGATGCTCGGGGAGGTGGCGAAATGACACCTCGCGAACTGTTGACTCAGTTGAACGAACTTGACGAGCACACACGCATCGAAGCCAAGGCCGGCAGCGAGACGGGAAAGTCAGCGCTTGAGACTGTTTGCGCCTTTGCCAATGAACCGGGGCTGGGTGGCGGATGGCTTGTTTTGGGCGCTATGGTGGACGAAGGTTCGTTGTTTCGCCAGTACATCGCTGCAGGCGTCGGTGATCCGGACAAGATTGCCCGAGATCTCACCACTCAGTGCGCCACGGCGTTCAACAAACCAGTGCGCATCCAGATCGAAGCCGGTCAGGTCAACGGGAAGAACCTGCTCGCTGTTTTTGTGCCCGAAGCCGAACCGGCGGAAAAACCTGTGTTCTTTCAGAATCGCCCTTTGCCTGCCGGGGCTTTTCGGCGAATCGGGTCTTCAGATGTGCGTTGTACGGACGACGACCTTGCCGTGTTTTATCAGGAGCGCAGAGGCGAGTCATTTGACGGCTCGACGGTGCGCGATGCCGATCTTTCCGCTCTGGACCCGGCAATGATCGCCGAGTATCGGCGGCTGAGGGCCGAGGCCAATCCCGCAGCGGAGGAACTTCGTTGGAGCGATGAGGAGTTGCTACACGCACTACGGTGCGCCTCCCGCGAAGGGGGTGAGCTCCGGCCAACCGTGGCCGGCTTGCTCTTGTTCGGAACTCCGCAGGCGTTGCGGCGTTGGTTTCCGATGATGCGAGTGGACTATATCCGCGTTCCCGGCCGCGAGTGGATTCCCGACCCGGAGCGCCGCTTTGAGACGATCGAAATCCGGGTGCCGCTGGTTCCGCTTATCCGTCGGACGCGGGCCGCGATTCTTGACGACCTCCCCAAGGCGTTTTCCCTGCCGGCCGGTCAGCTTCATCGAAAGGACATTCCCCTGATCCCCGACCGCGTCATTCGCGAGGCGGTTGTCAATGCGGCCATGCACCGCAGTTACCGTGTTCAGGGCGCGGTTCAGATCATCCGTTACGCCAACCGATTGGAAATCCGCAATCCCGGACACTCCCTGGTATCGGAAGACCGCCTTGGCGAGCCCGGCTCCGAAACGCGTAACCCGGTCATAGCCGCCGTGCTGCACGACACCAACCTTGCCGAAACCAAAGGCAGCGGCATTCGCGTCATGCGCCAGTTGATGGACGATGCCGGGCTGACGCCACCCACCTTCGAGTCCGACCGTGAGCGCAACCAGTTCATCGTGACGCTTCTGTTCCATCATTTCCTCTCGCCGGAGGACTGGGACTGGCTCCGCCAATTCCAGGACCTCGAATTGACGGACGAAGAAGCCCGCGCCCTGATCTTTGTGCGCGAGGCGGGAACGATCACCAATGCCGCCTTCCGCGCCATCAGCCACATGGATGTGCTTACGGCAAGCCAGCACCTCAGACGCTTGCGCCAGAACGGGTTGCTGCAGCAGAAAGGAAAAGGATCGCAGACCTATTACCTGCCCACCGAGAAGCTGCTGGTTTCATGGGAGGGCCGGACAGAGGAATCACTCCCGAAACCCGGGGCGGAGGCGTTATCTGGCAACCTCGCGCCGCAATCTGGCAACCTCGCGGAACAATCTGTGGAGTCTCCGCATGGGGCTCCACAGGTTACGGGCAAACCTGTAGAGGCGGCTCTACAGGTTGCGGACCTGCCTCCACATCTTGCAGAGGCGGTGCGAGGACTCGCCAAAAGACCTCCGAAGAAAGTGGTGAGTCAACTAATCGTCGAATTGTGCCGCTGGCGGCCACTCTCGTCTGCGGAACTCTCCCGGTTTCTGGGCCGCAATCAGACCTACTTGCTCAACGAATTCCTCGGCCCCACGGTCTCCGCCGGACAACTTGAATTGACGATCCCCAGCCAACCGAACCACCCGCAACAAAAGTACCGGGCCGCTGTGCCATCAGGGGATCGCCCATGACCTGGAAACCCTATCCTGCCTACAAACCTTCCGGCTTGCCCGCCGCAGCCTCGGCGAAGGCGGGCGTCCAATGGCTCGGCGATGTGCCGGAGGGGTGGGAGGTGAAGCGGTTGAAGACATCGGCAACGTGCTGGGTGAGCAACGTGGACAAAGTCCCCGCCGAAGATGAATTACCGGTATGCCTTTGTAATTACACGGATGTTTACTACAACGACTATATCACTCCTGACATGGGGCTGATGGAGACTACAGCGACCGCTGATGAGATTCGGCGTTTTGGCCTGCATGTCGGCGATGTGGTGATCACCAAAGACTCGGAAGAATGGAGCGACATTGCAGTGCCGGCCCTGGTGACGCAGTCTGCGCCTGAATTGGTCTGCGGCTATCACCTCGCGATTATCCGTTCCCATGCCAACAAACTCTACGGGGATTACCTGCTTCGCGCGTTTCAGTCGTGCGCCGTAAATCAGCAATTCCAGATTGCCGCCAGTGGCGTCACCCGCTACGGGTTGCCGAAGTCGTCGATTGGAGATGCTTGGATTCCACTTCCTTCCCCCACGGAGCAACGCGCGATCGCCGATTTCCTGGACCGGGAGACGGGAAAGATTGACCGGCTGGTGGCGAAGAAGCGGGAGTTGATCGAGAAGTTGAAGGAGGAGCGCGCCGCCCTCATCTCCCGCGCCGTCACCCGCGGCCTCAACCCCGACGCCAAACTGAAACCCAGCGGTGTCGAATGGCTGGGAAGTGTGCCGGAGCAGTGGGAGGTGAAGCGCATCCGACATCTGGCACTTCTTAGGAGCGGCGAATCGATAACGTCCACTGAGATTGATGCCGAAGGCGAATACCCCGTCTATGGTGGAAATGGGTTGCGTGGATACACAACGACTTATTCGCACGATGGGCATTACGTTCTGATTGGCCGCCAAGGTGCTCTTTGTGGAAATGTCAATTACGCCAAAGGCAAGTTCTGGGCTTCGGAACATGCAGTAGTGGTCCGCCCTCTTGTGCCGTTCGAGCCATTCTGGATGGGCGAATTGCTCCGGACAATGAACCTAAACCAGCATTCGGTTTCGGCTGCACAACCGGGACTCTCGGTTGATGTCATTTCAGCATTGAAGATTCCTGTGCCCTCTCTCCCCGAGCAACGCGCCATTGCCGACTACCTCGACCGGGAGACCGGCAAGATTGACCGGTTGGCGGCGAAGGTGGAGGAAGCGATCGGGCGGTTGCAGGAATACCGCGCGGCGCTGATCACGGCGGCGGTGACGGGGAAGATTGACGTTTCGACTGCGCTCGACACAGGCGTTTTGGCGGGGCTCAACGCAGGCGTCAGGAGCGAAGCGGGCGGGACGGCGCTGGAATACCCCGAGGCGGGAAGCACGCTTCTGAAGGCGGCGGAAGCCGCCGACAAGGCGTACGTGGCGGACCGGAAAAGAACAAGTTCCCATCAAGGGAACCTTTTCTGTTGACGCATCAGAGGGAACCTCGTAGTCTATGCACGTCATATCGAGAAAGAGACTGCGCGAGTTCTGGGAGCAAGAACCAGAAGCGGAGCAGGCGCTGAAGGCGTGGTTTCATGAAGCCGAGGCGGCCGGGTGGCGGAATAGTGCGGAGTTGAAGAAGCAGTACAGGAGCGCCAGCATCATCAACGCGGAACGGGTGGTGTTCAATATCTGCGGCAACAAGTTCCGGCTGGTGGTCCGGATCAACTACGCGGGCCAGACTATTTTCATCCGTTTTGTGGGAACGCATCGCCAGTACGACGGGATTGACGTGGAGACGATCTGATGAACGCGAAACTGATCAAGAATGAGGCGGATCACGCCGCCGCCTTGGAGCGCATCGAGGAGATCTTCGACGCCCGCCCCGGCACGCCCGAGGGGGATGAAGTTGAGCTGCTGGTTCACCTGGTCGAGGCGTATGAGGCCGCTCACCACGCCATCGAACCGCCGGACCCCATCGAAGCCCTCAAGTTCCGGATGGAGCAGGCCGGACTCAAACAGGCTGATCTAGTGCCGTTCATCGGCAACAAGAGCAAGGTGTCGGAGGTGCTGAGTGGCAAACGGCCGCTGAGTCTGGCGATGATCCGTACCCTGCACAAGGGCCTAGGCATACCCGCCCACGTGCTGATTCAAAGTCCGGCCAAGGCGCTCTCTGCAGTTTACGACGGTATCAATTGGCGGGACTTCCCGCTTGCCGAAATGTTGAAACGCCAGTGGTTTCCTGGATTCGGGGGCCGGGCCAATGACCTGTGCGAGAAGGCCGAAGAGGTGCTGGGACCGTTTCTTTTTCCTGGCGGCCGGGATTGCCGCGACATGGCGATGGCGGCCCGTCAGCATGTCCGTCGTGGCAGTACACACGACGATCACGCCTTGTGGGCTTGGCAGGCGCGGGTGCTTCAACTCGCGGAAGCGCAGGAGTTGGGCGCCTACGATGCAAAGGCGATGACACCGGATTTGATCCGTTCGGTGGTTGGTCTCAGTGGATTGGATGACGGACCTGTACAGGCGCGTCGGCTGCTGGCGAGAACCGGAGTCGGCATGGTGGTCTTGCACTACCTGCCGGGTACGCATCTGGACGGCGCAGCCATGATGCGTCATGACGGCCATCCGATTGTCGCTGTGACGTTACGCCATGACCGCCTCGACAACTTCTGGTTCACGCTGGCGCACGAACTGGCGCATGTGGTGCTGCATCTCGCCAAGGGCGATACGTCAACGTTCATGGACGATCTCGAAGCGAAACCATCGTCTGACAAGCGGGAAAAGGAGGCGGACAGTCTGGCGGCGAACTGCCTGATCCCGGCCGAAGAGTGGAAACGATCCCAAGTCGTTCAGGCGCCGACGGACACGAACATTCGAGACTTGGCGGTGAGAACCCGTGTTCATCCGGCCATCGTTGCCGGCCGCATCCGGTTCGAACGTCACAACTACAAGATCCTTAACCACTTGGTCGGCCCGCGTGCAGTTCGGCGGTTATTCCCGGCGTACCGGTGTGGCGAGGCAGCATAAGAGGTATAACATGAGATTCCTTCATTACCTTGAGCTGGAGAACTTCAAGCGATTCAGCGGCAAACAGCGGATCGAACTGGATCATCCGGCCGTGCTGATTGGGCCGAACAACTGCGGCAAGACGAGCGCGATCCAGGCCATCGCCCTCTGGTCGCAGGCGGTCAAGGTCTGGGTCGAGGAGTCGGAGACCTCGACAGCCAAGAAGCGTACGGGCAAGCCGATCAACCGCCTGAATCTGCTTCAGGTTCCAGTGCCCAAGACCCGCTACTTCTGGCACGACATGAAGGTCTCCGGGAACAAGGTGCGCATCACGCTGGGATTTCAGCACGGCGAACGGATCGTGCCGATTGCCATGGACTTCTCGCACCACGCCAGCGACGAGTTGATCTACTGTACGCCTTCGGCCGAAACGGCGGCGGAGGTCGAGGCCCTCCAGGCGGCCGCGAAACTGGACGTCGCGTTGCTTTATTCGATGTCGGGCATCGCTTCCGACGAGGCGGTCATGAAACCGAACCGGATAGACTACCATCTTGGACGGGGGAGCACGGCTGAGGTGTTGCGCAATCTGTGTCTGCTTGTCTATCAGCAGTCGAAGACCGACTGGGCGCGCATCGCGGACTTAATGCAGCGTCTTTTCAAGGCCAAAGTGTCGGAGCCTAAGGAGAATGATCGTGGCGCCGTGGACTTGTTTTACTCCGATGGCAATGTGCGCGGCGAACTGGATATCTCCATGTCCGGGCGCGGCTTCCAGCAGTTGCTGTTGATCTTCTCGTACCTATTCGCGCACAAGAAGAGCGTCCTACTGGTGGACGAGCCCGATGCGCATCTGGAGATTCTGCGACAACGGCAGGTCTATGTGCTTCTGCGCGCTATCGCCCAGGAGAACGGCTGCCAGGTCATCTTGGTCACCCATTCAGAAGTGGTTCTGGACGAGGCCCTGGATCGTAACCTGACGTTGCTGCTCGGGGGCGATGCGGACAACCTGGCCAACAAGACTACGATCAAGGCCACGCTGAAGCAGTATGGAGCCGAGCATTACATCCGGGCGCGCGAGTGCGGTTATGTGGTGTATGTGGAGGGCAGCACTGATCTCGATATGCTGCGGGCGTTGGCCGTCAAACTCGGGCACCCGTTGGCCAAGGTGTGGGACGACAAGCTGAACGTGTACTACGTCCAGAACACGCATCCTGATCCGACGGTGGAGATGGAGATTGAGCAGGTCGAAGGCGGCTTTGGCATCGCCCCTCGCGAGCACTACCTCGGACTGTTGAAACTCATACCCGGCCTTCTGGCCGTGGGTATTCTTGACAATGACGGCAAGGGCAGACAGGGATTCAAGGAGCAAGGGCTTGAGGTCGTCTACTGGCGCCGATACGAGGCTGAGAACTACTTTATCACGCCCGAACTTCTGGAGCGGTATGCCGTGCGGCAATACCAAGGCATGGAGTTGTTCAACGCTTTCCGGGACCAGATCGCTACCACAATGAAGGCGCTGTTGGTCGAGCGCGTGTTCGGCGGTAGCGAGGCCGACTATGATACATACCGGCGACTCGATGCCGTTGCCGCCAAGTTAATCTGGGAGACCAAGACCGACCGTCTGAAACTCAGTGACTTGGCCGAGGAGTTCTTTCGGCGACTGGCCATGGCCGTGAGCATGCCGATGCTCCTTCGCAAGGGGGAGTTGCATGAGTTGGTTAAGGACGTGGAGGCAACCATCCCTGTCGAGGTGAAGGAGAAACTCGATCTCCTCGCAGGTCTCTTGGCGAAGCAGAGGGTGGAAGAGTGAGCCAAACCACCGAACGCGACTTTGAAACCCACGTGGAGGAAATCCTCCTCGGACAGTCGGGTTGGAAGTCCGGCGCCAACGCCGAATGGGACAAGGAGCGTGCGCTCTCTCCGACGCGGATCTTCGCGTTCCTTCAGGATACGCAACCGGAACTGTGGCAGCAGATGCGCGACCTTCACGGCCCCGGCCTCGAAACCATGCTCATCGCGTCGCTGGTCAAGGAGCTGGACATCAAGGGTACGCTCCACGTGCTTCGGCACGGGTTCAAGTTCTACGGCAAGACGTTCCGACTGGCCTATTTCAAACCGGCACACGGGCTGAACTACGAGATCATTGACCTGTTCAACAAGAACCAACTAACGATCACTCGGCAAACTCCATGCCATCCCGGCGATAACTCAACGGTAGATATGGTGTTCGCCCTCAACGGGTTGCCGGTGGCGACGTGCGAGTTGAAGAATCCCGGGACCGGTCAGAGTTGGCGCAAGGCGGTGAACCAGTACCGTGAGGACCGAGATCCGCGCGCTCCACTGTTCCAGTTCAAGAACCGCGCCCTGGTACACTTCGCCGCTGACCCGGACGAGGTCCACATGACCACGCGCCTGGCGAAGGAGCGGACACATTTCCTGCCGTTCAACCGGGGGAGTCATCCGGGTGACATCCAATGTGGCGCGGGCAATCCGCAGCATCCATCCGGGTACCGGACGGGCTATTTCTGGGAGGAGGTCCTTCAACGGGACAGTTTCCTGGATATTCTCGGCCATTTCATGTTTATCGAGAAACGCGATCAGAAGAAGGACGATGGCAAGGGCGGCAAGATTCGGGTCACGACAGAGACGGTAATCTTTCCCCGTTACCACCAACTCGACGCCGTGCGAAAACTTGTGGCAACCGCCCGCCGGGAAGGCGTGGGCCGCAATTACCTGATCCAGCATTCAGCGGGAAGCGGAAAGACCAACAGCATTTCCTGGCTTTCCCACCGGCTGGCGAGTCTGCACAACGAGAAGGACGAGAAGACCTATGATTGCGTCGTCATCACTGACCGCCGCATTCTCGACCAGCAGTTGCAGGACGCCATCTACCAGATCGAGCACGCGCAAGGCGTGGTGAAGGCGATTGACGAGGACGCCAAGCAACTAGCGGCGGCGCTGATTGACGGCACCAAGATCGTCATTACCACCTTGCAGAAGTTCCCGTTCGTGTTGCGCGGGCTGCTTCACCTGTCGCAAGCCAAGGAGGCGGGGGCTTTCGGCGCGGACCCGCCTTCGCCCGATGGGCTGCGGCGGGCAGGGAACCAGGACCATGCAACCGACGAGGAGAAACGGCAGGCCAAGGAATGGGAAACCGCCATCGCCGCCCGAAAATATGCGGTGATCGTGGACGAGGCACACTCCAGTCAGACCGGCGAGACGGCGCGGGAATTGAAGTCCATTCTTGGCGCGAATGCTGCGCCAGAACCGGAAGACGGCGAACCGGACTGGGAAGACCGCTTGAATCAGATCATGCAGTCGCGGGGGCGGCAACCCAATCTGAGCTTCTTCGCTTTCACCGCTACGCCCAAAGGCAAGACCCTCGAACTATTCGGACGGCCCGGAGCGAACGGCACGCCGGAGGCCTTTCACACCTACAGCATGCGACAGGCGATCGAGGAGGAGTTCATTCTGGACGTGCTCCAGAACTACACCTCGTATGACACGTATTTCCGGCTAGTGAAGGCGGTAGAGGACGACCCGAACGTGCCGAAGCGCAAGGCGGCACGCGCGCTGGCGAAGTTCATGAGTCTGCATCCGCACAACATCGAGCAGAAGACCGAGGTGATGGTTGAACACTTCCGGTTGCACGTGAAGAACCAGATTGGCGGCCGCGCCAAGGCGATGGTGGTGACTTCTTCCCGCCTGCACGCCGTGCGCTACAAACTGGCGTTTGAACGCTACATTGCCGCGAACGGCTACACCGACGTGCGCCCCTTGGTGGCATTCAGCGGCACGGTCAAGGACCCGGACACGGGGGTCGAATACACCGAACCCGGCATGAACCCTGACGTGGTGACCGGCAAGTCCATCAGCGAATCGCAGTTGCCGGACCGCTTCGAGTCACCCGATTACCAAGTTCTTTTGGTCGCCAACAAGTACCAGACCGGCTACGACCAACCGCTTCTCCACACCATGTATGTGGATAAACGGTTGGACGGCGTTCAAGCGGTGCAGACGCTGTCCCGTTTAAACCGCAAGATTCCAGGCAAGAACGAACCGTTCGTCCTCGATTTCGTGAACCAGCGTGACGACATCTACCGCGCGTTCAAGCCGTACTACGATGCCACCAGCCTTCAGGAGGCGTCAGACCCGTCGAAATTGGAGACGCTGAAACACGAATTAGACCAAGGCCAAGTCTATTTCTGGAGCGAGGTCGAGGCGTTCGCACGGATATTCTACCGGCACGCGCAGCAGCAGAATGCGGGCGACCATGCACGAATGCAGCAGCACTTGCAGCCCGCCGTGGACCGTTTCAAGGCGATCGATGAGGAAGAGAAGCGCACGGTGTTCCGGGAGAAGTTGAGCGGATACGTCCAGATATACGCCTTCCTGAGCCAGGTCGTGCCCTATGCTGACCCCGAGTTGGAGATGCTGTACAGTACGGGCGATTCCTTCTGCCCCACCTGCCACTGGATCGCGACACCACTGTGCTGAAACTGGGGGACGAAGTCGGCTTGCAGTATTACCGGCTGGAGCGCATATCTTCCGGCGCCATCCAAGTCAAAGAGGGGCCGCCAGAGTGCGTGAAGAGCCCAACCGACGTCGGGACCGGAAAGGCCAAGGATGTGAAGGTGCCCTTGTCGGAGATCATCCAGGTTCTGAACGACCGGTTCGGCACGAGTTTTACGGAAGAGGACCGGCTCTTCTTCCAGCAGATCAAAGAGAAGGCTGTGAAGGACGAGAAAGTCATCCGAACGGCCCGGGCCAACCCGCTCGACAAGTTCCAACTCGGCATTCGGAAGTTGATCGAGGAACTGATGATCCAACGGATGGCCGACAACGACAAGATTGTCACCCGCTATATGGACGATCAAGAATTCCAGAACTACGCGTTCCCGCTATTGTCAAAAGAGATCTTCGAATCCGTTCATCATGCGTTTGAAAGTGCGGAGGGGCCGTAACGCCGGGTGTGGCCGTCTTCCTTGCGCGACATGGTGTTACCACTTGTGGAACACGAAGAAGACGGCGGCGATCATGCAGGCGAAGCCGGCCAGGTAGTTCCACCGGATCTCTTCCTTCAGATAGAGGACGGAGAAAAAGCAGAATACCACCAGCGTGATCACTTCCTGGATGGTTTTCAACTGGGCGGCGTTGAAGCGTCCGTGACCGATGCGGTTTGCGGGCACCTGGAAGCAATACTCCGCGAAGGCGATGGACCAGCTTGCCAGAATGGCGATCCAGAGCGGCGACGATTTGTACTTCAGGTGCCCGTACCAGGCGAAGGTCATGAAGATGTTGGAAATGGTCAGGAGAACTACGGTTTCCATGGCGTGATGAACCTCGATTTATCTGGACATCGCGAATAACTGCAAGATACTCCATGGCAGGAAACGAATCAATCACGTGCTCATTCCAAGGAGGACCTATGCGCGCGCGGATCATTCGGATGGCGGAGGAATCCTGGCGGCGATGGCTGGCGGCGGCGGTGTTGAGCGTTGCGCTCACCGCGGGAACCGGCTGTGACGAATCGGAGGGGGATTTCGATTTTGTGCCTTCCCCGGGCAAGGGCGCCCTGATTGTGGAGAACAACACGGCGTCGGACATCAACCTGTATCTCAACGGGATTTCCCGCGGCGAGGTGGATGACGATTCCTATCTGCCCGTGGAGGCGAATCCCGGCGTGTACCGGGTTGTGCTGGACGAGGACGACGGCGACCGGCAGTACGGGGCGGATATCGACATCCTGGAGGGGCGGCTGACGATCCTGCGGGTGTACATCGAGGCGGGCGACTACACGGAATACCGTGTCCGGATGGAATTCGAGTAATAGGGGTGGCGGTATGGCCGTGAATCTTTTCGTGTATGGGCCGCTGATGCTGCGCGAACTGGCGCGGGAGGTGGCGGGCCGCGATCTGGACCGGCGGTTCGGCGAAATCCACGGGTACCGGCAACTGCGCCTGGCCGGGATATCCCAGGCGGCGCTGATCCCGTTTCCCGATTCGACCACCGAGGGTGTGCTCTATGCGGGCGTGGACGACGAGATACTCCGGCGCCTGGATGCGTTCCAGGGCGCGTTGTTCCATCGCGGCGAGGTCAATGTGCTGGCCGATGACGGGGAATGGGTGGAGGCGCAAACGCATCTTTTCCGGCTCAGTGCGAGGAAGGAACTTTCCGCGAAAGCCTGGGATGAGGATGAATTCCGGCGCAAGCATCTCAAGAAGACGCTCGCCGGCCTGGGGCGGCGGAGTGGGGCCCCGCGCGAATGAGAACGGAGCCGGGGGATCGGAATATCGTTCTCATCGGCATGCCGGGCGCAGGCAAGAGCACGGTGGGCGTGCTGCTGGCGAAAGTCACCGGGCGGTCGTTCCTCGATACCGATGTCTGCATCCAGGCGGCGGAAGGGCGGCCATTGCAGGAGATCATTGACCGCGAAGGCCTGGCGGTCTTCCGGGCCATCGAGGAACGGCATGTGCTCGGACTGGAGTGCCGGCGTCATGTGATCGCCACGGGCGGCAGCGTGGTCTACAGCGATGCCGCCATGCGTCATCTCAAGCAACAGGGATGGGTGGTGTACCTTGATCTTCCTGTGGCCAGGATCCGGGCGCGGCTCCGGAACCTTTCGGCGCGCGGCGTGGTCATGCTGCCGGGCCAGACGCTGGACGCGCTGTACGTGGAGCGCGCGCCGCTGTATCACCAGTACGCGGATGTGGTGGTGTCCTGCGAGGGGCTCGATCACGAGGCGGTGGTGGAACGGGTTCTGCAGGGCCTCGGGTAGCGGTCACCGCTGGAATTCACGCGGGTCAAGCGGCTGGATGCCGAAATCCGGTTTCCAGTTCGGCGAGGCACTGTAGAACGCCATGGCGTTGTCCCTGACCAGCCGCTGGATGGGCTCCCCGGAAAAGCCATCCTCCCGCAGGCGCGCCACCACCTTCACGAGACTCAGGGGATCGGAGACTCCCCAGTCGGCGGACCCGTTCACGATCATGCGCTCGCTGCCGTATTGCCGGAGGATCGCCGACACCCGTTCGGGCGACAGCTTGGAGATGGGATACACGGTCATGCCGCAGTAGCATCCGGAATCTTTGGCGACGGCTATGGTGTCCTCCGTATTGTGGTCGAGGATGACCCTGTCGGGATCCATGGCTTCGTCGCGGAGGATGGCGATCGTGCGGCGGGTTCCGCGCAGTTTGTCCTGGTGCGGCAGGTGGATGATCACCGGCATGCGGCGGGCCCTGGCGATTCGCAGTTGGGCGACGAAGGCTTTTTCCTCGTTGGCGGTGATGTTGTTGAAACCGATCTCGCCGAGAGCCACGCAGCGGGGGTGATCCAGATAGGCGCCGAGCCCGGCGATCACCTCGTCGGCGAGCCCGGGATCTTCGGCTTCCTTCGGGTTCAGGGAGACGGCGGCGAAGTGATCGATGCCGAACCGGCGGGAACGGACGGTTTCGAAGTCGAGGATGAGGCTGAAGTAGTCGAAGAATGTTCCGGCATACCGGCGATTGGCGCCGAGCCAGAAGGAAGGTTCCACGCAGACGCGGATGCCGGCCTTGTACATGGCCTGGTAATCATCGGTGGTGCGGGAGTACATGTGGATGTGGGGTTCGATGATCTGCATGGGGGCTCCGTCAGTTGGTAATGGAAATCCGGAAGAACGCTGGTGTGTCGGGAGGGGTCGGCGGTACGGGCGCCGTATTGACCGGCGGGGTGCGGATGGGGATGTTGGTCAGGGGAGTCCAGGTGCCGGTGAGGTTGGTGGAAGTCCAGAGCACATACGGGGGTTGGGGT